>JBKJRR010000066.1:0-17250 GCA_046594635.1 Burkholderiaceae bacterium
TGCGTATCGTGCACCGCGCGCCTGAGCTTGTGGTTTCGGGTTTCGGCATGCTGGATGCACGCGGCAAGCGCCTGCCGGCCGATTTCGATGCGGCCAGCCTGCTCGTGCCGCAGACCCGACCGTCTCGGGGCAAGCGCTGATGCTGGGCCTGGACACCAATGTGCTCGCGCGCTACTACGTGCGCGAAGGCGGCCAGGCACGCGAGCAGGAAGAAGCCGCACGCGCCGTGATCGAGCGTGGCGAGCCGTTGTTCGTGCCCAAGACCGTGGTGCTCGAACTTGAATGGGTGCTGCGCGGCGTATATGGCCACCCGGCCGCGGATGTCTGCCGCGTCTTCGAGCATCTGCTGGCGCTCGAGCATGTTGAGGTCGAAGACCGCGCGACGGTGGAAACCGCAGTGGGCAACCTGAAACGGGGCCTGGACTTCGCCGACGCGCTGCACCATGCGGGCAGCCGTGCCTGCGCGGCCCTCGTCACCTTCGACGCCAAGGGTTTTGCCCTCAGGGCCAAACGGCTCGCATTGACACCACCGGTGAGACTGCTGGTTTGAACGGAAATCCGGGTGCTTCATTCAATCACCTCATCCGCGCGCAGCAACAGCGACTGTGAGGCGTTGCCAAATCTGTCAGCAGTATGCCCACCACCGGAACCTTCTGCACGGATTGCGCAAGGCTGTTTTACGGTGCCGCGGCCAAGCCACCCAGGGCACAGACATTGAACGCGCGACCGTTCATCAATCGATCACCTCGTCGGCCTGGATCAGCACGCTGGCGGGCAACGTCAGGCCCAGCGCCTTGGCGGTCTTCAGGTTGACGGAAAGGCGAAAGTTCTTTGGCTCTTCTACCGGCATTTCGGCCGGCTTTTCGCCCTTGAGCACGCGGCCCACATAGTTGCCCGCGCGGCGGAACACGTCACCCAAATCCGGGCCATAGCTCATCAGCGCGCCCAGCGACACGACGTAGCCGGCGTCCGACATCACGGGCAGGCGGTATTTCAACGCCGCCTGGGCATATTCACGCTCAAGTCCATGACGCGTGCTGGTCAGGGTCATCATCACGGCCTGTGCTCGGCCTTCGACCAGTTTTCGAAAGCCGGGGTCGATATCTTCCAGCACCCGCACGTGCACGTAGCTGAGCGTGACACCCAGCCGCCGGGCCGATTCGTTCATGGCCTCGACTTCCTGCGTGCAGGAGTCGCGCATCGCGTCATCGATGGCCACGCCGATGCGTTGGATACCGGGCACGGCCTGCAACAGCATCTGCATGCGCTTGGCGGTGAGTTCCTTGTTCATCGTCGTCACGCCGGTGACGCGGGTTCCCGGCCGCGCGAGCGATTTGACGAAGTCGAGTTTCACCGGGTCGAGAATGGTGGCAATGACAATGGGCGTGCTGCGGTCTGCGTACCAGGCGCCGGTGGCCATCAACGACGCCGGCGCGAAGAACACGTCGACCTTGGCCGCCGCCAGCTCGCGCGCCAGCGGCTTGAAGCGCGCCGGGTCTGAATCGGCCGAGCGCTGCAACAGCACGAGGTTGCGGCCCTCCACAAAGCCCTGCTCGCCCAAGCCCGCGACGAAGCCGCGGTGCGTGGTGTCGTAGTAGGGGCCGCTGGCGCGCCACATCATTTCACCGACGTGGGCGACACGCGTCTGCGCCGCGCCAGGGTCGCCAAAAAGGGCGGCCACGATGGCCACTAGACATAGGATCGGTTTGCGCATGGTGTATTTCTCATTTGAGCGCGGCGCTTCATTCGATCACCTCGTCAGCGCGCAGTAGCAGCGTCTTGGGAATCGTGATGCCCAACGCCTTCGCTGCCTTCAGGTTGATGGTCAGATCCAGCACGGTCGGCAGTTCGATCGGCAAGTCGGCCGGCTTCGCCCCCTTGAGGATACGGTCGACAAAATAGGCCAGGCGCCCAACCGCGGCGCCCTGTTGCGGACCATAACTCAGCAGGTTGCCGCGCTTGGCGAACTCGGCCCAACCTGATATCGAAGGGACGCGATGATCGGTGGCAAACGCCGCGAAGCGCTCGGCCAGGCGCATCATGCCGACATCCGGGAAGACCGAGATGGCCTCGCTGCGCGACCGCAAGACGGTAGCCAGTGCGGTCTCGATTTCGGCCACGGCGCGCAACGGCACATAGTCCAGCGTCAGCCCGAGCGCCGACGCCGCAGCTTGCGACGTACGCAGTTCCGTCTGTTCACCCGCGTGCGCCGTGTTGGCGACCACGGCCATCCGCTTCAACTGTGGCATTGCCGACTTGAGGATCTCCATGCGCTTGCCGACGAGTTCGAGCGAGAGCTGCGAAACACCGGTCATGTTGCGTCCCGGGCGCGCGAGGCTGTCGGCCAGGCCCGCCTCAATCGGGTCGCCGCTGAACACGAAGACGACGGGCAGCTTCGTGGCGCTGCGTTGCAACGCAAATACCGCGGGGCCTTGCGCGACGATGACGTCGGGCTGCCAGCGCAACAGTTCCGCCGCCTGCAGGTCGAGCCGCTCGCGCGAGTCGTCGCCCCATCGGGCTTCGACCACAATGTTGTAGCCTTCGACATAGCCCAGATCGCGCAGCCCGAGGCGCAGCGCATCGAACACCCGCAGCGGGGAGTCGGCACGGGTGTACGACAGCCAGCCGATCCGGGCCGGACCTCGCGGCTGCGCCAGTGTGCGCTCGCCGCCATAGAGGCCGAGTGCGATAGCAAGGCCGGCATATCGGCGCTTCATTCGATCACCTCGTCGGCGCGCAGAAGCAGCGACTGCGGGATCGTCAGGCCGAGCGCGGGGACGCCGCCCAGACCCGCAATGGGCTTGGCGTTGCGGGTGATCTGCAGCGTCGCCTTAGCAGGCTGGGCCTGCAGCCTGGCCTTGGGCTTCGCGCCTTGCACCGCATCGGCCATGTCGCAGCCCCCAGGTGGTTTTCAATGACCTCTCAATTCTGCGCCTGAGTCGATCGCGGCGCCAGTCGCATTTGCAATCCCACCGGGGCCATCGCGAACTGCAGTCGTTCGGCCGGCGCACCGCCGCCGGCGGTGGCCACCGACAGGATGTCGAAATGCTGCAACAAGGTGAGCAGCACCATCTTCATTTCCTGCAGCGCCAGGTAGCGGCCCGGGCAGATGCGCGGGCCGGCGCCAAAGGGCATCGACAGACGCTTGGCCGATGCCGCCGAAAGTCCGTCTTCGCCTAGCCAGCGCTGGGGCCTGAATAAGCGTGCCTCGGGCAGCAGGCTGTCGTCGATGCTGGCAAAGCGCAGCAAGCTCATCACCACCGAGCCGGCAGGCACGGCGACGTCGCCCACCACTGTGTCATTCACTGCCTGAAGGGGCATTTGCGGTGCCACAGGCTTGAGGCGCATGGTTTCGTGCATGCAGGCTTCGACAAAGTCCAGCTGTGCCAGATGTGCCGGCGTCACCGGTTCGCCATCGGCTATCACACCGCGTACCTCGGCCTGGGCGCGCGCCAGCGCCGCCGGGTGCTGCTGCAGCAGCCAGATGCACCAGGCCAACGTGTTGGCGGTGGTGTCTTCGCCGGCCAGCAGCATGGTCAGCACATTGCCGGCCACCTGGTCATCATCGATACCGCTGTCCGGTTCGTCGGCGGCCACCAGCATCGCTTCAAGCAGGTTCTGTGGCGCATTGCGCCGCGCCGGGTCGCCGGCCAGGCGCTGGCGCGCGGCCTGGACGAAACCCTCGATGGCCGTATCGACGCTGACCAGCGCGCGCGCAAGTGCGCGGTCGGACGGCATCTTGACATAGCGCCAGTAGGGCACAACCGCAACCATGCGCGAATACAGCTTGGGGAAAATTTTGTCCAGATGATTCTGGATCACGTCCTGATCCGATTCGAGCGTGTTGACGTCGGAGCCAAAGGCCAGGCCGGCGATCGCATCAACGGTGAAGCGCATCAGGTCGGCCTGCAGGTCGATGTTGCTGCCGCCCTGCGCGGCCCGCAGCCAGCGCCCTCGCAGGCGCTCGGCACATGTCACCAGGGCCGGAAAGAAACGCTTGACATGGCCGGGGTCGAATGCGGCCATCACCATGCGTCGCTGGCGCTTCCATGCTTCTCCATTGGCGCCGAACAAACCGCCCTTGAGGCCCATTTCCAGGCCGATCTGTTCCATCCGGGCCAGGCGCCGAAACCCGTCGGGCCGGTCGCGCAGCATGGCGACCACTGCGTCGTGGTCAGCAGTCACCAACAGCCGGAACGGGCCCATGCGCAGCTGGAAATTGTTTCCATATTGCTGCGCCCATCGTTCGAGTTGCAAATGAAACTCGGGTGGCCTGATCTGCGGCAGGTTGCCCAGCACCGGCCAGCCCCTGGGACCGGGCAGTTCGTCAATGCGGCGCAGCACCAAGCCAGGTGTCGCCGTGGCCTCAGGCGGCGTGGATGTGTCAGTGACGGACGCTGGCATGCGCCAGTATGCATCTGGCGCTGAAAATTCGGAGCTCTGCCGCTGAGGGCACCGGCAGAGCTTCACTGGCGGGCTCCCTGCTTGCCCGCGTCGACCGAAAAGCCGGCGCCTCAATGCCGGTCGAAACGCGCACTGCCCGGATCGGATCAGATCAGATCAGTCGACCTTGATACCGGTACGCTTGATCACCGGCGTCATCACGCGCAGTTCGGTCAGCATGAAGTTCGCCAGATCCTGCGTCGAGCCGCCGATCGGCTCCATGAATGCCGCGTTGAGTTTTTCCTTGACGTCCGGCATGGCCAGGATGGCGTTGATCTCCTGGTTCATGCGCTGAACAATGCCGTCAGGTGTGGCGCTCGGGGCCATCAGTGCCATCCAGGCCAGATTCTCGATCTCGGGAAGACCGGCTTCCTTCATGGTCGGGATGTCCGGCATCAGGGTGCTGCGTTTGCCGGTGGACACAGCCAGTGCGCGCAGCTTGCCGCTCTTGACGTGCGGCATCACCGCCACGCCGGGCACGCAGGCAAACTGCACATCGCCTTGCAACACCGCCAGCACCGACAACGGCGACGACGCGTACGGGATGTGTACGGCGAAGGTGTCGGTCTTGACCTTGAGCAGTTCGACACCGAGTTGCGACAGGCTGCCCACACCGGTGGATGAGAAGTTGAACTTGCCCGGCTCCTTCTTCATGGCCGCGACCAGTTCCGTCAGGCTGGTGATGCCGGAGTCGGCCCGCACGGCACACACATTGGGCTGACCACCGGCCAGCACGACCGGGCGCAGTTCCTTGAACGGATCGTAGTTGAGGTTGGGATACAACACAGTGTTGTAGACCAGCGGACCATTGGTACTGATCACATAGGTGTAACCGTCGCCAGCCGACTTGGCCACCGCACCGGTTCCGGTGTTGCCGCCGGCGCCTGCGCGGTTTTCCACCAGCACCGGCTGGCCCAATTTGGCGGAGAGTTTCTCGCCCATCAAACGCGCGATCACGTCGGGTGACGAACCGGCGCCGTAGGGCACAACGATGCGGATCGGCTTGTTCGGCCAGTCGGCCTGTGCCTGTGCAGCGCTGCCGGCCAGTGCCAGTGAAACCACGGCCGTGGCCTTGACCAGCGATGCCAGCAATGGAGTTGCGAGAAGTGGGCTCATGTGGATGGAATCCTTTCAGTTGCATGGAAAAAACGGTCCTCGCCAGCGATGAAACCGGCGACGAGGGTGCGGTAGGTCGACTCGACGATGTCAGCCAGACCTGGAAACTGGTCTTCATGCGGGTGTGCCAGTGCGCGCACCTTGGCAAACACCTGCGCCTGTCGCGCCGGCGCCGAGACCTGGAAGGCGTCGAGTTTGAAACGTGTGGCGTCACGCACGCACAAGGCGCGCTCGGCCAGCAAGGCGACGATCTGCGCGTCCAGTGTGTCGATGCGCTGGCGCAACGCACCCAGGGTCTGGGCCTGCGGCACGTAGTCGGGATCGGTGAAGCGTCGTACCGGTGCGCCGGCAGCATCCGGCTCGGTGGAAGAGTTCATCTGGCTTGAGACCTGCGTCTGACAGGTACGTGCGGAAAGCGTCGAGCTTAACAAACACGACATCGCCGGTTTTCGGCGGCAGCCTACAGGCGTCGGTAGACACAGAACACACCGTCGGGCAAGGTTGAGTTGTCATAGTGCCGGTCGTGCAAGAGCACCGTTTCGGCAATGTGGCCACTTTGCTGCAACTGGGCCAGCTTGTTCTTGAAACCCAATGGTTCCCAGACCTCGAGCTTCACGGTGAACGCAAACGGCGCGCCGAGTTTGAGTACGCGAAACACTTCGTCCAGGCAACGCGCGTCGACATGGCCATGTGTGAACGTACCGGAACAACTTGCGCCGTCGTAACAGGCGTCAGGTATCGGCAGCCGTTGATTCAGGTCGGCCGTGATGAAATGCCGATACACGTTGCGGCGTGCTGCCACCTGCATCATCTCTGGCGATAGATCCAGACCATCGATCGTCGTGAAACCCATCTCCGCCAGCTTGTGCCCGGCCAGGCCGGTGCCACAACCGATATCGAGCACTGACGCCTGACGATCGGTCAGATGCTCGCCCAGCAAGCGCGCCACGGTGGCAGGCGAGCGGTAGCCCAGGCCCTGCAACATGGTCTCGTCGTAACTCTCCGCCCAGTCGCGGTACAAGGCACGCGATGCCTCGTCGCTGTCGATCGCATAGGCGCGTTCCAGCAAGGCGGCTGCCTCGGGACTCACGTTCGAGGGGATCTTGCGTTCAATCGGCATCGGGCCATCTTAGGCCGATGACCGATGCGGGGCAAGCCGCTTGCCCGAGCCGCGCCCGCTGACGATGCAGACCCAGGCCAACTCAGGCCGACAAGCTCAGGCGGAGAAATCCGGGTAGGGACTGGTATCGGCCGCGTCCAGCATCGCGCGCGCCAGTTGCTCCGTCAAATCGCGGCGCAATGCCAGCGACGCCCGGTCGTTCCACAAATTGCACAGCTCATGCGGATCCTGCTCCAGGTCATACAGTTCGCCCCAGGTTTGTCCATCGTAAATCGACAGTCGGTACTGGCGGTCGCGCAGGGTGCGCATGCGCAAACGCCGGTCCATGCCGAAATCGCTGCGCTGGCTTTCCTCCTCTATCAACAGCCGTTCGCGCACCCGAGGCACCACGCCCTCGAGCACGGGCAACAGGGAGCGGCCCTGCATGCCGTTGGCAGGCGGCAATCCGGCGCGCGCAAGCACGGTCGGGGCAATATCGATGGTCTGCGCCAATGCCGACGACGACGCTTGCAATGGCGCCTGCCGCGGGTCGTGCCAGATGAAGGGCACACGGGTCAGTGCCGGGTAATGCAGCCCCCCCTTGAACATCAGCCCCCGATCGCCGAGCAGGTCACCGTGGTCACTGGTGAACATCACGACGGTATCGTCATCGAGCCCGAGCGCGCGCAGGTGCGCCATCACCCGGCCAATCGCATCGTCCACATTGGCCAGGCTGCCGTGATTCAGCGCAATCGCTTCACGCGCCTCCTGCTCTGAACAGGCAAAACTGCCATAACCAGGCCGGAATGCCGCGTTGCCCTTGCGCTGGGCACGCAACCACGGGATTGCCGGCGGTGGATCGACCAGTTGCGCGTGAAACGACGCCGGCAGCGTCACCGCCTCCGGCTGCACCAGGTCCCAGAAGCGCCCCGGTGGCGTGAACGGATGATGCGGGTCTGGAAACGAACACTGGATGAAGAATGGCGTATCGCCCCGCGCCACCTGATCCAGCACGCCGCAGGTCTGGTCTGCGATGTAGCGGGTCGGATACCACTCCTCGGGCACCCGGGTGCGCCAGGCCTGGCCCAGTTTGGCCAGCGCGAGTCCTGGCGTGGGAATCGCGTTCTCCGGTCCCAACAGTTTGTCCGCGTCCGTCGTCTGCTGCCGCAGCCAACGCCGCCAATGGCCATGTTGCCTGTCCCCATGACCGATCGTCAGGACCACCTGTCCGAAACCGTAATAGGGCAACGCCAGTTCGAAACCGGGATCATCCTCCCACCGCTTCCAGATCTCCTGCCCATGAACACCAGGATAGGCGCGCACGGCATCGTGCGGCAGGCGCTGCCCGGGACCTGGCCAGGCGGTCGGAGCGGTGGTGTTGTTCTGCAGATGCGACTTGCCCACCAGCGCCGTGCGCCAACCCGCCTCGCGCAAGATCTCGACAAAGGTCTGCTCGCCCAGCGACAACTCTCGCCCGTTCATCTGCAGCCCGTGCACGCTGGGCAGCCGCCCGGTCATGAGCGACGCACGGTTGGGCTGGCAGATTGGCGTGGCGACATGGAAATCGTCGAAACGCCAGCCCCGCGCCGCCAGCGCGTCAATATGCGGCGTAGGCAATTCGCAATTGCCGTAGCAGCCCAGGTGATCAGCCCGGTGCTGGTCGGTGATGAACAAAAGAAAATTGGGTCGCCGCGCCATCGCCGTGCTCCCTTAATCGGCCTTGATCTGGAGTTCCCTGGCCAAGCTGCCATAACGCTGGCTGTCGGACTTCATGAGATCGGCCAGCACCTGCGGCGTCCCTCCCAGCACCTCAATGCCCGCGGTGTTGAGCTTGGCCTGCACATCGGGCATCTTGAGCACCTCGTTCACCTCCAGGTTCAGGCGCTGTATCACCGCCTCGGGCGTGCCAGCCGGCGCAAGTATCCCGTACCAGGACTTGAGCTCGATACCGGCCACACCTTGCTCCGTCGCGGTGGCAATTTCGGGCATCAGCTTCGAACGGCTGCCCTCGGTCAGCGCCACCGGCACCAGTTTGCCCGCCCGAATGTGCTGCATTGCGCCACCCAGTCCGGTGAACAACAGTTTTACCTCGCCGCCGATGGCCGCAGTGATGGACGGTGCAACACCGCGGTAGGGCACATGCAACAGGTCAATTTGGGCTGACTTCTTGAGCATCTCGCCCGCGAAATGCATCGGTGATCCGTTACCAGGGCTGCCATAGGCGATGCCCGGTGTCTTGCGCGCCGCCTCAACCAGGGCCTTGAGGTTGCCAACGCCTAACTGCGGGTGGGCCACCAGAACCAGGGGCGTCGTTGCCGGCGCGATCACCGGCACCAGATCCTTTTGCACGTCAATCCCTCCAGCAGCGCCGCGCGGCAAGACATGCGGCGATATCACCATGGTGTTGGGCGTGAGAAGCAGCGTGTGCCCGTCGGGCGCCGACTTGGCGACCGCACTGGCGCCAAGCAAGGCGCCGGCACCAGGCTTGTTTTCAACCACGACAGCCTGCCCCAGGCGGGGAGCCAGCTTCTCGGCCAGGATACGTGCCGTCAGGTCGGGACCGGCGCCGGCCGGGAATGGCACGACCAGCGTAACGGTGCGTGCGGGAAATGTCTGTGCGGCTGCCACCAGCGGCACGGTGCATGCGAAAAGGGTGGCGAGGGAACGCAGCGCGAAGCCACGGCGGTTGGGTCGGTTCATGGTGTTTCTCCGTTGGTGTTGTGGGTCGGTCGATGATGGAATCGGCCCGTCGAATCAGGCACCAGGCACGGCCACGTTCCACGCGTCGTAGCCATGCACCCCGTTGGCATTGCCCTGGGTCTTCATCCATTGGTTGCCGCGCGACCCGATCTGGATCTTGGCGGTGCGTTCCTGACGCGCCTTGGCATGGGTCTGCAACGCGGCAACTGCCTGTGCGCGGTCCGCGGCCGGGCCGTCAATGATGGCAATACTCAGACCCGTCATGCAATCGTCTCCTGCGGAAAAGCGCAAATGAAAAGGGCGGGGTCGCAACGGGGCGCGTCAGAAAACGCCGCCGAACGACCCCCCGTCAAGCAACAAGTTCTGCCCATTGATATAACCTGCATGCGCACTGCACAAGAAGGCGCAGGCGGCGCCGAATTCCTCCGGTCGGCCGAGTCGCTTTGCCGGATGTTTGGCGATGCGTTGCGCACGCACCTGTTCTGTTTCCAGTCCTAGGCGGCTCGCTTGTGCCGCGAAGTTTCCGGCCAGGCGCGCCGTGTCGAAGGTGCCGGGCAGCAGGTTGTTGATCGTCACGCCCTGCGCCACCGTGGATCGTGCCAACCCGGCTACAAAACCAGTGAGGCCGCTGCGTGCACCGGTGGACAGGCCCAGGCCATCGACCGGCGCCTTGACGGCGCTGGACGTGATGTTGACGATGCGCCCGAAGCTGCGCGCCATCATGCCGTCGACCAACGCACGGATCAGCGCAATCGGCGCCAGCATGTTGGCATCGAGCGCCGCCAACCAGTGTTCACGTTCCCATTGGCGGAAGTCCCCTGGCGGCGGGCCACCCGCATTCGTGACCAGTATGTCGAAGGCCGGATGGTCGGCCAGGATACGTGCGCGCCCGGCCTCGGTCGTGACGTCCGCGACGACCGCATGAACGGCTGCGCTCGAAATACGGGCGAGTTCCGACGCCGCAGCCAGCAGCGGCGCCTCGGTGCGCGCAGCAATCACCAGCTGCACGCCTTCGCGCGCCAATGCGGTGGCGCAAGCCAGGCCCAGACCGGCACTGGCGCCACATACCAGGGCCTTGCGTCCCGCGATTCCCAGATCCATGGCAGTTCTACTTTCTCTTGCGTATGCCGCATCAACCCATTGGCATCGGTGTCGCGGCGCGCAGGTCCACGTCAAGCCGTGCCCAGGCATCAATCTCCACGGTCAACTCCGGAAACACCAGCGCAGACACCGCCACCAGCGTGGAGCATGGAAACACATCGCCAAAAAATTCCCGTCGCGCGCGCCCGACCGCGTCCTTGTCGGCAATATCCGTCACATAGACCACGGTCTTGGTGATGTTGTGCCGATGTCCCCCGGCGGCCTCGACCAGCGCCACGATCTTGCCCAGCACGTGCAGGGTTTGCTGGTAGGCGTCGAGCGGCTGGCCGGCCGCGGCTGCATCGCGGGTGGCCGGGTGTGCGGTCATGCCCGACATGACGATCTCATCGCCCATGCGCCAGCCGTTGGTCCAGTTGGACGTTGGCAAATCGGGCACCGCCCGCGCGACGACCTTGTGTACCGCACTCATCCTGGTAGCCCTGATCGACCCGGTTCAGGCCTTGGCCGTTGCGCCAGCCGCGTCAACCGGCGCTGCAGAGGCGACCTTTGCATCGGCCGCTGCTCTGGCTGTGGCGATCTGCTTCTGGGCCAGGCTCTGCTTGTGCCGGCGCAGGCGCGACACACCCACATCGTGTTCGTACAGATGCTCGCGTTTGTTTGCATCGGGCTCCATCGACTCCAGCATCACCCGATCCTGCTCGAGCACCACCCAGTGGCGCGACTCCAGCCGGTTCTTGTACAGAAAGCGCCAGGTATCGCGTTGCCAGCCACTGAGCTTGCGCAGCCGCCAATGGAACACCGCCGAGACATTGTCGACAACGGGCGTGTAGCTGCCGATGATGGTGAACGGGCCGCCCGGGCCACCAGTCTTGGGATAGGGAATTTCCAGCCGCATCCAGTGCAGGTCGGTATCGCACCACTCGGTCCAGTCGAAGTTCACGCCGCGTTGGCCGGCTTTCTCGAACATGAAACCATGCTCCGTACGGCGCAGCTGAAACTTGGCGTGGATATCGCCTTCGCTCATCGAATGCGACTGCTTGTGCACAAAGGTGCCGTGCATCGGGTCGATCACGTTGTCCTCGACATAACGGTAGTCCGAACCCCACTCGGTGTAACACAGGAAACCCGACCACTCGCCACTGGTCATCTCCTCGGGCAGACGAAGCGGTGGCGGCTCGGCCAGGTGCGGATCGGTCGCGTTGAACAAAAAGATCGCGCCATGCACTTCCTGCACATGGAAACTGCGCGCGGCCAGGCTGCCTTCGAGTGTGCAACCGGGGCTTGCGGGTACCTTGGTGACGCGACCGTCACAACGCACCTCGACACCATGGTAGGGGCAGGCCAGCCGGTCGCCGAGGTTCACGCCCATCGACAGCGGCGCGCCGCGATGCGGGCAATGGTCTTCGAGCGCATGGACCTTGCCTTCGCGATCGCGCCAGATGGCGATCTTGTAACCCAGTCGGCGCAACGAGATCGGCGAGTCCTTGACGAACGACGAAGGACATACCGGATACCAGAGATCGCGCAGGCCACGGGTCAGCAAGGCATCGACTTCGGTGGGTTGTTGGGTCGTCATGATGGTGTGCTCCTATTGCAACTCAAACGCCCAGGCGCGCCATTTCAGACTGAAAGCTGTCGGCGCTCCAGCGCTGCCCGTCGGGTCCGAGCGGTCCGGCGGTGTTCAGGTATTGCAGCAACGCGTCCAGTTCATGGTGCCCGGCGGCATAGGCGCGCTCGATCGAGTCACCCAGCAGGTCCTCGTAGGCCGTGGGTTTGCGGGTGCGCGCCTGATGCGGCTCCAGGTAGCTGGCCACGACAGGCGCGGAGACGGCGGCGATGGGGATCATGGGAAACCTCCTTCAATCAAACAGGGATGGGGTCTAAAAAAAATTGCCTGCGGCAGAATGGAGAATCCTCCGCGCTACGCGCTGCGGGATTCGCCTTGGGAGCGGCCCTGCGGCTCATTGCCCGCCATTTCGCACGCGTTCGCGGATGCGTTCGCGCACGGGCACGAAGTCGTAACTCGGATAGCACTCGGTCCTGAACACGCCCCAGGCCGAACGTTCCAGCTCCAGGTTGACCACCGGCAACAGATGCGGCGGCAACTCCAGCGTGACGATCTGGCCCAGGCCCATGGCCACGGTCCAGGACACGATGCGCACACCTTCGGGCGGGAATCGCTCCCACCAGTCGCTGGCCTTCATGCGCGACTGCACATCCTCCAGCGTCAAGCCGGCATGGTGCTTCATCACGACGGTCAGCAGCAGGGTGGCGTCGGTCGTCGTGTCCTCTCGCATGGTGCCCACCTATTTTTTCTCGGTCAGGAACTTGCCCGAGGCCGCGACATTCGGCTGGCGCCGGGTATTGCCGTCGATGCCGCCGTCGATCGCCCACTCGGCGAACACCGTCGGGCCGGGTTCGAAGTGGCGCTCTTTCCAGGCGTCGGTGAGGTGGTCTTCGTCGGCGTTGTATTCGATCAAGCCGCCGCAGGGGTTCTCGAAATACCAGAAGTAGGCGCTGGAGATTGGATGGCGCCCCGGGCCGAGCTGGGTCTTCCAGCCGCAGCGGCTCATGTGCAGACCGCCACCGAACACCTCGTGGATATCGCGCACGGTAAAAGCCACATGGTTCAGCCCCGAGCCCTTGTTTGGCAATGCGAGCAGGAACAGGTCATGGTGACCGGCATGGGGCGCACACCGCATGAATACGCCGCGACCCGGGTATCGGTCGGACGTGATGAACCCGATGGACGCATAGAACGCCTCCATGAGATCGAGCTTGTCGGTGAAGAACACCACATGGCCGATTTCGACCGGCTGGGCGCGTTCGTATACCGGCGATGGTGTGTCGATACGGCGCACGTCGCCCCATGGATTGGTCGGCATGCCGGCGACATCGACCGCGCGCTTGGCACTGACCTGGAATACCAGTCGCAGGCCGTGCGGATCGAGCGCGACCAGCGTGCCGTCCTCGCCGCGATGGTCCTGGAAACCGGGCGCAGATCGCAAGGCCCGGGCGATGGGCTCCAGTACGCTGGCGTCCGTCACACCCCAGGTCACCTCGCGTACCGTGGCACCGGCCTCCATGGCTGGCGGCAGATGCGCATCGTCGCTGCGGCGCACCTGCACCCGGGCGCCATTGAGGGTCTCCCAGACCTGGCAGTGCGGCTCGTCGGCGACCCCGGTCAAGCCCCAGTCGGTGAAGAACCGGCGCGCGTCGTCCCAGCGCTCGGTGGAAAAGGTGATGCCATCGATGCCTTCGATGGCGCTCGCCGTCGTACCCGCTGCTGTCGTATTCGTCATGCCATGCTCCACGCGATCGGGGTCTCGTTCGTACCCCAGTAATAACTCTTCTGGCTGGTGTATTCCAGGATGCCCAGGCGGCCCTTCTCACGCCCGGTGCCACTCATCTTGACGCCTCCGAATGGGGTGCTGACCGAGAACTGTTTGTAGGTGTTGACCCAGACGGTTCCAGTCTGCAAGGCGGCGCCCAGTCGCCATACCGTCTTGTAGTCGCGCGTCCAGATACCCGCGGCCAGGCCATAGACGTTGTCGTTGCATTGCGCCAGCAGATCGGTCTCGTCAACCCAGGGCAGCAGTGCCAGCACCGGGCCGAAGATCTCCTCCTGGCACATGCGCGCGCTGTTGGGCAGGCCTTCGATCACGGTGGGCAGGTAATAGCTGCCCTTGTCGAACATCTCGCCAGTGGGCCGCGCTCCGCCGAACAGCACCTGGCCACCTTCGTCGCGGCCGATCTGCACATAACGCTCGACCGAGGCCCGGTGACCCATGTTGACGAGCGGTCCCATCTGTGTCTGCTCGCTGGCCGGGTCGCCCACACGCAGTTTCTGCACGCCCGCGAGCAGGCGCGCCTTGAAGGCGTCATACACGCTGGCATGCACAAAGGCGCGCGAACCGGCAATGCAGGACTCACCAGACGAACTGAAAATTCCGTACAACACACCGGCCACCGCATGGTCCAGGTCGGCATCGGCACACACGATGGTGGGCGACTTGCCGCCGAGCTCCAGTGAGGTCGGCATCAGCTTCTCGGCTGCAAGCCGCTGTATGCCCATGCCCACATGGGTGCCACCGGTGAACGCAATGCGCTTGACCAGCGGATGTTTGACCAGTGCATCACCCACCACCGAACCCTTGCCCGGCAACACGCTGATGATGCCACTTGGCACACCAGCGGCCTCGGCGATACGCGCCAGTTCGATTGCCATGCGCGGCGTGATCTCGGCCGGCTTGAATACCACGGCGCATCCAGCGGCCAACGCCGGCGCCAGTTTCTGCGCCTCGCTGGCGATGGGCGAATTCCACGGTGTGATCGCGCCGACCACGCCCAGCGGCTCGTGCACGCTCATCGTGACGAAGTCACCACGCGCTGGCGTGATCGTGTCCTCCCAGGTCTCGCAGGCTGAGGCAAAAAACTGGAATGTGCCGGCGGCACTGGCGACCAGCGCGCGGGTTTCACTGATCGGCTTGCCGTTATCGAGTCGCTGCAACTGCGCCAGCTCTTCGCCCCGCGCGCGGATGCCACTGGCGATACGGTACAAAATGCCGGCGCGCTCATGGCGTTTGAGGCCGGCCCAGGCGGGTTGTTGGCGCGCCCGCTCGGCGGTCTGCACGGCCTCGTCCACATCCTGCGCGGTGGCCGCATGCAAGGTGGCGACGGTACTGCCATCGGCCGGGTATTCGGTGGTGTACACCGGGCCGCTGGCATCGCGCCAATGGCCGGCTATCGAGGTCAGGATCTTGTCGCTCATGGTCACTGGCTTGTATCTGGACGCTCAGATGGTGGTCGGGTTGACCCGGTTGTTCAGGAATCGCAGCGCCGACAACACGGTCAAGGCCGACGTCTTGGGGTTGTCGGCCAGCGGCTTGCCGCGCAGCGTGAGCTGCATCTCGCCAAAGGCGCCGCGCAAGCTAATCTCGTGCACGTTCTGTGAAACGCCGGGGTCGGCGTACAAGCGCACCTTGGTGGCGTCCAGACCCAGGCCGGCCAGCGCGACAGTTGCCGCCACGTTGGCGTTCTTCGGGTACAGCCGCGCAGCCTCGCGCGCACTCGACTGCAGGATCAGCACCGGCTCGGTCAGGTTATCGAGATCGCACACTTTTTCGGCCGGGGATCCGCGCCAGCCCTGGGGCGGCTTGCGACCGGTATAGGTCACTTCGTCGAGACCGGCCAGGCGCGCCGCCGCAATCGCGTCGATACCCCCGATGGCGCCCGGCAACAGATGCAGTTGCGTGCCACCCTGGAGTGCCGCGGCCTCGAACTGCTCGGCCAGTCCAGTCTGCGACAAGGCGCCGACCGACAACACCGCACATTCGATGCCCCGTCGCAGGGCCGGCAGCACATGATCGGTCAGGGCGCCATGGCCGGCACACTCCAGCGCCAGCGTGGAATTCAAAGGCACCCTATCCGTCACGGTCACATCGGCACCGGCGAGTTGCTGCACCTTGGCCACACTGTCCGCGTGCACGACCACACACGCGATGCGCGCGCCGGCATGGCCGCGCAATGCCGCATGTACCGCGCGCCCCACAGCGCCATAACCGATCATGGTGACGTCGTGCATGTCAGTCCCGCCCGGCCGTTCCGAAGGGATTGACAGCCCCCTTTGGGCTGGGTCCTGCGGCTCCGACGCTGCCTGCGCAGAGTCGGACAGGACGAAGAGCCGTGGCCTCTGGCCGAGGCACGTACAGCGAACAATGTGAGCGTGGTGGCATTGGCTTCAGTCCTTTTTCAGGATCGGGCCGGCAAACTTCGCCGCAAACGGCCCCCAGGCCTTCATGTCGACCTCGACCAAAACCGGGCCGCCCCGGATCTGCAAGGCCCGCTCCAGTGTGGCGTCGGCCTGCGCCGGATCGGACAGGCGCAGATGCGGCACCTTCAGGCTGGCACACAGGAGCGCAAAGTCCGGATTCACCAGGTCGACATAACAGTGGCGGCTGCCATAGATGTCGTCCTGGATGTTCTTGATCACCCCATAGCAGCTGTCGTTCATCAGCAGCACCACCAGTTCGGCCTGCTCCTGCACTGCGCAGGCCAGCTCGCCCAGGTTCAGCATGAAGCCACCATCGCCGGCCAGCACCACGGTCTTGCGTCCGAGCCCATGGGTGGTATCTGCGACCGAGGTGCCGATGGCCATCGCCAGACCCTGGCCGATACCACCGCCCAGCGCGTGCACGCCACCGCGCGGGTTGTCCAGCACCGGGCTGCGATTGCCCCACATGCTGTTGGACAAGGTGATGTCGCGTACCCACCAGCAACGTTTGTCGACCTGGCGCGACACGGCATTCTTGAGTTGCACATACGCGCCCAGCGTCGCATCGACCTGCTGGCCGGCCAACACGCGGGCTGCCTGCAGGTCCTTGGCAAATGTGGGATCGATCTGCATCTTGCCTTCAAGACGATCGGCCAGCGCCGACAAGGTCGCAGCCGCATCCCCCTGCACGAAATAGTCGCTGGAATAGCCCCGGTTCTGCACCAGGGCATTGGCATCGATGCGGTACAGGGCCTTGGGCAAATGCAGCTTGTAGCGCAGGGTTTCGTTGCTGCGCAGGCGCGAGCCCACCACGAGCATGGCGTCGCAGGTCTGATAGAAGTCCTCCACCGGCTTTTGCAGGTTGTAGGAGCCCAGCGTCTGGGGGTGGTCTTCCGGCACGATGCCGCGGCCCTGCACCGAGGTCACGACACCGAAACCCATTTTGACCAGCCGCGCCACCGCAGCACCCGCGCCGCGCGCGCCGCCACCCAGCCACAACAGCGGACGGTGGGCCGTG
>JBKJRR010000145.1:0-12363 GCA_046594635.1 Burkholderiaceae bacterium
GCGGCGGGTTTCGTTCTCGGCTTCGAAACCCATGCTCGTCCAGACATCGGTGGTCACCAGATCGGCACCGGCACAGGCCTGCATCGGATCCTTGAACACCTGGTAGCTGCTGCTCGAACGGATGCCGGCAATCGACTGGTCGATCTCGTAGCCGCGCGGCGTGCTCACATGCACCTTGAATCCCAGAATCTCGCTGGCCTGCAGCCAACTGTTGGCCATGTTGTTGCCGTCGCCCACCCAGGCGACGGTCTTGCCGGCGATGGAGCCGCGATGCTCGATGTAGGTGAAGATATCGGCCAGTATCTGGCAGGGATGAAACTCGTTGGTCAGCCCGTTGATGACCGGAACGCGTGAATGCTCCGCGAATCGCTCGATCTTGGTCTGCTCGAAGGTTCGGATCATGACCAGATCGACCATGCGGCTGATCACCCGTGCGCTGTCCTCGATCGGTTCGGCCCGGCCGAGCTGGCTGTCGCCGGTGGTCAGATGAACGACGCTGCCGCCCAACTGGTACATGCCGGCCTCGAAGCTGACCCGCGTGCGGGTCGAAGCCTTCTCGAAAATCAGTGCCAAGGTGCGGTCGCTCAGCGAATGGTGCTTCTCGTAGGCCTTGAACTTACGCTTGATCAGCGCCGCGCGTTCGAACAGGTAGGCGTATTCGCAGGCGTCCAGGTCCGAGAACTGCAGAAAGTGTTTCATGGCGCTTCGCCGGCCAGCAGCTTCTTGATCAGGGGGCACAGGATGGCGATGACTTCGTCCGCCTCGGCGGCGGTCATGATCAGCGGCGGTAACAGGCGCACTACAGAATCGGCGGTCACGCTGATCAGCAGGCCGTTGTTGGCGCATTGGCCGACCAGTGCGCCACAGGCGCGGTCGAGTTCCACGCCGATCATCAGGCCCAGGCCGCGGACCTCCTTGACTGCACCGCTGCGCAGTTCGGTGGCCAATTCACGGGTCAGCGCGGCGTGCAGGTGCTCGCCGACACGGGTGGCGTTGTCCAGCAGACCGTCTTCACGCATGATGCGCAGCGTCTCGACGCCAGCGCGCATCGCCAATGGGTTGCCACCGAAAGTCGTGCCATGGTTTCCGGGTCCGAACAACTGCGCCGCCTTGGGACCTGCCACCACGGCACCGATCGGAACGCCCGAACCCAGGCCCTTGGCCAACGGCATGACATCGGGCCGAATGCCGGCCCACTGATGGGCAAACCACTTTCCGGTGCGGCCCATGCCGCACTGCACCTCGTCGATCATCAGCAACCAGTCCCGTTCGTCGCACAGGCTGCGTACCTGGCGCAGGTACTCGGTCTGCATCGGACGGATGCCGCCTTCACCCTGGATGGCCTCAAAGAACACGGCCACCACGTCCGGGTTGCCTTCAGTGGCCTTGCGCAGCGCGTCCATGTCGTTCAGTGGAATGCGGATGAAGCCCTCGACCAGCGGACCAAAGCCGGCCTGGACCTTGGGATTTCCGGTAGCGCTGAGCGTGGCGATGCTCCGGCCATGGAAGGCGTTCTCGTACACCACGATCTGCGGCCTGGTGATGCCCTTTTCATGACCGAACTTGCGCGCCAGTTTCAAAGCCGCCTCGTTGGCCTCCAGCCCGGTCGAGCAGAAGAACACATTGGTCATACCTGACATCTCCACCAGTTGCGCGGCCAGCGCTTCCTGCAGCGGTACATGGTAGTAGTTCGAGGTATGGATCAGTTTTGTCAATTGGTCCTGCAGCGCCGGCACCAGTTTGGGGTGGTTGTGGCCCAGCGTATTGACGGCGATGCCGGCCAGCGCGTCCAGATAGCGGCGACCGTTGACGTCCCATACCTGGCAGCCTTGTCCGTGCGACAGGGCGATTGGCACTCGGCCATAGGTATTCATGACATGGGGCGATGCGGCAGCAATTTCAGGCTTGGTGGCGTCGTTCATGGTGTTCCGTTCAAAGCAAAGCGGCCCCTCGGGCCGTCGTGTCGTCATTCTATGGCCATGCCCTGGCACGATTGCTGCTGGTTGCGCATCACAGTGCTGCGTGCCCTGCGCTGCCCCGCCCCGCGCGATCAGCAGGTCCGGGGCCTTGCTGCCTGTTAGTGTCAGGGCGCTATCATTCGGCGCCTTTCCCCTGTAATTTCGATGCAACCCTCAGACGCCAATGAATTCGTGATCGTGGGCAAAACCCTCGAAGGAAAGGCGTTTCGCCCATCGGACTGGTCGGAGCGTCTGACCGGTGTCATGAGCCAGTTCCGTCCCGGTGGCCCGCAACCGGGCAGCCATCTGGGCTATTCACCCTGGTGCCATCCGGTGGTGCGCGATGGGGTCAAGTGTGTGGTGGTGCATCACGATCTGCGTGAATACGAAGTGCTGGCATGGGACTTCTGCGTCAATTTCGCGCGCGACAACAACCTGCAGATCGAACACGGACGACAGGCGCCGCGTCGTTGACGGCGAATAGCAAGCGCCGGACACAAAAAAACCGCCCTCGGGCGGTTTTTCGTCTTTGCTGGCAGCGCACCCGTTACAAACGGCGGATGGCTGAACGGTCGGTCCAGTTCTCCGTGCGGTCGGTCTGAGTGATCAGTCCGGGTGTCAGGCTGCGACCGGGGCGGCGAGCGCCAGGGTCTTGACCTTGGTGGACAGGCGGCTCTTGTCGCGAGCGGCCTTGTTCTTGTGGAAGATGCCCTTGTCAGCGACGGAGTCGACGACGGCCTGCATTTTCGCGAACAGTTCGGTTGCCTTGGCCTTGTCGCCAGCGACAACCGCTTTTTCGACGTTCTTCACGGCGCTGCGATACTGTGAACGCAGCGAGGTGTTTGCGGCGTTGATCTTGACGTCCTGGCGGACGCGCTTACGGCCCGACGCCAGGCGCGGGTTCTTTTTCTTGGGTTTGGTAGATGCCATGGATTAATTTCCTTGTGTCTGAGGATGTTGCCAGCAAAGCCCGCGATTGTAGCAGCGACCTCATTGGGAGCCCGCCTGACCCGGCAGGCCGCCTGACGGCCCGGCTACACTCGCTGCCGTGAGCCTCTTCAAAGCCGCCTCGACCGTATCCCTGCTGACCTTGGCCTCACGTGTCACGGGCATGGTGCGCGACCTGCTGATGGCCTCCATTTTTGGCGCCAGCATCATGACCGACGCGTTCAATGTCGCGTTCCGGCTGCCCAACATGTTTCGTCGCCTGTTCGGCGAAGGGGCGTTCAGCCAGGCCTTCGTGCCGGTGCTGGGCGCGACAAAGGGCGAGCAGGGCGAGGAGGCGACCCGGCAATTGATCGACCGGGTCGCGACCATGCTCAGCGTCGTGCTGACCGTGACCTGTGTGATCGGAGTGGTTGCTGCGCCGGTACTGGTCTGGGTGTTGGCCAGCGGCTTGCAGCAGAATCCGCGCGGTTTCGATGCCGCCGTGGTGATGGCGCGCTGGATGTTCCCTTACATCGGATTCATGTCGCTGGTGGCGCTCGGCGCCGGCATTCTGAATACCTGGAAGCGGTTCGCAATACCGGCGTTCACACCGGTATTGCTCAACCTGGCAATGATCGCCGCGATCTGGCTCGCGGCCCCCTGGTTCGGGCGCATCGGCATCGAGCCGATTTATGCCTTGGTGATCGGCGTCCTGGGCGGCGGCATTTTGCAGTTGGGCCTGCAGATATTTGCCTTGCGCCGGCTGGGCCTGCTGCCACGTGTGTCCTGGCGCTGGCAGGCGATCCGCAGCGCCTGGGCCGATTCCGGTACCCGGCGTATTGCAACCTTGATGGGACCAGCGCTGTTGGGCGTGGGTGTGGCGCATTTGTCAGCCATCATCAATCTGCAGATCGCCTCGTTCCTGACACCAGGCAGCGTGAGCTGGATGAGTTATGCCGAGCGCTTGATGGAGTTTCCCACTGCGATGCTTGGCGTGGCGCTCGGAGTCGTGCTGACGCCGCAGCTGGTGGCAGCCAATGCCGCCAAGGATGGTCAGCGCTACTCGGACATGCTCGACTGGGGTCTGCGCCTGGTCGTCCTGCTGGCCCTGCCGTGTACCGTGGCCTTGCTGGTGTTTGCCGAGCCTCTGGTGGCCACGCTCTACCATCGTGGTGCGTTTACCGTTCAGGATGTGCAGCAGACCACACGCGCCTTGATGGGGTACGGTGCCGGCCTGATCGGGATTGTGGCGATCAAGGTCCTCGCGCCAGGCTTTTACGCCAGCCAGGACATCCGCACGCCGGTGCGTATTGCGATCATGGTGCTGGTGATCACGCAGATGTTCAATCTGGCGCTGGTGCCCTGGTTTGCGCATGCGGGACTGACGCTGGCAATCGGACTGGGCGCCCTGTCAATGCCGGCGCCTTGTTGTGGGGTCTGATGCGGCGCGGTCGCTACATGCCCTCGGCGGGCTGGATGGTGTTCTTCTTCCAGGTCATTGCGGCGACGGCCTTGCTGGCGATTTTCCTGATCTGGTCCACACGATCCTTGCCCTGGCTCAATCCCGCGGTGCACGATCTGCAACGTGTGGGTATGCTGGCGTTGGTCATGGTGGCCTCGGCGCTGATTTATTTCCTGGCCTTGTGGGGCGCGGGCCTCAAGCTGCGCCGGTTCGTGCGGTTTTGATCATTTCCCATCAACAAACGCGGTTGCGGAGGTGGTGATTTGGTGGCGTCGCGGTTCGGCGTCAAAATGTTGCCATGGTGGCTTGAGCGGCCGCCCTGGCGGAAATCAGGAGACACGTGCAATGCAATTGTCCTACTCGGTGCCAACACCACTGGAGTATTTCGAGTCACTTGTGCAAAGCGACGCCGAGTTTCCATTGCTCGAAGCGGCGGTCAGCCTGGCCCAGGACGAGTACCCGGAGCTGGACGTGCAACAGGTGCTGGACGAAGTCGATCAACTGCTGGCCCGGCTCAAGCGCCGCGTTCCGGCTGATGCCGTTCCTCTGCAACGCCTGCGGGCGGTCAACCAGTTTTTCTTTCGCGACCTGAGCTTTCGCCCCAACGTCAACAATTACTACGATCCGGACAACAGCTATATCCATGTGGTGTTGCGCACCCGTTGTGCGATTCCGATCTCGGCAGCCGTGTTGTGGCTCGAACTGGCGCAGGGCATGGGTCTGTCGGCGCGCGGCGTTGGATTTCCGGGACACTTCATGGTCAAGGTCAATCTGCCCAAGGGCCAGGTCGTCATCGACCCGCTTGACGGCCAGTCGATGAGCCGGGATCAGTTAGCCGAGCGGCTCGAACCGTATCGGCGCAGCAGCGGTCTGATCGACGAATTCGAGGTGCCGCTGGGTCTGTATCTGCAGGCTTCACCGCCGCGTGAGATCGTCGCGCGCATGCTGCGCAACCTCAAGGAAATCCACCGCGCGCAGGAGGACTGGGCGCGCATGGTGGCGGTGCAGGATCGCCTGGTCGTGTTGTTGCCACAGGCCTGGCCTGAATACCGGGACCGCGGCCTGGCACATGCCGAACTGGGGCATACCGCGCTTGCTGTTTCTGATCTGGAAGCCTATCTGGCCCATGTGGAAGAGGGCCTGGACATCGATGCCATCTCGGCGCGGGTGTCCGAACTGCGTCGCGCGCCCAGCCGCTGACACGGATCCATCAGGGTCCCGGCTGACCCTGGTGTGCGCCAGTGGCACCTGTAGCGCGTTTCAGACGAGTTCGACCGCCGACCCGCTGCCCAGAGGCGCGATTGCGCCGATCACATGCACCGACTCGCCATGGGCACGCAATGTCTGCGCGGTGGCCTCGGCATGCGCCGCATCGACCACCACCACCATGCCGATCCCGTTGTTGAACGTGCGGTTCATCTCGTGGTCGCTGATCGCGGCGGTCAGCTGCAACCAGGCGAACAGTTCGGTACGCGGCCAGCTGCCCTTTGTCAGGTGCGCGGCCATGCCCTGGGGCAGCACGCGTGGAATGTTCTCCAACAGTCCGCCGCCGGTGATATGCGCCAGCGCCTTGATCGGGTGGGCCGCCATGGCGGCGAGCACCGGCTTGACATACAGGCGGGTTGGGGCCATCAGCGCAGCGCGGAAGTCCTGTCCGTCCAGCGTGGCGGGCAGACGACTGTCGTCGCGGTCGGCGCCTGTGCCAGCCACGCGCTCGATGCACTTGCGCACCAGGCTGAAACCATTGGAATGCACTCCGCTGCTGGCCAGGCCGAGCACCACATCGCCCGGGCCGATATCCTTGCCGCTCAAGATGGCCGACTTTTCCACCACCCCTACGGCAAAGCCGGCCAGATCGTATTCGCCGGCCGGGTACATGCCCGGCATCTCGGCCGTTTCGCCGCCAATCAGCGCGCAGCCCGAGAGTTCGCAACCCCTGGCAATGCCGCCAACCACGGTGGCGGCGGTGTCCACATCCAGCTTGCCGCAGGCGAAATAGTCCAGAAAGAACAGTGGCTCGGCGCCTTGTACCAGCACGTCGTTGACACTCATGGCGACCAGGTCGATGCCCACCGTGGCATGCATGTTCCATTCGAAGGCCAGCTTGAGTTTGGTGCCGACACCGTCCGTGCCACTGACCAGCACCGGTTCGCGGTAACGCTTGGGCACCTCGAACAGGGCGCCGAACCCGCCGATGCCGGCCAATACACCGTCACGCATGGTCTTGCGCGCGAGTGGCTTGATGCGTTCGACCAGGGCGTCTCCGGCATCGATGTCGACGCCAGCGTCCTTGTAGGACAGGGCGGAGGAGGAGGTGGCTTTGGTCATGGGTTTGGTGCGGGGACTGCCGCAGCATTGGCGGCAACAAGGGGCCGCGGCGGACCCCGATAGAATTTGCCCAGATTCTAAGGGTTCGCACCCATCCCGCTATATGCAATTCACCGCAACCCAGAAGTCCGCCGCCGCATGGGGCGCGATTGCTGGGTTCCTCGTCTTCAGTCTTTGGTTGCTCGGACCGGTCCTCACGCCGTTTGTGGTTGCGGCCGTATTTGCCTATGCGTTGACGCCGCTGGTCAACCGGCTCGATCGCAAGCAGGGGGGGAAATTGCCGCGCATGCTGGCGGTTCTGCTGGTGCAATTTCTGTTTTTTGTCGTCTTGCTGGGCGTGGCTTTGCTGATCGTGCCCATTCTGGCCAAGGAATTGCCACTGATGCGCGAACAGGTACCTGTGCTGTTCGATCGGTTCAATGGGGCGATCAAGCCGTTGCTCGAGCGATTTGGCATCAGCCTGTCGCTGGACGTCGCCAACATCAAGGCCTTTGTGCTCAAGTACCTCAATGCCAATTTCGAGGATGCCTTTGCACAGATGATGGCCTCGCTCAAGCTCGGCGGCAGCGTGGCGTTTGCCATCATCGGCAATGCGGTGCTGATACCGGTGGCCTTGTTTTATCTGTTGATGGACTGGGACCGGTTCATCGTGTCCGTGCAGCAGCTGGTGCCACCGCGGGTACGGGGCTCATTCGACAGCTTCACGAACGAGGCGGATCTGGTACTGGGCCAGTATCTGCGCGGCCAGCTGCTGGTGATGCTGATACTGGCGGCGTTCTACAGCATCGGTCTGGCACTTTTTGGTCTGGACCTGGCCCTGCCCATCGGTGTCTTCACCGGTCTTGCCGTGTTTGTACCCTACCTGGGTTTCGGTCTGGGCCTGATCATGGCCACGCTGGCCGGAGTGCTGGAGTTTTCCGCCAACGCCGGACCGGCCAAGGCCATTTTGATGGTCGCCGTCGTGTATGGCCTGGGCCAGTTGATCGAGAGCCTGTACCTTACGCCCAAGCTGCTGGGTGAACGTATCGGACTTCATCCCCTCGCCGTCATTTTTGCCTTGCTGGCATTCGGACAGTTGCTGGGATTTGTCGGTGTGCTGATCGCCCTGCCTGCCAGCGCGGTGTTGCTGGTGGCCATCCGGCGTGCCTGGAGAACCTACCTGGCAAGCGCGCTTTACAAGGGTGACCCTGAGGCATGAAGCAGATTGCGCTCGACATCGGGCTGAGTACCGGCCCGACGCTGCAGAACTTCGTTCCGGGTCCCAACGTGCTGGCGCACGCGCATCTGACGCTTTGGCTGGGGCGAAATGCCCACCAGGCGAAGCGTTCGCCGGTGCCGACCTACCTGTGGGGCAGCGGCGGAAGTGGCAAGTCCCACCTGCTCAAGGCCGTGCGCGAGGCCCTGCGCGAGCAGGGCGCGCAGGTCGGATGGATGGATGCGCAAGACCCGGAGCCGGGGGCTTTCGCAGAGACCTGGGCCGCGGTGTTGCTCGACGACGTGCACCTGTTCACCGCGGTGCAACAGCAGGCCGCGTTCAACTGGTTTGTCAATGCCCAGACCCATCAGCTCAGCGTGATTGCCACCGGTGACCAGCCACCTGCGGGATTGAGTCTGAGGGACGACCTGCGCACGCGGCTCGGTTGGGGCCATGTATTCGGTCTCAAGGTGCTCAGCGAGCCCGAACGGCGTGCCGTATTGCGCCAGGCGGCCGATGCGCGTGGCGTGTTCCTCGGTGATGAGGTGATGGATTTCATGCTGACGCGCTTCAGTCGCGATCTGGCCAGTCTGATGGAATTGCTCGACCTGATCGACGCCTACGCGCTGCGCACGCAACGTGCCGTCACGGTGCCGATGATTCGCGCCATGATGGATGAATCCTGACTTGCCGCCCATGCCCACTGATTCCTCCCCGCGCGGCGCGCGCAATTCTGGCCGCATCCGCGTAGCCTTGTTCGATCTGGACCATACCTTGCTGCCGATCGACTCGGATTACGAGTGGGGCGTCTTCACCACTACCATCGGTTGGACCGATCCGGTCGAATTTGCCCGACGCAATGATGCGTTTTTTGCACAGTACCAGGCGGGATCACTCGACATCCACGACTATGTGCGTTTTGCCACCGAGGCGGTGCGTCTGCGTGGCGCCGAGGCTGCAATGGCAGCACACGCCCATTTCATGGAACGTGTGGTACACCCTGCGATCCGGCCGCAGGCGCTGGCACTGGTGCGCGCGCACCAGGCAAGCGATGACCATGTGGCCATCATCACCGCGACCAACGAATTCGTGACCCGACCCATCGCCGAAGCTTTTGGCGTGCAAGACCTCATCGCCGTTGAACTGGTGCGCGATGAAACACCCGGCGGTTCGGGCTGGATCACCGGCGAAATTGCCGGCGTCCCGTCGGCGCGCGAGGGCAAGGTCGAGCGTTTCGCTCAGTGGCTGCAGCAGCGCTCATTGACGCGCGACGATGTCCACGTCACCTTCTACTCCGATTCCACCAACGATCTTCCTCTGCTCGAACGTGCCGACGCCGCGGTGGCTACCAATCCTGATGCCCGATTGCGGGCGATCGCCACTGCGCGCGGATGGCGCATACTGGAACTGTTTCCCGAATCACAATGATCAAGAAATTCATCGACAAACTACTGGGCAAGAAACCCGCTGCCACTACCGGCAAACCCGACTTCGGCAAGCGCCGCGACGTTCCGGCGAGCGAGCACCAGATCAACCCGGCCTTGGTCGATGAGCGGGCGCTCAATGTGGTGCACACCCTCAAGCAGGCGGGATACGAGGCCTACATCGTCGGCGGCGCCGTGCGTGACCTGCTGGTGGGCCTGCGCCCCAAGGACTTTGACGTGGCTACCAACGCCACACCCGAGCAGGTGAAATCGCTGTTTCGGCGCGCGTTCATCATCGGTCGGCGCTTTCGTATCGTGCACGTGGTGTATGGTCGCGGTCGTGAACACGAGGTGATTGAGGTGTCGACCTTCCGCGCCTATCTGGACAACGCCACGGCGGGCCAGGTCGGAGGCAATGAGCGCACCAGCCGGCAGGAGCTGGCTGGCATGACGCATGCCGTCGACGCCAGTGGCCGGGTGCTGCGTGACAACGTCTGGGGACCGCAGGAGCAGGATGCCGTGCGGCGCGATTTCACCATCAACGCCATGTATTACGACCCCGAGACACAGATCGTGGTCGATTACCACGGCGGCATCGCAGACTCGACCAAGCGCATCATGCGCATGATCGGCGACCCGGCGCAGCGTTACCGTGAAGATCCGGTGCGCATCATCCGTGCGATCCGCTTTTCGGCCAAGCTCAAGGCGTTGGGGTTCAAGCTCGAACCCCGCACGGCCGCGCCACTGGTGGCGATGAAGGCGTTGCTGGCCGATGTGCCGCAAAGCCGCCTTTTCGACGAGATGCTCAAGTTGCTGCAGACAGGCCATTCGATGGCGTCGATTGCCAAACTCCAGGAGTTGGGGCTGGACAAGGGCATCTACCCTTTGCTCGACCTGGTGGTCGAACGTGCCGAGTCGCCGTTTGTCAAGGCGGCCTTGCTGGACACGGATCGCCGGGTTGGCGAAGGCAAGCCAGTGGCACCGAGCTTTCTGCTTGCGTGTGTACTGTGGGCCGATGTGCGCAATGGCTGGAGCCGACGCACGGAGTCGGCCGAGCGCCAGCCCTCGTTTCCGGCATTGCAGGACGCGATCGACCAGGTGTTCTCGGAGCGTATCGGCGATGTGTCCGGTGGCGGCCGACTGGCCGGCGACATGCGGGAGATCTGGATGATGCAGCCTCGCTTCGAAAAGCGGGTCGGTCAGTCGGCATTCGGACTGGTGGATCAGCCGCGTTTCAGGGCCGGATTCGACTTCATGCGTTTGCGCGCTGATGTCGGTGAAGTTGATGACCTGCTGGCCGACTGGTGGCAGGAGTTCAGCATGGCCAGCGACAGCTTGCGCGGCGATATGCTGGAGCAACAGCGGCTCGAACAGGGTCAGCGCAGCCGCGCGCCGCGCGCGCCACGTGCGGCCAAACCGGCAGACCTCGGTGACGCACCGGTTGGTCGCTCGCCACTGCCTGTTGCTCAATCCCGCGAGAGCGAGGAAGACGGGCAAAGCCATGCGGGTGACTCCGGCGCAAGCGCCGCGCCGCGAAAACGGCGTCGCCGACGCAAGCCGGCCGGAGACCGCGCGGGCGGCGGCCCAGGCGTTGCGCCGACGGGCGGCGCCGACACCTGAAGCCGGGGCGCCATGCGCGAACCGGTTATCGCCTATCTGGCACTAGGTGCCAATCTGGGTGATGCGCAGGCCATGGTCCGGGCGGCCATCGGGTCCATTGCGGACATGGCGGGTTGCCGCTTGCGCCAGAGCTCGTCGCTGTACCGTACGGCGCCGGTCGATGCCGGGGGGCCGGACTACATCAATGCCGTGGTGGAAATCGACACCACTTTGACAGCGCCAGACCTGCTGCAACGGCTGCAGGCGCTGGAATTGCAGGCCGGACGTGAGCGGCCTTATCGCCATGCGCCGCGTACGCTGGACATCGACATCCTGTTGTTCGGCGATGCGGCTATGCGCAGTGCAGCACTGGAGTTGCCCCATCCGCGCATGTGGAGTCGGGCGTTTGTGCTGGTGCCGCTGGCGCAGATCGCGCCACAACGGGTCTCGGACGGGCAGTTGCTGGCCGTAGCGTACCAGGCCTGCGAGCGCCTGCCCGACTGAGTCTGCGACGGGACTGCAATGCACGACCCGGCACGACAAGCCGACTCGTCGATGGCGCCGGATCAGGGCCGACCGCGCAGCAAAATCAGACGATCTCGGCGATCATCTCGATCTCGACGCAGGCCCCCATCGGGATCTGGGCCACGCCGAAGGCACTGCGTGCATGCACGCCGCTGGCTCCGAACACCTCTCCCAGCAATTCGCTGGCCCCATTGGTGACCAGATGCTGCTCGGTGTAGTCGCCCGTCGAGTTGACCAGCGACATCACCTTGACGATGCGCTTGACGCGGTTGAGATCGCCGCCAACAGCTGCGTGCAGGGTTCCCATCAGGTCAATGGCAATGGCGCGGGCGGCAGCCTTGCCCTGTGCCGTGTCCATGTTCTTGCCCAGTTGTCCGACCCACACCTGTCCGTCCTTCTTGGCGATATGGCCGCTGAGGAAAATCAGCTTGCCGGTCTGCACGAACGGTACATAAGCGGCGGCCGGAACGGCAACGGGCGGAAGGGTGATGCCGAGTTCGGTGAGTTTGACGTAGATGTTCATGCTGCTTGCCCTGTTCAGGTTTGAGATTGGGATTGGGAGGCGGGTACTGCAGCCGGCATGTCGGGTTCCAACATGGCATCGGGCAGATCCAGTGGGGTCACGGTGACGGCGACAGTCAGCTCATGGCTGGCCCCGCCATGGATCACGCCGCGGATCGGCGACACGTCGGCGAAGTCGCGCCCGATCGCCAGCAGCACGTAGTCCTCGCCCGGCGTGCCCCAGCCCCAGCGGTCGTTGGTCGGGTCGAAGTCGAACCAGCAGTTTTCTTCATCGAGGCCCGGCCATGCGATCGAGACCCACGCATGCGACGCGTCCTGGCCGATCAGACGTGGTGTACCCGGCGCAGGATGCGTCAACAGGTAACCGCTGACGTAGCGCGAGGCCAGGCCCAGCGAGCGCAGGCAGGCGAGCATGATGTGCGC
>JBKJRR010000154.1:0-2872 GCA_046594635.1 Burkholderiaceae bacterium
GCTCGCCCTCGGAGGCGTTCATGCACTACATCGGTGGCCTGCAGCGCTACGTGCCGGCAGCCATGGTGCTGGTGGCGCCTTACGTCAACAGCTACCGTCGCCTGTCGCGCAATACCGCAGCCCCAATCAACATCGAATGGGGTACCGACAACCGGACGGTCGGCATCCGCTCCCCCATCGCCACGCCACAGGCGCGCCGGGTCGAGAACCGGGTCATCGGCGCGGATGCCAACCCCTATGTCGCCATGGCCATGACGCTGGCCTGCGGCTATCTGGGAATGAAAAACAAGATCCAGCCCAAGGCGGAGATGAAAGGTGACGCCTACCTATCGCCGTATGCGCTGCCGCGTAGCCTGGGCGAGGCACTCGACTGGCTGCGCCGCGAGACCGATCTGCATGAGGTGCTGGGCAAGGAGTTCATCACCGTCTACACCGAGGTTAAGGAACTGGAGTTTGACGAGTTCATGACCGTGATCTCGCCCTGGGAGCGTGAGCATCTGCTGCTGCACGTCTGATCCCGTGTAGTCGCAAACCACAGGCAGATCAGCAGCAGGAGGGCACGCATGTCGCTGGTTGACACGGAGCGGATTCGACAGCTGGATCGCCAGCATTTCCTGCACCCGTTCACCGACCCCCAGGACTTTGAGCGTCGTGGCGCGCGTGTGATCGTGCGCGGTGAAGGCATCTGCGTCTGGGACTCCGACGGCAACCGGATGCTGGACGCCATGAGCGGCCTGTGGTGCGTGAACGTCGGTTATGGGCGGCGCGAACTGGCCGATGCGGCGCATCGCCAGATGATGACGCTGCCGTTTTACAACAGCTTCTTCCAGACGACCAACGTGCCGGCGGTTGAGCTGGCGGCCAAGCTGGCCTCGTTGGCGCCGACGGTCGGGGACCGCAGTTTTCAACATGTCTTTTATTCGTCCAGCGGCAGCGAGAGCAACGACACCAATGTGCGCATGGTGCGCCGCTACTGGGATCTGCTGGGGCAGCCCCAGCGCAAGGTCATTCTCGGACGCAAGAACGGTTATCACGGCAGCACCATGGCGGGTGCCTCGCTGGGTGGCATGACGGGCATGCACGCTCAAGGCGACCTGCCGATTCCGAACATCGACCATATCGAACAGCCGTACTTTTTCGAGCTGGGCCTGAACGGCGAGACACGCGACGAATTCGGGTTGCGGGCCGCGCGCTGGCTGGAGGAAAAAATTCTGGCGATCGGTCCAGACAGAGTGGCCGCCTTCATTGCCGAGCCGGTGCAGGGCGCGGGCGGCGTTATCATCCCGCCCGACACCTACTGGCCCGAGGTGCAGCGCATCGTCGACAAATACGGCGTCTTGTTGATCAGTGACGAGGTGATCTGCGCCTTTGGCCGGCTCGGATTTTGGTTTGCCTACGAACGATACGGCTACAAGCCCGATCTGGTGACCTTTGCCAAGGCCGTCACCAGCGGCTATGTGCCGCTCGGAGGGGTTTTGGTCGGCAACCGGGTGGCAAAGGTGTTGATCGACAAAGGGGGTGAATTCGCCCACGGCTACACCTATAGCGGTCATCCGGTGGCCTGTGCCGTGGCGCTGGCCAATATCGAGATCATGGAGCGCGAGCAACTGCCGCAAAAGGTCCGGGGTACGCTGGGCGGATATTTCGCCCGCGGTTTCGCCGGCCTGAACGACCACCCGCTGGTGGCAGCTGCAGAGACCGCCGGATTCGTGGCTGGGCTGGTGCTGGTCAAGGACAAGAAAACCCACGGCATGTTCGATGAGAACGCCGGAGTCGGCATGATTTGCCGGACCCATTGCTTCAACAACGGTGTCATCATGCGCGCCGTGGGGGATCGCATGATCATTGCGCCCCCGCTGGTGATGACGCCATCGGACATCGACGACATGATTGGCCTGATCCGCAAGGCGCTGGACCTCACCTGGAAAGACGTGAAAGCACGGAATCTCGCATGAACCTGGAAACCGGATCGTCATACTTATAATGATTTTGGCGCGCTTCTTGCGGTGGACAGGCTGCGCAATTCGTATCTGCACCAATTTGAACGGAGATATACGGGTCATGAAAATTACCAGCAAAATCATCGGCGCTTTTGCGCTTTCGGCCATCATTTTGGCCGCCTGTGGCAAGAAGGAAGAGCCGGCCCCTGTGCCGGCACCGGTTGCCGCCGCACCGGCCGCTGCGCCTGCGCCGCCGCCAGAGCCCGTGGAGGAGAAGGTTCTCAATATCTACAACTGGCCTGACTACATCCCCGAAGGCATGATTGCCGCCTTCGAGAAGGAAAGTGGCATCAAGGTCAACTACAACACGTTCGAAACCAACGAGGCCCTGCATGCCAAGCTGGTGGCGGGCAACTCGGGCTACGACATCGTCGTGCCCGGTACGGTCTTCGCCAAGTCACAGATCGAAGGCGGTCTGATGCAAGCACTGGACAAGTCCAAGATTCCCAACCTGGCCAACCTGGAGCCGGCGATCATGAAGACGCTGACCAAGGCCGACCCCGACAACAAGTACCTGGTGCCGTGGGCCTGGGGCTTCACCACGGTGGGCATCAACAAGACCAAGGTCGACAAGGCATTGGGCAAGATGGCCCTGCCGGAGAACGCCTGGGACCTGGTGTTCGACCCCAAGTACACCAGCAAGCTCAAGTCCTGCGGCATCGCCTATCTGGACACGCCGACCGAGATCATCCCGGTGGCCCTGCACTACATCGGCAAGGACGCCTATTCAAACGATCCGGCTGACTACAAGGCCGCCAGCGAGATGCTGGCCAAGGTTCGCAAGGACGTGCGCCTGTTCAGCGCAACCATGATTGACGATGTGGCCGGCGGCAAAGCCTGCGTGGCGATTGGCTGGTCAGGCGACATCAACA
>JBKJRR010000251.1:0-10213 GCA_046594635.1 Burkholderiaceae bacterium
CTGCAACATGGACAACACGGCCACCAGCAGCAGCAGGTTCACGCCCAGTGCCACACTGGAGAACACACCGAACATCATGTAGTAGACACACATGAAGGCAACGATGACCAGAAAACCCCAGGTCACGCTGTCAAAGCCCTTGGCGATGTTCTCAGCACCCAGGCTCGGGCCGATCGTGCGCTCTTCTATGATCTCCATCGGCGCGGCCAGCGAACCTGCGCGCAGCAGCAGGGCGGTGTCGTGCGCCTCGGTGCTTGTCATGCGACCCGAAATCTGCACCCGCCCGCCGCCGATTTCGGCGCGTATCACCGGTGCGGTGACCACCTCCCCCTTGCCTTTTTCGAACAACAGAATCGCCATGCGCTTGCCGACATTCTCACGCGTCACGTCACGGAAGATGCGCGAGCCCTTGGCATCGAGCGAAAGGTGCACGGCCGCTTCCTGGGTCTGGTTGTCGAAGCCCGGTTGCGCATCGGTCAGGTTCTCGCCAGTGAGAATGACCTGCTTCTTCACGATCACCGGCTGGCTGTTGCGCTCAAGGAATCGTTCGGAACCGAAAGGTACCGGCCCGGTGCCGGACTCGGCCGAGCGGCCTTCCGTGCTTTCATCGACCAGGCGCACCTCCAGCGTCGCGGTGCGACCCAGGATGTCCTTGGCCTTGGCCGTGTCCTGCACGCCCGGCAGTTGCACGACGATACGGTCCTGGCCTTGCTGCTGGATCACCGGCTCGGCCACGCCGAGTTCGTTGATCCGGTTGTGCAAGGTGACCATGTTCTGCTTGAGCGCCTGCTCCTGGATCGTGCGGGCGGCCGTATCCTTGATACGCGCGCTCAGCGTGAATTCGCCACCGGCCTGTGCCACCTCGGCAGTCTGCAGCTCGGTGAACTGGTCGGCGATGATGGCCTTGGCCGCTGCCAGGGTTGCGGCATCCCGCAGCTGCACTTCGATCGCCTGGTTGTTGCGGCTGATGCCGGAGTGGCGCACGCTTTTCTCGCGCAAAGCCGTGCGAAGATCACCTGACAAGGACTCGACCTTGCGCGTCAGCGCCGCCTGCATGTCGACCTGCAGCATGAAGTGGACGCCGCCGCGCAAGTCCAGACCCAGATACATCGGTGCGGCTCCGATCGCCGACAACCAGGCCGGAGAACGCGACAGCAGGTTCAGCGCCACCACATATGGCGGATCGGAAGGGTCGGGAATCAAGGCCTTCTGGATCGCGTCCTTGGCCCTGAGCTGCTCGTCGCCGGTCTCCAGGCGGACCTTGATCGAATTGCCATCGAACAGGATACCGGCCGGGGCAATGCCCGCCGCCTTGAGCGCATCCTCGACCCGGCGCTGGGTACCGGTGTCCACCTTGATAGTGGCTTTGCCGGAGGACACCTGCACCGCCGGCGCCTCGCCAAAAAAGTTCGGCAGGGTGTAGAACAGCCCCACCAGCATCGCGATCACGATGATCACGTATTTCCAGACCGGGTATCGGTTCATGTTTGCGCTTCCCGCAGCATCTGGGCCGCGTGGTCAATGCCCACCGGGCAATTAGAATTACTTGACGGTGCCTTTTGGCAAAACCTGAACGACTGCGCCGCGCTGGATCTGCACCTCGACGCCATTCGCGATTTCCACGCTCAGGTAACTGTCGCCGAGCTTGGAGACCTTGGCCAGCATGCCACCCGTGGTGACAACTTCGTCGCCCTTGGCCAGCGCTTCCACCATGGCGCGATGCTCTTTCTGCTTCTTCATCTGCGGACGAATCATGACAAAATAAAGCACCACAAACATCAACACCAAGGGCAACATGCTCATCAGCGAAGACTGCATGTCGCCGCCGGCGGCAGCGGCAGGGGCGGTTTGGGCAATAGCGGAAGAAATAAACACAGGCGACTCCAGAACAGTCAGTTGATGAAACTGCGCGCAGCAGTGGCGTGACCACTGGCAGGCAACCCGGCATTGTAAGCGGCGCCTTCAAGGCTTTTCGACCAGGGGTTGTTGGCCTCGCCCCCACTTGGAACTGGCAGGAATTCTCCAATGCACCCGACACACCCGCACGATCACGACCACGACCATTCGCATCTGGACGAGATGGAATTGCGGGTGCGCGCACTGGAGACATTGCTCACGCGCAAGGGCTATGTCGAGCCGGCAGCGCTGGACCGGATCATCGAGACCTACGAAACCCGGGTCGGCCCCCACAATGGCGCCGCGGTCGTCGCGCGCGCATGGGTCGACGCCGACTTCCGCCAATGGTTGCTGAGCGATGCCACCGCTGCGATAGCGTCCATGGGATTTGGTGGTCGCCAGGGCGAACACATGGTGGCCGTGGCCAATACGCCCGATCTGCACAACATGGTGGTGTGCACCCTGTGCAGTTGTTACCCCTGGCCGGTGCTGGGCCTGCCGCCGGTCTGGTACAAAAGCGCGCCATACCGGGCCAAGGCCGTGATGGACCCGCGCAGTGTGCTCTCCGACTTCGGCGTGCAGTTGCCTGCCTCAACACAGTTCCGCGTCTGGGACTCGACCGCCGAGCTGCGTTACCTGGTGATTCCGATGATGCCGCCAGAGGCCCGGGGCCTGGAGCCCTCCGAGCTGGCGAACTGGGTCACACGCGACGCGATGATCGGCACGGGGGTGGCCCGTGCTCCGACGAGCCGACCGACGGAATCTCCGCGATGAACGGTGTCCATGACATGGGTGGCCAACAGGGTTTCGGCCCGGTGTTGCCAGAGCCCGACGAACCCTTATTTCACGCCGAATGGGAAAAGCGGGCACTCGCCGTCACGGTGGCCATGGGTGCGGGGGGCCAGTGGAACATCGACCTGGGCCGGTCCGCACGTGAATCCTTGCCGCCAGCCACCTATCTTGGCAGCAGCTATTACGCGATCTGGATTCTTGCACTGGAACGGCTGATACAGGAACGAGGCCTGGTAACGTCGCAGGAACTTCGCGCCAGCACTGTGCCAACCGGACCGTCCGCGCCCTTTCGCACGCTGCACGCTGATGCCGTCGACGCATCGCTGGCGCGTGGTACACCATCGGCACGCACCATCGATCAACCCGCCATATTTGCGCTCGGCCAACGCGTCCGCGCCCGCAACATGCACCCTGGCGGCCACACGCGACTGCCGCGTTACGTGCGCGGCCATGTCGGCACCGTGGTCCTGGTCCATGGCGCCCATGTATTCCCCGACCGCCATGTGTCCCGGCCCTTGCCCCCGTTCGACGAGGCGCCGCAATGGCTGTATACCGTGGCGTTCCCTGCACAGGAGTTGTGGGGCCCACAAGGCGACGCCGCGGTCTGCATCAGCGTAGACGCATGGGAATCCTATCTGGAAGCGGTGACATGAGCCGTGCCGGGCCGCCCCAAGCAAGCTCCGCAGCACCACGTGCGAAGGTAATCCTGTGAGTCTTCATATGACACTCACCGAAGTGGCCGCCTGTTGCGCCACCGATGGTATGGACTTGCCGCTACCGCAGGAGAAATCGACGGCGGGACATTTCGCCGAACCCTGGCAGGCCCATGCCTTCGCAATGGTTTTGATGCTGCACGAACGCGGCGTGTTCAGCTGGGCGCAATGGGCGGCCACGTTGGCGCGGCGTATCCAGGCGGCCCAGTTACAGGGCGACTGCGACGACGGTAACAGCTACTACCGCCATTGGCTCGACGCCCTCGAGGAACTCACGATTGCGCGTGGCCTTGCCACTTCGGATCAGCTGCACGCACTCGCACATGCCTGGGCAGACGCAGCCGAACACACGCCGCATGGCCAGCCGATTGTGTTGCCGCCCGAGCTGCACGAAGCAACCACACTGGCCGTTCGTTGAGTTACGCAGGCGGGTCGGACAGCTTGCGAACCCACTTGATCAGGTGCCGAAATGGCGCTGCAGTCCGGCAAAACCCTGTTGAAAGACCTGTCGCGCGCGCATTCGCATGTCGTCGGGATGCGCGGTGTCGAACCAGGCGTCCCACTGGATCTTGCAGCGTTGCGCTTCGCCATCTTGCCCCTGGGCGTTGTCCGCCGCCACGCGGATCTCTGCGCGGTAATTCCACACCGGAATTCGCATAGGCTGGGGAGTCGCGACGATGCGGTACTGCAGCTTCATGTCGACATCGGACAAACCGGTGAGCTGGTGCGACCAGGTCCCGCCGTCATCAAACACCAAAACCCGACGGCAGCCGATGCGATCGGCTGGTCCGTCTTCGATTCGCGACTGCCGAACCGAAACGTTCCAGGCCGGCATCGCGTCGAAATCGCGGATCAGGGCCCATACGCGCACGGCGCTCACTGGTAGTGTTGTGCCCAGGGTCACCGCAACACGGGTTGGATCGATTGGAAGTACCATCCGCAATCATGGTTGAATTGATCGTCAAGGTGCAAGCCTTGGGCGCACACCGTTTGCTTTTTTACCACGCCAGGAGCCCCACATGAAGAATCAAGCGAAACGTTTTGCAGCGGCCTTGTTGGGGTCCGGGTGCCTGGCCCTGGCCGCACACGCCTCCGAGCTGCGATTCAACAATCCGCTTCCCGAATCCCGCCCGGAAACCCGCGAACTGATGAAGTTTGCCGAAGACGTGGGCAAGAACAGCGCCGGCGCGGTGACCGTCAAGATGCACAACGGCGGATCGCTGGGCATCAAGGATGCGGACGTGTTGCAGGTTCTGCCCAAAGGCGCGGTCGATATGAGCATGATCTGGTCCAACTACGTATCACGCGACGCGCCAGCCCTCGGCCTGGTGCTGGTGCAGGGAGCGATAGGCAATGTCGACGAGCTCAAGCGCGCGTTGCCGGTCGTGCGCCAGATTTACGACGATGAATTGAAAGACTGGGGCATCACCGCCGCCGGCTACATGGCCATTCCGATGCTGGAGGCCTCGATCTTCTGCCGTGAGCAGCCGGTCAAGACCTTGGCCGACCTCAAGACCCGCAAGCTGCGCGTCTGGGCCAAGGAACAGGTCGCCGCGTTCAAGCGCCTGGGGATTGCCGCGCAGATCATCGGACAGGCCGACATGTATGTTGCGATGAAAACCGGTGTCGTCGATTGCGCCGTTTATCCTGCCCTGTATGCCCATACGGTGAACATGCATGAGGTCGCCAAATACGGCGCGTTCCTGTACCCGATGCCTTCGGCTCCGTATGCGCTGGGCATCGCGACCACCAAGTGGAACGGGTTGCCGCAAGCCCAGCGTGCCGCCATCACCAAGGCAGCCGATGACACCTGGAACCGCACCAACGAATATTCTGCCGACCACCAGCGAGAGTTGGCGGCACGCGAGGAACTCAAGAAAAAGGGCCTGAACTGGCTGGGCGACTTCCCTGAATCCGACCGCAAGCAGTTCCTCGAAGCGGTCTCGGCCACCTGGGCCGATCTGGCAGCCGAAGCCGGCGGCAAGGCGCCCGCCTATCGCGAGCGGGTGCTCAAGGCCATGGGCCGCTGAGTCGCGCCTGCGCGCCAGGCCGGCAACTTCATGCTCGCACTCGCTACCAGACTGGAGCAGGTTCTGGTGCGGGTGTCCCGCCTGTGCGCCGCGCTGGCGGCGGCGTCACTGTTCCTGATCGTGGGCATCATCCTGGCCAGCGTCGTGATGCGCAGGCTGGCCGGATCGCCGCTGTACTACACCGAAGAGCTGGTCGGTCTGTTACTCAGCACATCGCTGTTTCTGGCCTTGCCGATGGTCACGGTCCAGTCCAGCCATGTCCGGGTCACCTTCCTGGCCAGTTTCCTGTCGGCGCGCGGACGCACCGCACTGGCAGTGTTTGCCGCGCTCGTGATGCTGGCCTTTTGCGGCTGGTTCCTGGTGGACGCGATTCCATGGCTCGAATTCGCGTTCAGGCGCAACATCAAGTCCGAGGCGGCCAGTCTGCGCCTGGGACCCTGGATGGCGGTGTTGCCGGTATCGGTGGCGCTGTGCGCGCTGCTGGTACTGGTGCGCACGCTCACTGGCAGCGACAACAAACCCATGACCCAGACCAACGATGCGAGTTGACCCACTCCCGGGGCCTCACGGCGTCGCACTGCAAGCATGTTCCTGACGGCTTTCAGTTTTCTGCTGGTGCTGACCGCCACCAGCGGCGCGGCGCTGGGAGCGGCGCTGGGCCTGACCGGCCTGCTGCTGCTTCATTTTTTTGCCAATGGCGCGACCTCGCTGGCCGTCAACGCGATCTGGAATGTCTTCAACTCGTTCACCCTCAGCGCCATTCCACTGTTCATCCTGCTGGGCGAAATCCTGCTGCACAGCGGCATCAGTCAGCGTGCGTACAGCGCGTTCAAACCGGTCTTTGCGCGGGTGCCAGGCGGCTTGCTGCACACCAATATCACCGTGTGCGCATTGTTTGGCGCGGTCAGTGGCTCCAGCCTGTCGACCGCCGCCGCGGTCGGCTCGGTGGCCTACCCGGAAATGGTCAAGCGCGGCTACGACAAGGCGGCGGTGGTGGGCAGCCTGGCCGGTGGCGGGACGCTCGGCCTGCTGATTCCCCCGAGCCTGTCATTCCTGATTTACGGCGCGTTGACCGATACCTCGATCGGGCGGCTTTTCATCTCCGGCATCGTGCCGGGCCTGATGGTGACCGGTTTGTTCATGGGCTACATCCTGTTCGCCTGTCTGCGCAATCCGGCGCTGTACCCGAAGGACGATACGCGCACACCGCTGCTGGCAATTCTGGCGGGCATGCTTCAGATCTGGCCGGTGGTCGTACTGATCATCGCGATCATCGGCAGCATCGCATTTGGTTATGCCACGCCCACCGAGTCGGCGGGCGTGGGCGTCGTGGTGGCGGCCGTCATCGCTTTTGTGTGGGGTGACCTCACACCGCGCAAGCTGGCCGACAGCGTCATGCGCTCGGTGCTGCTGTTCTCCTCCATCGGTTTCGTCGTGCTGGGCGCAACAGTGCTGAGCCAGTCCGCCAGTGTGCTCGGCGTGCCCCAGGCGCTGCTGGAGTCGGTGCTCGCGGGCGGGCTCGATAAATACACGGTGCTGCTGATCGTGGTCATCGTCTACCTGGTGCTGGGGTGTTTTTTCGACGGCTTGTCGCTGATGGTGATGACCTTGCCGATCGTGTTTCCGCTGATGACCAAGCTCGGTTTCGACCCGATCTGGCTCGGCGTGATCATCACCATCATGATCGAGATCGGCCAGATCACTCCGCCCGTCGGCTTGAACCTGTCGGTGCTGACCGTGCTCACCAAGGGCGAGGTGTCGCTGGGACGCGCGGCGCAGGCCGCTGCGCCATATTGGGTCATGTTGCTGCTGGCCGTGTGCATACTGACCCTGTTTCCGGCGATCGCCACCTTCCTGCCCGACCTGCTGATGTGACAGCACGGCGACTGACAAGCAACAACCGGTCTTTCCCTGGCCCGCCTCCTGACCCAACCGCGAAGGCTAGAACATGCAAGTAAGAATCAAACCCAAGACCTATGGTCCGCTGACCGTGCAGTCAAAGGGCGGCGACACACTGACTTTCGAAACCGAGGCCGGCCACCGCGCGCGGGCGGCTTTGGCGCCAGCCGCCGACGCCATGTCGCCGTCCGATTTGATGCTGGCGGCGCTGGCCAACTGCATCACGATCTCGATGCGCATGGCGGCCCAGCAGATGACACTGGAACTAGGCGCACTGGACATATCGGCAAGCGCCATCAAGGCCACCGACCTGCCCAACCGGTTCGGACGTTTCGATGTGGTCGCGCGGTCGTCCGTCGCGGTCGATGCCGCGCAAATCGACGAATTGTTGCGACGCACCAAGGACATCTGCACCGTCAGCAACACGCTTACCGCCGACGTGGTTTTGCGACTCCAACCCTGACGCACCGATGCACGACCCCGTGCCAGCGAAAGCCCGATAACCCCATTGGAGTCGATCCGGTGGCCGTCCAGCCCGGCACCGAAGCGCTGGAACTGAACCTGCGTTTGGACTGACGGCGGCTACCCGCCTGCAGCCAGTCGGGTTGACGGAGCACCTGCTGCTGCCGGCGCACGCCACTGCGCCATCAAGGTCTGCCACTGCTGGCGCGCTGCCACCAGGTTGCGCTCCTTCACATGGCCGTAACCCTTGATCTTTTCGGGGATGCGCGCGATCTCCTGCGCAAGCGCGTGGTTATCAGCCGTGAGCCGGCCCAGCACCTCGTCGATGCTGGCGCGGTATTCGCCGATCAGGGCGCGCTCGGACTTGCGCTCTTCGCTGCGGCCAAAGACATCAAAAGGCCCGCCGCGCAGGCCCTTGAGTTTGGCCAGGTAGCGAAAACCGGTCAGCATTGCAGGCCCGTATTTCTTCTTCTGCAACTCGCCCTTGTCGTTGCGTTTGGCCACGAGCGGAGGGGCCAGGTGGTAGTTCAGTTTGAAGTCCCCCTCAAACATGGCGTGGACCTTGTCCAGGAACGTGGTGTCGGTGTGCAGTCGTGCAACCTCGTATTCGTCCTTGTAGGCCATCAGCTTGAACAGGTAACGCGCAACACTTTCGGCCAGCAAGGTCTTGCCCAGTTTGCCTTCTGCCTCGCGCACCTTGTGCACAAATATCTGGTACTGGCTGGCATAGGCAGCGTCCTGGTACGCAGTCAGAAACTCCACACGCCGATTGATGACGTCATCCAGCGTCTCGCGTTTCTTGAACTGCAGCACCTGCGCCGGGCTCAACAGCTTCTCGACGCTGGCCCAGTCATGCGCGGCGCGCCGGCCCCATTCGAAGGCCGCCTTGTTGTTGTCGATCTGCACGGCATTGAGCTCGATCGCGCGGATCAGCGACGCGCGACCCAACGGGATCCAGCCCTTTTGCCAGGCGTAACCCAGCATCATCGGATTGGTATAGATGCTGTCGCCCAGCAGCTTGGTGGCGGCCGCGTCGGCGTTGAACGTACCCACACCGTCGACTCCCACCGCCTGCGCGATTTCGGCGACGCAGGCATCGGCCGGGTTCTGCCAGTTGCCGTCGCGCACGAAGGCCGCCGTTGGCGTGCTGTGTGTATTGATCGCCACATGGGTGCGGCCCTCGCGCATGCGAAGCATGGTTTCCTTGCCTGCGGCCACCAGCGGGTCACAACCGATGATGAGGTCGGCCGCGGCCATGCTGACGCGCGTGGTGCGGATGTCGTTCTGGTTTTCGCCGATCAGCACATGGCTCCAGGTCGCGCCGCCCTTCTGGGCCAACCCAGCGGCATCCTGCGTGACGATGCCCTTGCCCTCGATATGCGCCGCCATGCCCAGCAACTGGCCGATGGTGATGACACCGGTACCGCCGACACCGGCGACGATGATGCCCCAGACCTGGCCAACTGCCGCGTCCAGCACGATAGCGGTCGGCTCGGGCAAGGCGTCCATCTCGAACGGGGACAAGGCCTTGCCTTTGGCCTTCTTCTTCAGTTGCCCACCTTCGACGGTGATGAAGCTCGGGCAAAAGCCTTTCAGGCAGGACATGTCCTTGTTGCAGGTCGACTGGTTGATCTGGCGCTTGCGGCCGAACTCGGTCTCCAGCGGCTCGACACTCATGCAGTTGGACTGCACGCCGCAGTCGCCACAACCCTCACACACCAGCTCGTTGATGACGACGCGTTTGGCCGGGTCGACCATGGATCCGCGTTTGCGCCGGCGGCGTTTTTCGGTGGCACAGGTCTGGTCGTAGATGATCACGGTCGTGCCCTTGATCTCGCGGAACTCACGTTGCACAGCGTCCAGCGTATCGCGATGCAACACCGCCACACCGTCGACCAGTTTGACGCCATCGTATTTCTCGGGCTCGTCGGTCACGACGACAATCTTCACCGCCCCTTCGGCGCGCATGGATTGCGCGATCTGCCCCACCGAATGGCCTTCAGCGCGCTCACCCACCTGCTGGCCGCCGGTCATCGCGACCGCGTCGTTGTACAGGATCTTGTAGGTGATGTTGACGCCGGCGGCGATGCTCTGGCGTACCGCGAGCAGGCCGCTGTGGAAATAGGTGCCGTCGCCCAGGTTGGCGAACATGTGCTGGTCGGTGGAAAACGGCTGCTGGCCGACCCAGGGCACACCTTCGCCGCCCATCTGGGTAAAACCGACCGTGGCGCGGTCCATCCAGGTGGCCATGAAGTGGCAGCCGATGCCGGCCATGGCGCGTGAGCCCTCGGGCACCTTGGTGCTGGTGTTGTGCGGACAGCCCGAGCAGAACCAGGGCTGGCGCGCCGCATCCGACACGCCGATGGTCTGGGGCGCCGCCATCGCGCGCTCCTTGGCTTCGAGGATTGCGAGCTGCGCCTC
>JBKJRR010000265.1:0-4180 GCA_046594635.1 Burkholderiaceae bacterium
GAACATTCTGGGTGCCACCAGCGGCGACACCGGCAGCGCAGCCGAATACGCGATGCGCGGCAAACGTGGCGTCACGGTGTTCATGACCAGCCCGCGCGGGCGCATGAGCCCGTTTCAGCAGGCCCAGATGTTCAGCCTGATGGACGAAAACATCCACAACATTGCCGTCGACGGCGTGTTCGACGATTGTCAGGATCTGGTCAAGGCCGTTTCCAGTGATCTGGCGTTCAAACGCCGATACCGAATCGGCACAGTCAATTCGATCAACTGGGCCCGCCTGGTGGCTCAGGTCGTGTACTACTTCGCCGGCTATTTTCAGGCCACAGAGTCCAATGCCGACAAGGTGCGGTTTTGCGTACCTTCGGGCAATTTTGGCAATGTCTGCGCCGGCCATGTGGCGCGTTTGATGGGTTTGCCGATCGACTTGCTGGTGGTTGCGACAAACGAAAACGACGTACTCGACGAGTTCTTCCGCACCGGTCGTTACCGGGTCCGGGCGAGTGCCGATACCCACGAAACCTCCAGCCCGTCGATGGATATTTCCAAGGCGACGAACTTCGAACGTTTCGTGTTCGACCTGCTCGGGCGCGATGCCAGGCGTCTCGGAGATTTGTTCGGCGCGCAGCTCGCCGGCCAGGGATTTTTCGACCTCAGCGCCGATGCTGCGTTCAAGGACGCTGCGTCCCGCTTCGGCTTTGCCAGCGGACGCAGCACTCACGCCGACCGACTCGCGACGATCCGGCATACCTGGGAGCAATGCGGCGAAATGGTGGACACCCACACGGCCGATGGCATCCAGGTGGCGCGCGCGCACCTTCATGCCAAGCATCCGATGATCGTTCTCGAGACGGCATTGCCGATCAAATTTGCCGCCACCATCGTCGAGGCACTGGGTCGCGAGCCAGTGCGTCCAGCGGGCTTTGAAGGCATCGAGCTGAAGCCGCGGCGCGTGACCGAAATGGCGGCCGACCTGCAGGCCGTCAAGGCCTTCATCGTCAGCCATTGCGAACCAGTTGTGGCCTGAGACCCCTGGCAAGCGAGCAGGGCGCAGAACTGCGAACATTCGCCCTCTTCGACCCTTCGTTGTTCCCCGTTGAAAGAATCCGAGCGATGACCGCGACACGACGACCACCCTTGCTGGCACTCGATGACGCGATGGCGCGTCTGCTGGCCTATGCCGTACCGCTGACTGAAACGGATTCCGTTTCCACCTTTGACGCCGATGGTCGGGTGCTGGCGCAAGATGTGGTGTCGCAATTGCAAGTGCCGCCGCAGGACAACAGTGCCATGGATGGCTATGCGGTTTCCGTTGCCGACTTGCAGCGGCCCGAAATATCGCTCGTGGTATCTCAGCGTATCCCTGCCGGTACGTACGGCCAGGCACTGCAGGCAGGACATGTGGCCCGGATATTCACCGGCGCGCCGATCCCGCCCGGCGCCGATGCCGTCGTCATGCAGGAAGACTGTGAGTTGCTGCCGGCGCAAGGTGCCGGTGGCTTGCCGCAACTGCGGATCAACGGCCCGGTCAGCCGTGGTCAATGGATCCGTCGCTCGGGCGAGGATGTGACGCGTGGATCGGTGGTGTTGGCGCGTGGCGCGCGGCTGTCACCGGCTGGCCTGGGAGTGGCCGCCAGCGTGGGCATGGATAACTTGCAGGTGGTCCGCAAGCCGCGAGTCGCTCTGTTTTCCACCGGTGATGAGTTGGTGATGCCGGGCGATGTGGCGCCGCTTGACATGCGTGAAGGCGCTATCTACAACTCGAATCGATTCTTTCTGCGCGCCATGCTGCTGCGCCTGGGCTGCGACGTCACCGACATGGGCATCGTGCCGGATCAGCGCGCGGCCACGGTGCAGGCCCTGAAAGACGCGGCGCAGGCGCATGACCTGATCCTGACCAGTGGCGGAGTCTCGGTTGGCGAAGAGGACCATGTTCGACCAGCAGTCGAGTCGCTGGGTGAACTCGATTTATGGCAGATTGCCATCAAGCCGGGGAAGCCTTTCGCTTACGGCCGGGTCGCGCAGGCGCATTTCATCGGTTTGCCGGGCAACCCGGTGTCGAGTTTTGTCACCTTTGCGTTGCTGGTGCGCCCGTTCCTGCTGCGTCTGCTGGGCGTATTCGATGTGACCCCGGTGGTGGTAACAGCGCGCGCCGATTTTGACTGGCCGCGCGCAGATCGCCGACGCGAATTTCTGCGCGTGCGGCGCAACGCAGCGGACGGATTGGACCTGTTTGCCAATCAGAGTTCCGGCGTGCTGACGTCGGCCGTATGGGGCGACGGGCTGGTCGACAATGCGCCGGGCCAGACCATCGCCAAAGGCGACAGCGTGCGCTTCATTGCCTTGTCCGATCTTTTGTTCTGAACGATGGCCGAGTCACCCAAAATGCCAACCGTCACCTTGCGTTTTTTTGCATCCATCCGTGAGGCAGTCGGGCATGGCTCCGAAGAGTGGCAGAGCGCTGCATCCGACCTGGCAGGCCTGCGCGATGAACTGATTGCGCGCGGCGCACCCTATGCCGACTGTCTGGCCCGTGGCCGCTCCGTCCGGATGGCTGTGGACCAACTCATGTGTGCCGAAACGCAGGCCCTGCGTCCCGGCGCCGAAGTCGCCTTCTTTCCGCCGGTGACTGGCGGTTGAGTCTCGGCACGTCGCGACCAGAGCGGGTCAATCGGTTCTGCTAACGGCCTTCGCTAAATGCGGTGCCCTGCGCTTGCGCCAGTTGCACCGACGCCAACCGCCAGTTGCACCAACGCCAACCGCCAGTGCCACAATTACGCCATGGACAAGCAACGCGTGGCGATACAGACAGACGATTTCAACCTGGCCGAAGAAGTGGCGCGCCTTCGCTCTGGCGACGCACGCGTGGGCGCGGTATGCAGTTTCGTGGGCACAGTACGCGACCGCAATGATGGCTGTGCGGTGGCAGCGCTGGAACTGGAGCATTACCCCGGCATGACCGAAAAGGCGATCGAGGCGATACTCGACCAGGCGCATCGTCGGTTTGATATCCTGGCCTGCCGGGTCGTGCACCGTGTCGGAGTGTTGCAACCGCTGGACCAGATCGTGTTGGTTGCGGTGAGCTCCAGCCATCGTGGCCAGAGCTTTCAGTCCTGCGAGTTCATCATGGACTATCTGAAAACCCAGGCTCCCTTCTGGAAGAAGGAGCAGACGCCCGAGGGCGCGCGCTGGGTTGATGCCCGTGTCGCCGACGACGCGGCCCTGCAACGCTGGGGCATCTCGGCTCTCAATGGCTGACCACATTGGCTGTTACTTCCGGGCGCTCTGCCCGGGCTGGCCCTATGGCCTGAGGGTTTTCCCTTGAGACGTGGTATTGCTGCACGTCAATCCTTCGAAAACAGTTTTCTGTAAGAAAGCGATTCCAGAATCATCCGCACATTGCCGTGGTTCAGCCAGGGCCAGTGTTCGTGCGGTGGCTTTGGGCCGCGGATACCGTAAGTTCAAAAACGAGGAGATTTCATGAAGGACGACAACAGCAGTCACGCCTACTGGAAAGCCACGCTCAGTCTGTTGACCAAAATTCTCATGATCTGGTTTCTCGTGTGCTTCGGGGCCGGTATCCTGTTTGCGGATCTGCTCAACAACATCAAGCTCGGTGGTTATCCGCTTGGCTTCTGGTTCGCGCACCAGGGTGGCGCAATACATCGTGCTGATCCTGGCCTACACAATTCCGGCGGTGTTCATTTCGCTGCAACTCACCGGTAATGTTCTGCCTCAACTAGGCCTGGGTTCGAGTCTGATCGGTCAGGACATATCGTTGCTGTCCAAGCTCGACCAGGTGGTCACCGACCTTGGTTTTGGCAAGTACACCACGTCGCTGCCAGGTAGCTCACTGAACATGTTCATGTACACCCTGTCCCTGATGATCGGAACTGCGGGCTTGCCGCACATCATCATGCGATTCTTCACTGTGCCATCGGTCAAGGACGCACGTTCTTCCGCTGGCTGGGCGCTGGTGTTTATTGCCATTCTGTACACCACGGCTCCCGCCGTGGCTGCAATGGCCAAGACCAACCTGATCCGCACCGTCACGACGGGCGTCATCATGCAGAACGTCAACGTGTTCGACAAGGATGTTGCCATCAAGTATGACGAGCGCCCAGACTGGATGAAGCGTTGGGAGAAGACGGGCCTGCTGAAGTTCGAGGACAAGAATGGTGAT
>JBKJRR010000271.1:0-4239 GCA_046594635.1 Burkholderiaceae bacterium
CCCACCAGCGTGAAGGCATCTTGGGTTCGGCCAGATGGCGCTGCATCCAGGCATGCAGGGCGCGCACGGTGTCGTCTTGCGGGTCGCTGAGCACCACCGCCATGCCAACGATCTGTCCGTACAGCACGTCCTCGATCGCGAAGGTGCAGACGTCGCTGGCCTTGTCGAAACGCTCGACGACGGCATCGACATCGGATGGGTAGATTTTCATGCCACCCTTGTTGATTTCGTCGCGCTCGCGCCCGAGCAGCGCCAGGCGACCAAGGGTATCGAGCACGCCGATGTCGCCAGTGAAGAACCAGCCATCGATGACCGCCTTGGTGGTCAGGTCGTCGCGCTGGAAATAGCCCTTCATCAGTGCCGGAGTGTTGAGCCAGACATAACCGGTCTCGCCCACCGCACATTCGGCACTGGCATCGAGTGGTACGTCGGTCTCCGAGGTGCGCAGCACCTTGATGACGGCGCCCCAGCCCTCGCCGATCAGGCCGTCTTCGGCCGGCACATCTGCATCGACCAGGCCTGCCACCCAGCTGCCAGTCTCGGTGATGCCGTAGGCATTGCAAACCTGCCGGGTACCCGTCCAGTTGCGGATCTCCTCCCATACATGGGCCGACAACGGCGCTGAGCCGACATGCACCCGCTGCAGACTTGCGGCTTGCGGACGACGCGACATTTTCAGCGCCATGCGCCAGACCGACGGCACGGACGACATGAAAGTGATGCGGTGTTCGTCCAGCAAGGCGCCCAATCGCATGATGATGTCGGGTCGAAACGGCGGCGTGATGTACAGCTCCTGCCCCGACAACCAGGGAAACAGGCAGTTGCAGATCAGGCCGTGGCCGAAATGGGTTGGCAACATGCACAAGGTTCGCGCGAACGCCGCACTGCCGAGTTGTTCGCGCAAGGCCATCCAGCGTGCACGCAGCGATCGGTGGGTATGGAGCACCCCCTTGGGCGCGCCAGTGGAGCCCGAGGTGAACAGTATCAGTGCGTCGTCGTCCAGCTGGCTGTGCCCGACCGTCGCCTCGGTCTCGCCGATATCGGTGGTCAACACATGGGTGACGCCGGCCTCGTCAAGCGCGGCCAGTACCGTCGGATCGGTCGCGTCATCGACCACCGCCAGGAGCGGACTGGCTGCCTGCACCAGGGTGGTAACCTCAAACGCCGTTAGGCGTGCGTCGATCGGAACGGCGCAGGCGCCCAGTCGCCAGATCGCCAGCAACTCGGCAAAAAACTCGAGCCGGTTGCCGAATGTGAGAAAGACCCTGTCGCCCCTTGCCAGACCCAGGCGCTGAAACCGGGCAATTCGCCGGCTCATTTCAGTGGCGATACGCGCCGGCTCCCATCGACGTTTCGAGAGGGGTTCCACCAAGGCCCCAATACGCAGGTCCAGAAACATATCTCGCCCCCTCCCAATCATTGGCGGCCTTCAGACCAGGCCCCAAAGTTCCAGAAAAAACCGGACCCTGGCCTCAAACGGAGCACCACCAGCGGTGTTCCAGATCGAGATCAGGGAAAAAAACGTCCATACGCCGGCAATGCGCCAGAACCGCGCCAGGCGACCGGATGGCTGCGCCGCGCCGCGACGACCCTGCTCGCGCAACATCGAGACGAAGATGCCAAGCGCCAGCAACCCACAATAAAACATGCGTGGGCCTTGCGCGGCAACCATCTGCGACAGATGCCCCTGCACCAGCGCCTCGGACTCCTTGATCACATGGTAGTACACGTTGCCGACAAACGCGGCCGCAAAAACGGCCGCCAGCAACCGCAGACGGGGCCATTGGCGCAGCCGTTTTGCCGGGCCGGTGAAGGTCGGCATGAAGAAGAACGTGACCAGCAATTCCTTGAAATAGTAGTAGTAGCGGCCCCAGAACTCGACGATGGTCTCGGCGAGCAGGGGCTTGTAGGTGTTGCGAAACACATTGAAGCCGTACAGCCGCAGGAAGCCGACGATCAGGTGGCCCTTGACGGCCAGGCGCAACACGTCCGTGATCAGGTTGGCATAGATGCTCAGCCAGGCTGAAAGTCTTGGCACACCAGCGCCCGGCTGCAACATGTCCTTCAGCTCCGGGATACCGGCCGTCCAGGCACCCAGCCCCCGACTCATCCAGTTGTCATCGCCGTGCACAACGGCATTGAAAGCGGTCAGCACCAGGCGCCAGAGAACCGCCAGCAGCAGAAGACGGATTCCGGCAAGCTGCGAACGGGCAAGCGCTTCGGTGGTTCTGGCTTCGAACTGCGACAGATAAGCCAGACCCTTGCCATAGGGCGTGTCAGTACCGCCCCAGGCAGGCCACAGGTAAAGCAGATGGTCGCGCCAGGTGGTTGCGGCAACACGTCCATGCTGGCCGGCCAGCACCAGATACGCCAGGCGCCACAACAACACCGGGAACAGCACCGCTGCACCCAGCAACACCGACCGCCACATGCCCTGGTCCGGTGTCGTCCACCACAAAACCACCAGCATCAGCCAGTAGACCGCATGCAGCGCCCATTGGGGATGGCGGCGCACCGGCGCCGGCAGGCGGGCAAACTCCGCGCAGCTTCGGTAGACCATTGCCAGCAAGGCAAACTGCGCGACGACCACCAGCATCAAGCCCCAGCCGTCGCGCGGTAACGGCAACGCCGGGTGCTTGCCCATGGTGCTGACAGTGCTGGCGATGCCGACACCTACTGCGGCCAACGCCAGCAACAGGCGACGGCGGCTCGGGGGCGTCAGCCAGACCAGTGCGCGGCCAAAGACGCGACACCACCAGGCGATCAGCACCGGGGATTCGTGGAACTGCAGACCGCCGCGCAGAGCCTTCATGGTGGCACTGCCAATGTCCCGGGTCTGGTAACCGCTGTACCTGCCGCGCTACGGGTTTCAACCAGGCCGGGTCAGCCGCTCGAGCGCTTCCCGGTAACGCGCCGCAGTGGCCTTGGCCACCTCCGCCGGCAACGTCGGCGCCGGTGCGCGCTTGTTCCAGGGTTGACCGTCGATACGCACCTGCTCAAGCCAGTCGCGCACAAACTGTTTGTCGTAACTTGGCGGGTTGCTGCCTTCGGCGTAATCCTCGAGCGGCCAGAAGCGCGATGAATCCGGCGTCATGACCTCGTCCATCAGCACCATGCGGTTCTGCACGTCCAGCCCGAACTCGAACTTGGTGTCGGCAATGATGATGCCTTTGGCCAATGCGATTGCGGCACCCGCCTGGTACAGCGCGATGCTGGTGTCGCGCATCTGCGCCGCGAGCTGCGGGCCGACCATCTCGACCGTACGCTCGTAGGTGATGTTCTCGTCGTGTTCGCCCGCCTCGGCCTTGGCGGCGGGCGTATAGATGGGCGTGGGCAATTTGGACGCATTGCGCAGGCCTGGTGGCAAGGCAACGCCGCAGACCGACTGATTCTCCTGGTATTCCTTCCAGCCACTGCCCGCCAGATAACCCCGCACAACCGCCTCGACCGGCAGCGGACGCAGCCTCTGAACAAGCATAGCGCGACCGCGCACCTGCGCCTTTTCGTCGTCGGAAACGACCGATTCCGGCTCACCACCGGTCAGGTGATGGGGGCAGATCGCGCCGAGCTTGTCGAACCAGAACAGCGCCATCTGCGTGAGCAAGGCACCCTTGCCGGGAATCGGCTGGTCCAGCACCACGTCGAAGGCGCTCAGCCGGTCGCTTGCCACCATCAGGATGCGGTCGTCGCCAACCGCGTAGTTGTCGCGCACCTTGCCCCGCGCGAGCAGCGGCAACGATTGGATGCGGGAGGTGTGAAGAGCATTTGAAGCGTCGGACATCGGCCGATTTTAGGCCGTGCCGACACAGCGTCGGCTACCGCTGCTCGTCGACGACGGGGCCGCCTTACTGAACGACCTGCGCCAGTTCCCCACGGGCGTATTGCCCGGCAACGTACTTCAGGCTGTTGCCCTTGATCTTGCTACCCTGGCCTTCGCAGCCAAACTCCGCGTACCGCTGCCTGCAGACCTGCTTGGCGGCCTCACGCGCTGGCTTGAGCCAGTCGCGCGGATCGAATTTATCGGGGTTCTCGGCCATGTACTTGCGTACTGCGCCGGTCATCGCCAGTCGCACATCGGTGTCGATGTTGATCTTTCGCACACCGAACTGGATCGCCTTCTGAATCTCCTCGACCGGCACGCCGTAGGTCTCTTTCATATCGCCGCCGTACTGGCGGATGATGGCCAGCAGCTCCTGCGGCACTGACGAGGAGCCATGCATGACCAGGTGGGTATTGGGC
>JBKJRR010000414.1:0-2791 GCA_046594635.1 Burkholderiaceae bacterium
CGAAGCCGCAGCCTCCGTCGTCGACGTGCTGCAAACGCCCGCCTTCCTGTGCCGACAGACCGACTTCATCCGCGCCGTGGCGCAAAGCGGCAAGCCGGTCAACATCAAGAAGGGGCAGTTCCTCGCGCCGCACGACATGAAGAACGTGCTCGACAAGGCCCGCGCCGCAGCGCGCGAGATCGGCCTGACCGAAGACAATTTCATGGCCTGCGAACGTGGCGCGAGTTTCGGCTACAACAACCTGGTCAGCGACATGCGTTCCCTGGCCATCATGCGCGAGACCGGCGCACCCGTGGTGTTTGACGCCACACATTCGGTGCAACTGCCCGGTGGTCAGGGCGCCAGCAGCGGTGGCCAGCGCAACATGGTGCCTGTGCTTGCGCGCGCGGCAGTTGCTGCCGGCGTTGCCGGGGTCTTCATGGAAACCCATCCCGACCCGAGCAAGGCACTGAGCGATGGCCCCAATGCCGTCCCTTTGAGCCACATGAAAGCCCTGCTCGAAGTCCTGCGCGACCTCGATCAGGCCACCAAACGACACGGTTTCCTCGAACAGGCATTTGCCGACTGAACCGTCAACCGCAGGAATCAAGCCCATGACAAGTGCCTACATCATCGCCAACGTGACCGTCACCAATGCGCAGCAATACGAGGAATACAAGAAGTGGTCCTCTGCCGCGATGTTGGCCCACAACGCCGAAGTCTGTGTGCGTGGTGGCAAGGTCGAGGTGCTCGAAGGCGACTGGCAACCCGAACGCCTGGTGTTGCTGAAGTTTCCCTCGGTCGAAGCGGCACGCCAATTTGACGCATCGCCCGAATACGGCAAGGCCCGAGCTGCGCGCCAGGGTGCAGCCATCATGCGCATGGTGATCGTCGAAGGCGTTTGAATTTTCCAGAAATCTGATCAGAAAGAAGAAACATGAGTGCAATTGTTGACATCGTCGGTCGTGAAATTCTCGATTCACGCGGCAACCCTACGGTCGAATGCGACGTGCTGCTGGAAAGTGGCACCATGGGCCGCGCCGCCGTGCCATCCGGAGCCTCCACCGGTTCGCGCGAGGCCATCGAACTGCGCGACGGCGACAAGACCCGCTACCTGGGCAAAGGCGTGCTCAAGGCGGTCGAGTTCATCAACACCGAAATTTCCGAAGCCGTGATGGGCCTGGACGCCTCCGAACAGGCTTTCCTGGACAAGACCTTGATCGACCTGGATGGCACTGAGAACAAGTCGCGCCTGGGCGCCAACGCGATGCTGGCCGTGTCGATGGCGGTGGCCCGCGCCGCAGCCGAAGAATCCGGCCTGCCGCTGTACCGCTATTTCGGCGGTATGGGCGGCATGCAGATGCCGGTACCGATGATGAATGTCATCAACGGCGGTGCCCACGCCAACAACAACCTGGACATCCAGGAGTTCATGATCATCCCGATCGGTGCGCCGAATTTCCGCGAAGCGCTGCGTTATGGCGCCGAAGTGTTCCATGCCCTCAAGAAGATCCTGCACGACAAGGGCATCAGCATCGCGGTAGGCGATGAAGGTGGTTTTGCGCCGAACGTGGCCAACCATGAGGCCGCAATCCAGATGATTCTGGAAGCGATCGATGCCGCGGGTTTTGTGGCCGGCGAGCAGATTGCACTGGGGCTGGACTGCGCCGCCTCCGAGTTCTACAAGGACGGCAAATACCAGCTCGACGGCGAAGGCCTGAGCCTCACATCCGGCGAATGGACCGACATTCTGGCGACCTGGGCCGACAAATACCCGATCATCAGCATCGAGGACGGCATGGCCGAAAACGACTGGGACGGCTGGAAAGTGCTGACCGACCGCCTGGGCAAGAAGGTGCAGATCGTCGGCGACGACCTGTTCGTTACCAATACCAAAATCCTCAAGGAAGGCATCGACAAGGGCATCGCCAACTCGATCCTGATCAAGATCAACCAGATCGGCACACTGACCGAGACCTTTGCCGCGATCGAGATGGCCAAGCGTGCGGGCTACACCGCCGTCATCAGTCACCGCTCCGGTGAAACCGAAGACTCGACCATTGCCGACATCGCGGTGGGAACCAACGCCGGTCAGATCAAGACCGGGTCGCTGAGCCGTTCCGATCGCATGGCCAAGTACAACCAGTTGCTGCGCATCGAAGAGGACCTCGGTGAAATCGCGCACTACCCTGGTCGAGACGCGTTCTACAACCTTCGCTGATTGGGCGCGCCTCGCCTGTCCTGATTCGACGCCGTGCGCAACCGCATCGTCCCGTTGGCATTGATTGCCCTGCTGGTCATCCTGCACGGGCAGCTGTGGTACGGGCGCGGCAGCATCCCGAATGTGGCGAAGCTGGAGCAGGAGCTGGCGACCAAGCAGCTGCAGAACGACCGCGCGCACCAGGGCAATCTGCGCCTCGAAGCTGAGGTGCGCGATCTTCAGGAAGGCATGGACATCGTCGAAGAAAAAGCCCGATCCGAACTGGGCATGGTGCGGCCCAACGAGATCATGGTGCAGATCGCGAAATAGGCAGCAACGCGCATAGCACCACTGCGCAACGCTGTCAGGACTTCCGGCGCACGCCGAATGGGCTCAATGTGTGCCGGAGTCCGGTGTTGGCGGCAGCTGGCTGTGGGGCTTGAACAATTGTGCCGCATCGATCGCATCGAACCGGTATTGCACGCCACAGAACTCGCAGCCCACCTCGATATCCGCGCGTTCGGCCAGAATGCTGGCGACCTCTTCCTCACCCAACCCCACGATCATCGTGCCCACCTTCTCGCGACTGCAGCTGCAGATGAAATGGGGTTG
>JBKJRR010000534.1:0-4268 GCA_046594635.1 Burkholderiaceae bacterium
CCTGAACCTGATGCGCGAAGTGCGCATGGCACTCGACGTCGGCAGCTTTGGCGCCTTTCGCAGTCGCTTCAAGGCGGATCGGGCGCGCGGCGTCTGAAACGCCAGGCCCGGGAGCAGCACTTCCCCGATGCGGAGCAGAGTCCGCTACAGTTGTTCGCATGAAAAACCCCACTCTTGCTGACGCAACCGTCGCCCAAAGCACCTCGATGGCTGGGAACAGCCATTGCCATCGACCCAAAGCGGGGCTCCTGCTGGCCTGCGCAATGACACTTGCGCTGGCAGCGGGATGCGCCCATCAGCCGCCAGACCCAGCAAAAGATGGCATCGCGCTTACCTTGCTCACGGGTTGGTACGAGGGCCGGCAACTCACCTACATCACGACCGATGTATCCGATGCCGATGTGGCGCGAGACAAGCGGGCCAACTTCGCGCCGCGTCTGGCGGCGGCATTGCCGCCACCAGGAAGCCGCGTGCCGGGCCATTCATCCGTGGACAAGGTCTATGCCGTGACCAACTTCGCGCAGGACAGCATATTTGCGTCAGCGCCCGACCCGGTCGGGCCGCAAAGCCGTGACCAAGCCTATAGTCCGCTGTGGCAGATGGTCAAGGTGACCTGGTCAGACCCGGGCCTGGCCCGTGTGATGAAGTCGGAAGAAGAGGTGCTGGCAGCTGCCGAGCAGAAGCAGGTGCAGTTGGAAACAACCCGGGTTGTGTTGAACTGCCCTATCGTGCGCCGCTGACGCGGCGGCAATTCTTCCGGCCACCAGAGGTGTGGCTCTGTCCTTCCCGCACCCCATTAACGCCCACGCTCCCACAACAGCGTGCCCACCCTGAACTGGCTCCACGCAAACCAGAACGCCTGGTGGCTTGGCACCTCGACATCACTGACATAAGCGCGCAAGCCGTCGGCATCGCTGCGCACACTCACGCCCGCGAGATTGACCTTTTCTCCGGCCTTCAACGCCAGATGCACAGCAGCGCGCGGAAAAGCAATGGCCTTGCCGTCAGACGCCATCACGCCCAGCACAACTTCGTGCACGCCCAGCCTCGGATCGACGTCACCGACCGGAAAAATCGGACCCTTGGCGTCTCTCCCGCCCAGTGGATCGAGCGGGTAACGGCGGCCGATGCCACCGTCTTCTGCCAGGATGCTGGTATGCGGATAGGCCCGGCGCCAGGCAGCCCACGTCGAGACCACGACCGTGGTCTGCGGCAGCACCACGCCGGCCTTGTGCAGCGGGCCGGAGATAGCCTTGCCGGTGAAGGTGTCGAACGCCGAGAAGGTGCTCAGGTCATACATGAACTTGTTGGAACGCGACAGCAGCCCGGACGTGCGCAACAGCGGTTTTTGCCCGGCTACCTGGTCGGTGAAATAGGCCTGCACCGAAAGGCACAAGGTGCAATACGGCATGCCGATGCGGCGACCGCCGAGCGTGTCGTTGACCATCTCGTGCACCTCCATCATGTTTTTCGGATACGCACGTGCCTGGCCGTTGATGAGCACGCCAAAAACGATGGCGTCGTCAGGGTACCAACCCCCTTGTGCGGCGGTTGTCGTCTTCGGTTGGTCGAGCGCCGGAATGCAGCCGCGCGGGCAGATTGCCCCCTTAGTGGCGTCGGGGCGATCGTCGATGAACACCCCGCCCCAGCCGATCCAGCGCCAGTCGATGGCTGAATGCGCGTCGTCGAAAAAGGGTTTCCAGCGCGGCTCGATGTGCAGGTACAGATCGCGCTTCATCTCACGGTAGCCCGGCGGCGCTGGCAAATTCCAGGCCAGCAGGCGGTCGCCCATCGCGCTCGGCGCGTCACGGGGCAGCGCGGAGCCGGTCAAGCTTTCAAAGGCTGCCAGCAGCCCCGATGCGGTTTGGCGGTCCGTCACGAAGGGCCACAGGTCGAACAGATACCAGGCCAGGCGCGCATCTTTTGACTGGGCGATCACCGTCAAGGGGGCCGTTGGAAACTGTTGCTCGCGCAGCGCGGCGGACATCTGCGCCAGGGCCCTGCGCACCGGTGGCGCCAGGGCGCCGGTGGGAAAGGCCGGCGCCGGGGGAAAGTCTTGGCCGACCTTGTCTTTCAGCAGCACCTTCGAAGCGGCGCCAGTTGGCGCACGCGCTGCCTCGGTTGCGGCCAGTACAACGCCTGGCCCCGCCGTGACCAGCGCGGCGGCCGCGACGCAGCGGCACAAGTACAGGCAAAGGTCTGACATCGTCACTGAGCGCTCCTTCGCGACGAGCCGCAGGCTGGCGGCCCTTGGCGATTGGTCGCCGGCCCGCACACGTCCTTACAGCAGCGCAAGAACCATGGAATCTTCAAACGCGCGGGGCGCCGAAGCATGGGCGCCTTCATCCAGTTGCAGGCGTTGACTGCAACGGTGGCTCAGATTTGCTCAAGCGCGTACCAGAGCGACGCAGTAGCCGCCTTGACCAGGCTCGAAGTCCAATCTGAGTCAGTCGGCGATCGGCTCTTCGTCAATCAGGTGCTTCGGCAGATCGACCCCCGATTGCAATGGCTTCCTTCAAGACCGCGGCCTGCCATTCTCCGGGTCGTACAAGGACTGGTACCCCACCGCCTCGACCTTGACCGGATAGACATCGGCGAAGTACTGGATTTGCAGCTCGCGTCCCACCTGGCAATAGTCATGTGGCAGGTAGGCCAGGGCGATGTTCTTGCCGATGCTCGGGCCGAAGGCGATGGAGCTGGTGTAGGAGCGCCGGCCCAGTTCGTCGATCAATGTGGCACCGGTTGCGGGGTCCATCACCGGGCAGATTCCCACGGGGTAGCGCGCCACGCCAGCGCTATCGATGTTGTTTGTCATCGTCAGGGTACATAACATCGCCGGTTGGTGTTCGCGCTCACGGAATTTCAGGTGCGCCTGCTTGCCGTGGAAATCGGCAGCTTTGACCTTGGGGCGGGCCAGGTCGCATTCGTACAGGTTGTATTCGGTGCGCAGATCGGCGTTCTGCAGGCGCAGGCTCTTTTCCATGCGCCGGCTGTTGGCGTAGGTTTCCACGCCCACGGGGGTCACGCCCAGGGCGTGCAGCGCATCCCACAGGGCCAGGCCGTCGTCGTACTTGAAGTGCAGTTCCCAGCCCTGCTCGCCCACATACGAGATGCGGAAAGCCAGCACCGGCACGCCCTTTATTTTCAGTTCACGCAGCGCCGCAAACGGGAAGTTCTCATGCGTCCAGGCCTCGGGCGCGTCGGCAATTTTCTGGATCGTGGTACGGGCATTGGGGCCCCACACGCCCAGGCAGCCGTACAACGTGGTGGTATTCGTCACGGTGACATTGGCACGCCGGTCCTGGGCCATGCGGCTCACCCATACCAGGTCGCGGTGGCCGGCGTCGGCGCCGTCGATCACGCGGTAATGGTCCTGGCCCAGACGCAGCACCGTCAGGTCAGCGCGCACGCCGCCTTTGGCGTCCAGGAAGTGCGTGTAGATGCCCTTGCCCACCGGAGTGTCACCACCCACCTTGGCCACGCAGATGTATTCGAGCAGGTCGGCTGCATCGGGGCCCTCAACATCAAACTCGGCAAAGTGCGAGACGTTGATCATGCCCACGTCCTCTGACATCTTCAGATGCTCGGCATTCGAGACACGCCAGAAGTGGCGGTTGTCCCACTCGTTGGCACGCACCGGCACCTTGTCGCCGTAGACCTCCAGCAGATGCGCGTTGCTGGCATAACCATGTGCGCGCTCCCAGCCGGAGAGTTCCATGAAATAGGCTCCGAGTGCCTTTTCGCGCTCGTAGAACGGGCTCCTGTAGATGCCCCGCGCGGCGCTGTAGGGCTCGCGGTTGTGCACCGGCGGGTTGTAGATCTTGAAGGCCGCCTCAAAGCAGCGGTCGTGGATGTATTTCTCGTCTTGCTGAAACGGATAGATGCGCGCAACGTCGATGCCGGCATGGTCCAGATGGGTGATTCCATCGGTCATCCAGTCGGCGACCAGCTTGCCCACGCCCGGTGCGTCCTTCACCCACACGGCTTCGGCGTACCACAGGCCACGCACCTTGGACGACTCGCCCACCGAGGGGTTGCCATCGGTGGTGACCTGCAGCAAGCCATTGAAGGAATGCTTCTCGTCGTAGCCCAGTTCAGCCAGGATGGGCGTCAGCTCGATGGCCCGCTCCAGCGGCGCCATGACTTGCTCCAGCTCCAGATCACGTTGCGACGGCGACAGGCGGGCTTGCTCCTTCTCCAACAGGTCACGCGGATGGCACATGCGCGGGTTCTTTTCTTCGTAGTAGCCCCATTCAATCTGGCCGCCT
>JBKJRR010000124.1:0-11694 GCA_046594635.1 Burkholderiaceae bacterium
GTCGATCCGTGGGGCAATCTGACCAAGGGTTACCGTACCCGCAACAACAAGCGCACGCAGGTGATGATCGTGTCGCGTCGCAAGAAGTAAGGGGCAGGAACATGACACGCTCACTCAAAAAAGGTCCTTTCGTCGATCACCACCTGGCTCAGAAGGCCGACAAGGCGGTGACCAACAAGGACAAGAAGCCGATCAAGACCTGGTCGCGTCGCTCGATGGTTCTGCCGGAATTCATCGGTCTGACGATTGCCGTGCACAACGGCAAGCAACACGTTCCGGTCTACATCACCGACCAGATGGTCGGCCACAAGCTGGGCGAATTTGCGCTCACGCGGACCTTCAAAGGTCACCCGGCCGACAAAAAAGTCGTGCGAAAGTAAGGCAACACCATGGAAACCAAAGCAACACTGCGCGGCGTACGACTGTCTGTCGACAAGGGTCGTCTCGTCGCCGATCTGATTCGTGGCAAGAAGGTGGATCAGGCGCTCAACGTTCTGCAATTCACGCAGAAGAAGGCCGCTGTCATCATCAAGAAGGTTCTGGAGTCGGCAATCGCCAACGCAGAACACAACGATGGTGCCGACATTGACGAATTGAAGGTCAAGACCATCTATGTCGAACAGGGCGCGTCCCTGCGTCGTTTCACCGCGCGCGCCAAGGGGCGCGGCAACCAGATCCGCAAGCCCACGTGCCATGTGTACGTGACGGTTGGAAACTGAAAGAGGCCAGGAACACATGGGACAAAAAATCCACCCAACCGGCTTTCGCCTTTCGGTCAGCCGCAACTGGTCTTCGCGCTGGTACGCCAGTGACCGTGACTTCGCCGGCATGCTGGCCGAAGACATCAAGGTTCGCGAATATCTGAAAAAGAAGCTCAAGAACGCATCGGTCTCCCGCGTGCTGATCGAGCGCCCCGCCAAGAACGCACGTATCACCATTTATTCGGCGCGTCCGGGTGTGGTGATCGGCAAGAAGGGTGAGGACATCGAGAACCTCAAGCGCGAATTGGGCAAGCAGCTCGGCGTGCCGGTAGCTGTCAACATCGAGGAAGTGCGCAAGCCCGAAATCGATGCCAAACTGATCGCCGACAGCATCACGCAGCAGCTTGAAAAACGCATCATGTTCCGCCGCGCCATGAAACGCGCCATGCAGAACGCGATGCGCCTGGGCGCCCTGGGCATCAAGATCATGTCTTCGGGTCGTCTGAACGGCATCGAAATCGCACGTTGTGAGTGGTATCGCGAAGGCCGTGTGCCATTGCATACCCTGCGCGCCGACATTGATTACGGCACCTCGGAAGCCAAGACCACGTATGGCGTCATCGGCGTCAAGGTCTGGGTCTACAAGGGCGACACGCTGGGTCGTAATGACCTGCCGGCTGTTGTGGAGCCGCGCAATGAAGACGACCGCCGCCCACGTGGCCCGCGTCGTGACGCACGTCCTGGTGCCGACCGCCCCGCAGCGCGTCCTGCCGCTCGTCGTCCTGTGGGTGCGAATCTGGCACCCGCTGACGGTAGCGACAAGCCGGCTGAAGCCACGGCACCCTCAGACACCACTAAACCCGCCGTTAAGCGCGTCCGCAAGGCAAGCGCGCCAGCTGCAGCAGCTGACGGAACCAAGACCTGATCACGGTCTAGCATTCGGAGAATTACATGCTGCAACCCGCTCGCAGAAAGTACCGCAAAGAGCAGAAGGGCCGCAATACCGGCCTGGCCACTCGCGGTAACACCGTGGCATTTGGCGACTTCGGTCTCAAATCCACTGACCGTGGCCGCCTGACGGCCCGGCAAATCGAATCCGCTCGTCGTGCGATTTCTCGCCACGTCAAGCGCGGTGGTCGGATCTGGATCCGTATCTTCCCGGATAAGCCGATCTCACAGAAACCTGCAGAGGTTCGCATGGGTAACGGCAAGGGTAATCCGGAGTACTACGTTGCCGAAATTCAACCCGGCAAGGTTCTCTACGAGATCGTTGGCGTGCCAGAAGAGCTGGCGCGTGAGGCGTTCCGTCTGGCGGCGGCTAAGCTGCCTTTGCGCACCACGTTCGTGGCACGCATGATCGGCCAATAAGCGCCACCTGACCGGAGAAAACTTGTGAACACCAAAGAACTGCGTCAGAAAGACGTTGCCGCCCTTGAGGCGGAGGTCAAGTCGTTGCAAAAGGCCCATTTCGGCCTGCGCATGCAAAAGGCCACCCAGCAACTCAACAACACCGCAACGCTGCGTTCGACGCGCCGCGATATCGCACGTGCCAAGACCATTCTGGTCGAGAAGCAGCATGCGGCCAAATCCACCGAAGGAGCGGCCAAATGACCGAAGCGACCCAAGCGACCGAATCCAAGGTATCCCGTAAGCGCACGCTGATCGGCAAAGTTGTCAGCGACAAGCGCGCCAAGACCGTGACAGTTCTGATCGAGCGTCGTGTCAAGCACGAGCTCTACGGCAAGATTGTCGGCAAATCCAGCAAGTACCACGCCCACGATGAAAATGGCGAGTACAAGATGGGTGACACGATCGAGATCACCGAGAGCCGTCCGCTCTCCAAGACCAAGAACTGGGTTGCGACCCGTCTGGTTCAGAAAGCTGCCATCGTTTGATGGTTAAACGCAGCCTTGGCTGCGTAGCATGACAAAACGGCCCACAATGTGGGCCGTTTTGCATGGGATGGTCGTCGCGGGATTTGCTGCGACACTTGTCCACCCGGAACACGTCCATATTTAATGACAGGAGCACATGATGATCAAGGTTGGTGACACTCTTCCCCAGGCCACGCTGATGGAATTTTCGGAAGTCGAAGGTGGTGGCTGCAGTATCGGACCTAACCCGGTACCCGTTGCGTCTGCCACTGCCGGCAAAACGATTGCGCTGTTTGCCCTGCCAGGCGCATTCACGCCCACATGCTCGGCCAAACATGTGCCCGGTTATCTGGAGAAATTTTCCGAACTCAAGGCCGCAGGCGTAGACGAAATCTGGTGCGTCAGCGTCAATGACGCATTTGTCATGGGCGCCTGGGCGCGCGACCTCAAATCCGACGGCAAGGTCCGCATGCTGGGTGACGGCGACGCCGCCTTCACGAAGGCGACCGGCCTGACACTGGATCTTACCGGCAAGGGTCTGGGCCTGCGCAGCAATCGTTACTCTATGCTGGTCAAGGATGGCAAGGTTGCCACCCTCAACATCGAGGCGCCAGGCAAATTCGAAGTGAGTGACGCATCCACGATGCTGGCCCAGGCCAAGGCCTGAGCCAGCAGGTCAGAGATCCGCCTTCAGATAATGCGACCCGGCCACCGGGTTGTAGTAGTAAGGCGGGATCTCGACAAATCCCAGGTCCTGGTACATGGCGCGCGCGGTCTCCATATCGTCGAGCGTGTCCAGCAAAATGCTGGCATAACCGGCCAGCCGCGCCGCCTCAAGAATCTCCTCGGCCAGACGTCGGCCCAGGCCCTGGCCGCGAAACTGAGGTCGTACATACAAACGCTTCATCTCGCAGGTATTCGCATAGTCGACGGCATCGAGCGGTCGCAAGGCGCAACACCCTGCAGCTACGCCACCGACCCGTGCCAGCCGCATCGTGCCCCTGGGCGACCCATAAGCTCCGGGCAACTGGGCCAGTTCCCGGTCGAAGTTCTGAAAACACAGATCCACACCGAGTCCACCGGCGTACTCGAGCAGCAACTGGCGGATTTCCGCCCAGTCACCGGCCGACTCAGGGACAAGCAACTCGGCCATCGTGTGGACAGTTCGGTGCCAAAAGTATCTGGAATTCAGCCACCCAGCGAAACGCCCCATGCCACCAGCGTGGCACAGGCGGCGAATACCACGGCAGCCGCAAGGCGCGAAGCCGCGTCGTCACGCGACGATGGCAGCTTGCCTGCATGCGGCTTGTCGCCATTGATCATGGGCTTGACCAGGTTGTCACGACGGGAGAAAAAATAGAACCCGATGGCCGCAATGTGCAAGACCACCAGCGCTATCAGCAAAGTCTTGCCGTAGCCCTTGTGATAACCCGTGGCCAGTGAGACAGTGGCATTGCTGACAAATTTGGCGAACGGGCCGACTGCTGCAATCTCATCGTCACTGATGACGCCGGTGCTGACCTGGGCGATCAATACCGCCAGCATGGCGAAAACCGACGCTGCGCCCAAGGGGTTGTGTCCCACGGTGTGCTCGGGTCGACCTGCTCCGCGCAAGTAACGCATGATGGTCGCCGGACTGTAGATGAAAGCCGCAAAACGGGACCATCTTCCGCCGATAAACCCCCAGACCAGTCGAAATAGCAGCAAAGTGGCTATGGTGAAGCCGCAGCGGAAGTGCCAGACCATCGCACTGCCACCAATTTGCGCCGTCACGACTGAGCCGATGACGGTGGTGACCAACAACCAGTGGAACAAGCGGGTGGGCAGGTCCCAGACACGGATCGAGGCAGTTGGCATTGAAGTCGGCATTTGCATGGCAGGTGCGGGGGGTGCAAATCAAGTGCGAGGCAATGATAAGTCAAGCTGCAACACGACGACACCTCCGGGTTGCGGGCAGGAGCATGGCCCGCAACGGCGTCCCGCGCCAGTTGACGGGCCCTTGCGGGCCACCAAAGATAAAACATGCGCACGACATGGGCAAGTCCGCTTGCCAAGCCGGCTGCGTTGGGGGCAAGATGCAAAATGGGGAAACAAACGAGGGAATGGAAAAATGGACCGTCGACAATTCAACATTACATCGAGCTGCTCGCTGGTCGCCATGGTGGCCTTGGCCTACAGCCAGGCATACGCCTTGTCGCTGAGCGACCTGACCGAAGGCGAAGCCTCTCAAGGCCTCAAGACCGCGCTGGAAAAAGGCGCGCAGGCGGCCATCAGCCTGCTGGGTCGCAAGGATGGCTTTCTGGCCAATGACAAGGTCCGGATCCCTTTGCCGGGTTTTCTGAACGATGCGGCCAAATTGCTCAAGACCTTTGGCCAGGGGAAGAGAGTCGAAGAGTTGGTGACGTCCATGAACCGCGCCGCGGAGTCGGCAGTGCCGATGGCCAAGGATCTGCTGATGGATGCGGTGCGCTCGATGTCCGTCACCGATGCCAAGAACATTCTGACCGGCGGTGACACCTCGGTCACCACGTTTTTCGCGGACAAAACCCGGGTTCCGCTCAATGGCAAATTCCTGCCGGTGGTGACCGCCGCGACCCAGAAGGTGGATCTGGCATCCAAATACAACCGTGTCGCCTCGAAGGCTGCCGGTATCGGCCTGGTCAACAAGGAAGACGCCAATATCGAGCAATACGTGACCGGCAAGACACTCGATGGTCTGTACCTGATCATCGGCGAAGAGGAGCGCAAGATCCGCAAGGACCCGGTGGGAACCGGCAGCGCGATCCTGAAGAAGGTGTTCGGCGCATTCAAGTAGTCGTCAGCGCCGACGGATGCGGCTGCGTCGGGCAGCAGCTGTCGCTGTACCCTTGGCAACTTGCAGCTACCGCCATGCGGCAGGCTCGCTGCGGGGCCGTCCCGGCATCGTGATAATCCGCGCATGCGTTGTCTGTCCCTTGCCTGTGCGCTGAGCGCAGTTGTTCTGCTGTCCGGTTGCGGGCCCTCCCTCAATTGGCGTGACGTGGCCATTGGCCGCACGACCCTGGTTACGCTGTTCCCCTGCAAACCCGATGTTGATGAGCGCACCGTGCCGATGGCGGGTGTACAACAGGCCATGACGATGCACAGTTGCCACGCTGATGGCGCCACTTTCGCGCTTGGACACGCCCGCCTGACCGATCCCACCCAGGCCGAAACCGTCTTGCAGCAATGGCGGGAGGCCACGTTAGCGGGCCTGGGGCCGGTGCCGGCGGCGGTGGCGTTGCAACTCCCCGCGGGTAGCCCGATCCTGCCTGGCATGCTCGCGCTGCGCGCTGACCGTGACCCTTCCCGCAATCCGGCTCAAACCTTGCAGGGACTGTGGTTTGCCCGAGGCCCGGATGTGTTTGTTGCGATGGTGTTTGCGCCCGCCCTCGGACCCGAGGCGACCGAGCCGTTCTTCTCCGGGTTGCGCCTGCGATGACCCCTTTGACGCGACAAACGGCGGTTGTCGTCTTCCTGACATTTGCGTTTGCCTATTTTCTGTCGGCGCTGATCCGAGCCATCACAGCCACCCTGTCACCTGAGCTGACACAGGAGTTCGGCTTGCAGGCGCGCGATCTGGGCCTGCTTGCTGGCGGATACTTCCTGGGATTTGCAGCAACCCAGTTGCCACTCGGCACCTGGCTGGATCGTTACGGGCCGGGCCGGGTGCTGGCGGGTTTTCTCGCTGTTGCCACGCTGGGTTGCCTGGCGTTCGCTTACGCCACCAGTTTCTCGACCCTGTTGGCGGCGCGCATCCTGTGTGGTGTGGGCCTCAGCGCCTGCCTGATGGCGCCTTTGACCGGCTATCGGCGCTGGTTTGCGCCAAGCTTGCAGACCCGCGCCAATGCCTGGATGCTGATGACCGGCTCATCGGGCATGGTTGCGTCGACCTTGCCGGTGCAATGGCTGCTGCCCAGCGTCGGATGGCGTCCGATGTTTCTGGGTCTGGCACTGTTTCTGCTGCTGGCCATGGCGCTGATCGTCTGGCGCGTTCCTGGTTGGTCCCAGGCGCCAGTCCCGCAGGTGGGGTCGGCGCCAGCCACCGTGCCCAGTTATGCGCTGGTCTGGCGTGACCGCTACTTCCGGCGCATGGTTCCACTGGGATTTTTCTGCTACGGCGGTTTGCTGGCGGTTCAGACGTTGTGGGCCGCTCCGTGGATGGAGAAGTTGGCGGGTTATTCGCCGCTGGAGTCGGCAACCGGCCTGTTCTGGATCAATATCGCGATGCTGTGCACCTTCTGGACCTGGGGCATGGCCGGTCCCTGGCTGGCGCGGCGCGGGTTGCACGCCGACTACCTGATCAGCCGCGGTCTGCCCGCCAGTTTCGTCGTTCTGGTAGTGATCATCATTGCGCCCGATATGCTGGTGCCCCATACCGGCGCCATGCTGGCCCTGTATTGCGTGACCTGCAGCTTCGTGACGCCGTCCCAACCCGCGGTGGCCATGGCGTTTCCGTCAGAGTTGGCGGGGAGGGCCCTGAGCGCCTTCAATCTGGTGATCTTCCTGGGCGTGTTTTGCATTCAATGGGGCATCGGACTAGCGATTGACGGTCTGATGGCCGGCGGAGTGGCGCAGGCCGGGGCCTATCGCCTGGCCTTCGCCGCATTTCTTGCCTGCAGTGTGGGCGCCTATGTGTTTTTCATCCGTGGCGCGGGAGATAATCAGCGTCGCAAAACCCCATGACCGCAGGCCTGTTGATCATCGCCCATTCACCACTCGCCAGTGCGCTGCGCGAGTGCTTGCTGCATGTGTTCCCGGATGGCGCCGATGGCGTGGCGGCGGTCGATATCCACAGCGACCAGCCGTTTGACGAGCTGGTCGACTTGTCGCGCAAGGCCATGGACGGCCTGGGAACAGACCGAACGCTGGTGTTCGCCGATGTGTTCGGCGCCACGCCTTGTAACGTGGCGCAGAAGCTGGTCGATGGCGTGAATGCCCGATTGGTAGCCGGGGTTAACCTTCCAATGCTGTTGCGGGCCATGACCTACCGGCGCGAACCGCTAGAAGCACTGGTGACGCGCTGCATGGCCGGTGGGGTGCAGGGTGTCATGCAGGTGGCAACTACGGCGCCGCAGAATCAAGCCAGGAAGAGAAATGATCAAGACCCAGGCGACCATCAGCAATAAGCTGGGCCTGCATGCAAGGGCTTCGGCCAAGCTGACCAAACTCGCGGGCAGTTATCCGTGCGAAGTCTGGCTATCGCGTGGCGAGCGGCGCGTCAATGCGAAGAGCATCATGGGTGTCATGATGCTGGCCGCTGGCATGGGCGTTTCGGTGGAAGTCGAAACCGACGGCGAAGGTGAACGCGAAGCCAATGACGCCTTGCTGGCCCTGATCGTCGACAAATTCGGAGAAGGTGAGTGAGTTTCACGATCCACGGGCTTGCAGTCGCGCGTGGTATCGCAGTCGGCCGCGCCGTGCTGGTGGCATCGAGTCGCGTCAACGTGGCCCACTATTTCATCACCGACGACCAGGTGGCCGCCGAAATCAATCGGGTACGGGTGGGTCGTAATACGGTAATCGATGAGATCCACCGGTTGCAGCGCACCATCAGCCACATGGGGCCGAAAGAAGCACCCCACGAGCTGACCGCCTTGATGGACGTGCACCTGATGTTGCTGCAGGACGAAGAGCTGATTCTGGGCGTCAAGCACTGGATTGCCGAGCGCCTTTACAACGCGGAATGGGCACTCACCACGCAACTGGAGGTGATCGCGCGCCAGTTCGACGAGATGGAGGACGAGTATCTGCGCGAACGCAAGGCCGACCTCGAACAGATCACCGAAAAGGTGCTGGCCGCAATGAATGGCGTGGCCTCGCCAATCGCTTCGGCGACGATGCGACCGTCGCGCAGGGCGGCGCAGTCGGAATCGGGCCATGAGGCGTCACTCGACGTGCCATTGATTCTGGTGGCGCACGATCTGTCGCCGGCCGACATGCTTCAGTTCAAGCAAAGTGTGTTCGTTGGCTTCGTCACCGATGTCGGAGGCCGCACCTCGCATACCGCCATCGTCGCACGCAGCATGGATATCCCGGCCGTGGTCGGTGCCCGGCTGTCCAGCCACCTGATCCGACAGGATGACTGGATCATTGTTGACGGTGACGCCGGTATCGTGATCGTCGACCCGTCGGCCATTGTGCTGGCCGAATATGACTTCAAGCAGCGACAGGGCACGATCGACCGTGGTCGCCTGACGCGCTTGCGCCACACGCCTGCAGTCACCCTTGACGGGCAGAAGGTCGAGCTGCTGGCCAACATCGAGATGCCCGAAGACGCGCCAGGCGCCGTCAGTGCCGGGGCTGTGGGCGTCGGGCTGTTCCGTAGCGAGTTCCTGTTCATGGGCCGGCATGGCAAGCTGCCGGACGAGGACGAGCAGTTCCTGGCCTATCGCCGTGCAGTCGAGGGCATGGCCGGCATGCCGGTGACGATACGAACAGTCGATATCGGCTCCGACAAACCGCTCGACAAGGGGGCCAAGGACGACGCGCATCTCAACCCGGCCCTTGGTTTGCGCGCCATCCGCTGGTGTCTGGCCGACCCCGACATGTTCCTCACGCAGTTGCGGGCTATCCTGCGTGCCGCCGCGTTCGGCCGCATCCATCTGCTGGTGCCGATGTTGGCCCATGTCAGCGAAATTCGCCAGACGCTGGAACTGCTCGATCAAGCGCGCGCGCAGCTCGATAGCCGTGGCGTGGGCTACGGTAGCGTCAAGCTCGGCGCGATGATCGAAATTCCTGCTGCTGCGCTGATGGTCAATGTATTCCTGAAGCACTTCGACTTCCTCTCCATCGGCACCAACGACCTGATCCAGTACACGCTGGCGATCGACCGGGCCGACGAGTCGGTAGCGCATCTGTACGATCCGCTGCACCCTGCCGTGTTGCGTCTGGTCGCTGACACCATCACGCAATGCCATGCGCAGTCCAAGGGCGTGAGCATTTGTGGCGAGATGGCCGGCGATGTCACCTACACGCGCTTGCTGCTGGGGTTGGGGCTGCGCAGTTTCTCCATGCATCCGTCGCAGATACTCGCGGTCAAGCACGAGGTGCTGCGCGCCGACGCGGGCAAGCTGGTTGACTGGGCGCGCCAGGTGCTCGACTCGGAAGACCCGGCGGCAACCTTCGCGGGCTGATCGCGAGCCGGCGGGCCTCGGAGCGCAGGCTCAAGTGATTGCCTCTCGCGCTCTCAGCGGGCCCGGGTGCCGATGATGGCCGCGCCGATGATCATTGCGCCAGAAAGCACAATACTCCAGCCAAATGGCCCCCCGCCGGTGACCATCAGAACCACCGTCGACGACAGTGGCGTGAGGTAACTCAGAATGCCGATCTGGCGCGGGTCCCCGAGTTTCAGCGCCTTGTCCCACAGCAGGAAGGCGGTGCCCAGCGGGCCGAGGCCGGCGACGGCCAACAGCAGCCATTCGTCGGTGCCCAGTGTGGTGGCAGGCTCGAGCATGGCGTGACACAGCAGCGACAGCAAACCCGAAACCAGACCGAACAGTCCGACCGCCGCGGTCGGGAACGGCGGCACGCGCCGGGAGAGCAGGGAATAACATGCCCAGATCAAGGCTGAGGCCAGCGCCAGCAGATAACCCCAGGACCAGCTACTTTGAAAGTCCTGGCCGCCGCCGAGAATCGCCACCGCGGCCCCGGCAAAGCCGAGCAGCGCAGCCAGCACGTGCAGCGGCCGCAAGGTCATGCCGGGCAGCAGCCAAGGGGACAACACCACGATGAACAAAGGCCAAAGGTAGTTCACCAGATTGGCCTGAACGGGGGGTGCGGTGCGCAAAGCGAGAAACAGCAAAAAGTGAAACCCGAACAGTCCGGTGACACCCAGTGCCAGGGTGCGACCCGGTATCTTCCACAAGGCCGGTCGGCGCGCGACCAGTGGCCACGTCGGGATGCTGCCGATGACCAGCGCGATGCCGGTCAGCAGAAAAGGCGGTACCGAGCGCAGTGCAACGCCCAATGCTGCCAGCAGAGCCCATGACGCGATGGCGCCGAGTGCGTAATAGGTGGCGGAGCGGTCTTGGTTGCCGTGCGAGTTGCCGTATACCCGCACCGACAACGGGTCCTGGCCCGCCATGTTCTTTACGCTTGTGCAGGGTTCAGAACCCCGTGTGCCTGCTGGTCGGCGTGATAGCTGGAGCGCACCATCGCGCCCACCGCCGCATGGGTGAAGCCCATGGCGTAGGCTTCACGTTCGAACATCTTGAAGATGTCCGGATGCACATAACGCTTGACCGTCAGATGGCTGGTGCTCGGCGCCAGGTACTGGCCGATCGTCAGCATGTTGATGCCGTGTTCGCGCATGTCGCGCATGACTGCCAGGATTTCGTCGTCCGTCTCGCCCAGACCGACCATCAGGCCGCTCTTGGTGGGTACATCGGGAAATGTGGCCTTGAACTTCTTGAGCAGGTTCAAACTGAACTGGTAGTCGGAACCCGGTCGCGCTTCCTTGTACAGGCGAGGCACAGTCTCCATGTTGTGGTTCATCACGTCCGGCGGCGCTGCCTTGAGGATTTCCAGCGCACGATCATCGCGGCCGCGGAAATCTGGCACCAGGATCTCGATGCGTGTCTCTGGCGACGACGCCCGGATCTGCCGGATGCATTCGACAAAGTGGCCGCTGCCGCCGTCGCGCAGGTCGTCACGGTCGACGCTGGTGATCACCACGTACTGCAGCTTGAGCGACGCAATGGTGTTGGCCAGATTCTGCGGCTCGTTCACGTCCAATGGATCGGGCCGGCCGTGGCCCACATCACAGAACGGGCAGCGCCGGGTGCACTTGTCACCCATGATCATGAACGTGGCCGTGCCCTTGCCGAAACACTCACCGATGTTGGGGCAGGAGGCTTCCTCGCAGACCGTAACCAGCTTGTTCTTGCGCAGAATATCCTTGATCTCGTAAAAGCGCGTGGTCGGCGAGCCGGCACGCACGCGGATCCAAGGCGGCTTCTTCAGAATTTCGCCAGGCACGACCTTGACCGGGATACGCGCCAATTTGGCCCCAGCCTTGTGCTTGGCGCTGGCGTCATAGTTTTGGGTGGACTGGGCCTCTCGGACCACATCGGGGGTGGGATTGCTCATAAGTCGGTGCG
>JBKJRR010000194.1:0-18520 GCA_046594635.1 Burkholderiaceae bacterium
CCAAGGAAGCCAAGCAATGGTTTGGCGGCAACCCGCCCGATCTGACCGTGATCGCACGCTCGCGCTCCGCCGTCGGACAGGGAAGCGGTGCTGACTATCTGTACACCTACCTGCGCACTTATTACCGGGACGCGACCAAGCCGACCGGCTGGAACAACCTGGCGTTCCCGAATGTGGGAATGCCGCATGTGTTGTGGCAACTTCAGGGCAGTCGCGTGCCGGTGTACGAGACCAAAACCGAGCACGGCCACGAAGTCAAGGTGTTTAAAAGCTGGCAGCAGATCACGCCGGGCGCCATGTCGCCGCTTGCGTACGACAATGCGGTGGGTGACCTCGTCAGTTACCTGCAATGGATGGGCGAGCCGGCTCAGAACACACGCAAGCGGATTGGTGTGGGTGTATTGATTTTCCTCGCCCTGCTGACCGTGTTCACATGGCGACTGAATGCCTCGTACTGGAAGGATATCAAGTAAGGCTCGAGTTGTCCGGGCCCTTCGTCATGCGATGGGCTTGTGTTTTCAGAGTGGGCTTGCATACATGCATCCCACTCTTTTTAGTTTCGACGTCAACTGTTGCCGGGTTGGATTTCGTCGTCACTGTTTTTGATTTTGAGGAGCTCCCGCCATGATGGTGTTGTATTCAGGAACCACCTGCCCTTTTTCCCACCGCTGCCGTTTCGTGCTGTTTGAGAAAGGCATGGATTTTGAGATCCGCGACGTCGACCTCTACAACAAGCCGGAAGACATCAATGTCATGAATCCGTATGGCCAGGTGCCGATCCTGGTCGAACGCGACCTGATCCTGTACGAATCGAACATCATCAACGAGTACATTGACGAGCGGTTCCCGCACCCGCAGCTGATGCCCGGTGATCCGGTGGATCGTGCCCGAGTGCGCCTGTTCCTGCTCAACTTCGAGAAGGAGCTCTTTGTTCATGTCTCGACACTGGAATCGCGCGCGGCCAAGAGCAACGAGAAGCTGCTGGAGAAAGCGCGTTCGCACATCCGTGACCGTCTGACGCAACTCGCGCCTATCTTCCTGAAGAACAAGTACATGCTGGGCGAAGGTTTCTCGATGCTGGACGTGGCGATTGCACCATTGTTGTGGCGGCTGGACTTTTACGGCATCGACCTGAGCAAGAATGCGGCGCCACTGTTGAAATATGCCGAGCGCATCTTTTCGCGACCAGCGTATATTGAGGCGTTGACACCATCCGAGAAGGTGATGCGCAAGTAGGCCATCTGTTTTGCCGATGATTGATGCACAAAACTCCACTTCGACCCGCCCGTACTTGATCCGGGCGTTGTATGAATGGTGTACTGACAACGGCCTCACGCCCTATGTGGCAGTGCAGGTTGATGATACGGTGCAGGTTCCGCGCGAATATGTGAAAGACGGTGAAATCGTGCTGAATATCAGCTTCGACGCAACCAGTGCACTCAAGCTCGGCAATGACCTGATCGCGTTCAGCGCACGATTTGCCGGCAAACCGCGCGAAATCATGATTCCAGTGGATCGGGTCATCGCGATATATGCGCGCGAGAACGGACAAGGCATGGCCTTTCCGCGCGCCAGCGTGCAGTCACGGAGTGAGTCCGCACCCCAGATCACCAATGCGGCCGATGGCCCGGCGGATGTTGTGGACGCGCCGCGGACACCGGACGTCGACGTCCGTTTGGTCGAGCCGCCATCCGCGCCACCTCCTGGCGATGCTGGCCGCGCTGCTGCGAAGAAGCCAGGCTCGACGAAACGTCCCAAGCTGACCCGCATCAAATAACGGGGCCGGATCGACGGGTTCGGACGTCCGGCCGCATCTTGTAAAATTTCCTTCGTGCCGATTTAGCTCAGTTGGTAGAGCAACCGCCTTGTAAGCGGTAGGTCGTCAGTTCGATTCCGACAATCGGCACCATTTTTCGATACCAGCCGGCCGCGTCTAGCGTGTCCGGGCGTCCCGAACCTTCAATCGGATGGACGTGATTTCCCAGCCTTTGGTGCGCAGATGCGCTTGCAGGGCGGGTAGCAGCTGGCGCATCTTGGCGGCAGTGGCGTTGTTGTCGAGCAGCAGGCACCAGACGCCACCGTCGATGGGGCCGGCCGTGATGGCGGGTCGCAGCGAGGCGGGTATCAAGGCAGTGACGGCTTTGAGCCGTGCCACGGAATCGCGGCCGAGTTCGGCCAGCCGGGCCAGTGTGGGTGAGGCCTCGGTGGCTTGCTGCAAGGTGACGGAACGTGCGCGCCGATCCATGGCCGAATGATAGACAGGGGGTTGAATGCACTTGATTATCACGGACGCATGGCTGGCCAGGAGCCGGGCCATCCATCTCTCCGGAACCCGTCTGATTTTTGCCGTGCTGGCCCTGTCGCTGGTGTTGATGGTGGTCGCTGCGGGTCTTTACCACTGGGTCTTTCTTAAAGGCGCGCGCGAGCGCTGGCCTGTTGTTGGATCCCTGGTTCGGCTGGTGGTGCAGGACGAGTTTGAACAACGCGACAAGTTTATGCGTGAGAACCTTGATGTACTCGCGCGCCAACTCGGCGAGATGCAGGCCAAGCTGACACAACTCGAGTCGCTGGGTGAGCGCGTCTCTGGCTTGGCGGGTATCAACGCCGCCGACATCAAAGTCAAACCAGGACAGGGCGGTGCACTTGTGACCGGCCGCCCGTTGTCGATGGATGAACTGCAGGCGACGCTGGCCGATCTGGATCGACTGGCGGCTCAACGCACCGATCTGCTGACCGTTCTGGAGTCGCGCCTGTTTGACCAGAGGATGCGCAACATGATGATCCCCACGCAGATACCGGTGTCCGACGGGAACCTCGGTTCCGAGTTCGGCTGGCGCATTGACCCTATCACCGGTCGATCGGCGCTGCATACCGGGCTGGACTTTCAGGCCGATACCGGCAAGGCTGTACTGGCGGCAGCCGGTGGCATCGTCGTGGTGCAGGAGTACCACCCAGCTTACGGGAACATGGTGGAAATCGACCACGGAAACGATCTTGTGACTCGTTATGCCCACGCGTCGTCGGTGTTCGTCAAAAAGGGGGATATCGTGCGGCGCGGACAGAAGGTCGCCGCCGTGGGCTCCACGGGCCGTTCCACGGGCGCCCATCTGCATTTTGAAGTATTGGTGCAAGGCGTGCCGCAGGACCCGCAGAAGTTCCTCACTGCCGGTGGCAACCTGGCCGCGCAGCAACTGGCTGCACAAGACGCGCGCGCCAATCGTGGCGCGCAATCCGGGGCCACTTCCCGAGGCGCCAAGGCGCGGGCTGCGCAAAGGTAAAATCGCTTATCGGGTTCTCCAAGGGTCGTGTCCGCATGCACATTTGTTCGGCGGATGGGACCCCACTTCCATATTCTGTTTGAAAAAAGGACTGCGCCTTTCGGCTGGTCGTTTGCGACCAGCCGGCGGGACCGGCTTTCATGGCAACCAATTTCCTGACCAAAATTTTCGGTAGTCGCAACGACCGCCTTCTCAAGCAGTACCGCGGCACGATCAAACGTATCAATGCGCTCGAGGTCGAGCTCGAGGCGCTGAGTGATGAGGCCTTGCGCGCCAAGACGCAGGAGTTCAAGGACCGTGTTACGGCAGGAACCTCACTTGACGATCTGCTGCCCGAGGCTTTTGCGGTCGTTCGAGAGGGCTCCAAGCGTGTCATGAAGATGCGCCATTTCGATGTGCAGCTGCTCGGCGGCATGTCGCTGCATTTTGGCAAAATCTCCGAAATGGGCACCGGTGAGGGCAAGACGCTGACCGCGACATTGCCGGTCTACCTCAATGCCTTGACCGGCAAGGGTGTGCATGTGGTCACGGTCAACGATTACCTGGCCAGTCGGGACGCGCAGTGGATGGGCAAGCTGTACAACTTCCTGGGTCTGTCGGTGGGCGTGAACCTGCCGCAGATGCCGCGTGAGCAGAAACAGGCCGCGTATCAGGCCGACATCACCTACGGAACCAATAACGAATACGGCTTCGACTATCTGCGGGACAACATGGTCTACGAGGTAGGCGACCGGGTTCAGCGGGGCCTCAATTACGCGATCATCGACGAGGTGGACTCGATCCTGATCGACGAGGCGCGCACGCCCCTGATCATCAGCGGACAGGCCGAGGACCACACGGCGCAGTATCTGTCGATCAACAAGATCGTGCCGCTGCTGACGATGCAGGAGGGCGAGGCAGACCCTCGCACCGGCGAGGGCGTTACCAAGCCGGGTGATTTCACGATCGACGAGAAAGGTCGCCAGGTCGTGCTGACAGAGCAAGGGCATGAAAACGCCGAGCGCATCCTGTTCGAGAACGGCATGCTGCCCAAGGGCGCGACCTTGTACGACCCGTCCAACATCACGCTGGTGCATCATCTGTACGCTGCGCTTCGGGCGCGTCACCTTTACCACCGCGATCAACACTATGTGGTGCAAGACGGCGAGATCGTCATCGTGGACGAGTTCACCGGACGTCTGATGACAGGACGCCGTTGGAGCGACGGTTTGCACCAGGCGGTGGAGGCCAAGGAGGGTGTGGCCATCCAGGCCGAGAACCAGACACTGGCGTCGATCACGTTCCAGAATTACTTCCGGCTGTATGGCAGGCTAGGTGGCATGACCGGTACGGCGGACACGGAAGCCTACGAGTTCCAGGAAATATACGGGCTGGAGACGGTGGTCATTCCGCACAACCGCCCAAGCCGGCGCGATGATCAGCTCGATCGGGTCTACAAGACCACGCGCGAAAAATACGAGGCCGCGATTGCCGATATTCGTGAGTGCCATGAACGCGGGCAGCCGGTTCTGGTGGGCACCACGTCGATCGAGAATTCGGAGATCATTGCCGAACTGCTCGAGCGTGAAAAGCTGCCGCACCAAGTGCTCAACGCCAAGCAACATGCGCGCGAAGCAGACATTGTGGCGCAGGCGGGCCAGCCGAAGATGATCACGATCGCAACCAATATGGCCGGTCGCGGCACCGACATCGTGCTGGGCGGCAACGTTGACAAGTTGATTGCCGCGCTCGACAACGACGTGTCGCTCGATGACGCGGCCCGTGCGCAGAAAGCTGCGCAAATGCGCGAGCAGTGCCAGCGCGACCATGAAGCGGTCAAGGCGGCCGGTGGACTGCGCATCATCGCCACCGAGCGACATGAGTCCCGCCGCATCGACAACCAGCTGCGCGGGCGTTCGGGCCGCCAGGGTGACCCTGGCTCGTCGCGCTTTTACCTGAGTCTGGACGATGCGCTGATGCGCATCTTTGCAGGTGATCGGGTGCGCGCCATCATGGACCGACTCAAGATGCCTGATGGCGAGGCCATCGAGGCGGGCATCGTCACGCGCAGCATCGAGAGCGCGCAACGCAAGGTCGAAGCGCGCAACTTTGACATGCGCAAGCAGCTGCTCGAATATGACGATGTGTCGAATGATCAGCGCAAGGTGATCTACGAACAGCGTAATGCGATTCTGGACGCCAATGACCTTACGGCCCAGGTCCAGGGTTTGCGGGAGGGCAGTTTCTCCGACCTGGTGCGCGAGTACATTCCAGCCGAATCGGTCGAAGAGCAGTGGGACCTCGAAGGCCTGGAGAAGGTTCTTGCCGAAGAATGGCAGTTACCGGTCGACCTCAAGGGTGTTGTGCAGCAGGCCACCGCCATCACTGACGAGGATCTGCTCGAGAAAGTCCAGACCGCGGCCAATGAGGCGTTTGCCGCCAAGCTGGCGTTGGTGGGCAAAGAGGGTTTTCTGCAATTCGAACGCATGGTGCTGCTCCAGAGCATCGACACCCATTGGCGCGAGCATCTCAGTGCGCTGGACTACCTGCGCCAGGGTATCCATTTGCGTGGCTACGCCCAGAAGCAGCCCAAGCAAGAGTACAAGCGCGAAGCGTTCGAGTTGTTTGGTCAGTTGCTCGACTCGGTCAAGAACGAGGTCACCAAGTTGCTGATGACGGTACGTATCCAGTCCAATGAGGAGCTCGATCAGGCGGCGCAAGAGATGGAAAGTCGTGCCGAAAACATCAGCAACGTCACCTACACCGCGCCGACCGAAACAGGTGAAGTCGAAACCACGGCTGATCCTGACAGCGTCGCCCGGCGCACCGGCGTGGCTGCAACAGTCGCAGCCGGTGGGCAGGTGCCACGTGTCGGGCGCAACGAGCCCTGCCCCTGTGGCAGCGGCAAGAAGTACAAGCAATGCCACGGCAAACTCAGTTGAGAATACGCCATGCCCGTCAATCTGACTACTCCCAAAGCGGCTGATCTACACCCTATTTCAGGTATCCGGATCGGCACGGCCGAGGCGGGAATCCGTAAGGCCAACCGCAAGGATCTGACGGTCGTGTTGATCGAGCCAGGAGCCGGAGTCGGTGCGGTGTTTACCAAAAACCGGTTCTGCGCTGCACCGGTTCAGGTTTGCCGCGAGCACCTTGCCAGCGGCAAGGACATCCGTGCTTTGCTGATCAACACCGGTAATGCGAACGCGGGAACGGGAGAGCAGGGCCTGGACCGGGCGCGCAGCAGCAGCGCGGCCCTGGCGGCAAGCCTGGGTCTGGAGCCCCAGCAGGTGCTGCCGTTCTCGACCGGCGTCATCATGGAGCCGTTGCCGGTCGATCGAATCGAGGCCGCCTTGCCCGCAGCTGTTGCGCAAGCTGTGGAGGACAACTGGCTCAACGCGGCGCTGGGAATCATGACAACCGACACGGTGCCCAAGGCCTGCTGTGTCACGGCGCAGTTGGGTGGTGCAACGATCACCGTGACCGGCGTCAGCAAGGGGGCCGGCATGATTCGGCCCAACATGGCCACCATGCTGGGATTCATGGGAACCGACGCCTGTGTCTCGCCAAAGCTGATGCAACAGCTGGCACTGGAGCTGGCCGATGCGTCCTTCAACCGGGTCACGGTGGACGGCGACACATCGACCAACGATTCATTTGTAGTGATAGCCACCAATAAGGCGGGCAACGCTTGCGTGGAGTCACTGGAGAGCGCGGACGGACAGGCCTTGAAGGCAGCGATGCTGGAGGTTGCGCGTACGCTGGCGCATGCCATCGTGCGCGACGGCGAAGGAGCCACCAAGTTCATCACGATCACCGTTCAGGGTGGACGCGACGCGGCAGAGTGCCTCAAAGTCGGGTACGCGATTGCGCATTCGCCTCTTGTGAAGACCGCTTTTTTTGCCAGTGATCCGAACCTCGGTCGCATTCTGGCCGCGGTGGGTTACGCTGGCATCGACGATCTTGATCAGACCGGCATTGAGTTGTTTCTCGATGATGTGCATGTCGCCACGCGAGGTGGTCGTAACCCGACTTATCGGGAGGCCGATGGCCAGCGCGTGATGCAGCAAAGCGAAATCACGGTGCGGGTGGATCTGGGCCGCGGTGCGGCCGCGGACACGGTCTGGACTTGCGATTTCAGTCACGAATACGTGACCATCAACGCGGACTATCGGTCCTGAAAGCGTGACGGGTAGCCGGGTGACAACCTGAACGGATGGATGGACGGATGGACGATAAATTGGTGAATCTGCTGGCGCGCGCCGAGCAGTTGATTGGCCGCATTGAAGCGGTGCTTCCCCAGCCTCTTTCGGCGCCGGACTGGAATGCCGGTATTGCGTTTCGTTACCGCAAGCGCAGTTCGGGACATGGCGTGCTGGAGCCGGTGCGCAACGTGTCTCTGGTCGCATTGAGCGACTTGCAGGAGATTGATGTTCAGAAGGACAAGATCCGGCGCAATACCGAACACTTTGTCCAGGGAAAGACCGCCAACAATGTGTTGTTGACGGGCGCACGGGGTACGGGCAAGTCGTCTTTGATCAAGGCCTGTCTGCGTGAGTTTGCGGCAAACGGTTTGCGCCTGATCGAGGTCGACAAAACCGATCTGGTGGATTTGCCGGACATTGTCGATGTGGTGTCCGATCGGCCGGAGAAGTTCATCGTGTTCTGCGACGACCTGAGCTTCGAAGATGGAGAGCCAGGGTACAAGGCGCTCAAATCTATTTTGGACGGTTCAGTTGCCGGTGCATCGGCGAATGTGCTGGTGTATGCGACCAGCAATCGTCGCCATCTGCTACCCGAGTACATGAAGGAAAACCTCACTTACACCCATACCGATGATGGCGAGGTGCATCCAGGCGAGGTGGTGGAAGAAAAAATATCCCTGTCCGAACGCTTCGGTCTGTGGGTCAGCTTTTATCCGTTCACACAAGACGAGTACCTGGCCATCGTTGCTCAGTGGTTGCAGGCGTTTGGAGCCAATCCGGCCGACATCGCAACGGCCCGCGCGCCGTCGCTGGTGTGGGCACTGGAGCGTGGTTCACGCAGTGGACGCGTAGCCTACCAGTTCGCCCGCGATTTCAGCGGGAGCCGCGGCGTCATGGCATGAGCGCCGCGCCCACCTTCGCCCACAAGCTCCACAGCCTCCAATCTTCATGCAATTTCTCCGAAATATGAAGATCCAAAGATACAAGGTATTCCAGTGAGCGCCGCATTGGGCGCAGCGGGTTCCGGCCGGAATTCTCAGCCCTTGCGGGCCGATCCGGACCGGCCGCGGGAAGGGGGCCCTGATCGGCCTTTGGTCGATGTTGCAGTGGGAATTTTGCTGCACCCCGATGACCGTTTTCTGCTGACCAGCCGGCCTCCCGGCAAGGTTTATGCGGGATATTGGGAGTTTCCTGGCGGCAAACTGGAGTCAGGCGAAACGATTTTGCAGGCGCTGGGACGCGAGTTGCAGGAGGAAATCGGCATCCTGGTGCAACACGCTCAGGCGTGGCGCTCGGAAATCGTCGACTATCCACATGCGCTGGTGCGTCTGAATTTTTGCAAGATCACGCGCTGGCGTGGCGTATTGCAGATGCGCGAGGGCCAGTCATTCAGCTGGCAGTCGCTGCCGGTTGATGTGGGTCCGGTCCTGCCAGGGACGATTCCGGTGCTGCAATGGCTGGCGCAGGAGCAAAATTTTCAGGGCGCCACGCACGCTTGACCTGAGTAGATCGCGGTGCCGTAGCACCGCCGTGTTGGGGTGCTCGCACCGACCTTGTCGGCCCAGTCATCAAGGTCAAGCGCCTTGTCAACTATTGCAAGCGGCTATCTGCCGGCGCCATTTCGTCCGGCTCGGTCTCAGCGGCCATTCGAAATGATTCGTCGGCCCAGGCACCAAAATCCAGACCCTTGCAGCGGGCGCTGCAAAACGGGCGATAGGGATTGGACGGGCCGAAAATGCTGTCGCCGCGGCAATTGGGGCAGTGCACGACGCGCACAGGTACCTCTGCGCCGGCGTGTGAATCGTTGTTGGCGGGTAGCTTGGTACCGCGGGGCTTGGTTCGGTCCCGCATTACGAGCACAGTGTCAGTTCGAAGTTGCAATCGTCGCCGGTGGCATGCAGACGGTTGTCCGCTTCATGGCGCATGAATCGGATCGACACCATCAACCGATTGCCGCTGATCTCGGGAATGACCGCCAAGGCCGGATCGACCGACAGGCGCAGTAACTGGAATGTCTTGCCCTGGGGCAGATTCTGCTGGTATTGACCGGCAGCGGCCACCACCTTCTGCGGCGAGCCGGACTCGCGCAACATCTTCATCAGCAAGGAGACCGACTCTGCCATTGGCGCCAGCGAGGAGGCCCAACGGTGCAGGTCGGCCCTTCGCGATTCCCCGCTTTGCTTTTGCCAGGCGTAATAGGCCGGCAGATCGAATTCGCACGTGCCCCCAGGTATGCCGACCCGGCTGCGGATGCTCATGAGCCAGTCATTCTCCGTCAGCACATGACCGGCCTTGCCTTGCACGCTGCTCAATGCGTTGTAGCAGTGGTCGAGCTGCCCGATGATGGCATCAAGCGCGCGCTCGGATATGGCCGGGTTGCCGCGGTAGCTGTGCAGGGTCTGCCGTTGCCGCTCCAGGTCCTTGAGCAAGTCGGACTTGAGGTCGGCACGCGCGCCCACGTCCATGACTTCGAAGATCGTGGACAGGGCGTAATGGTGGTCGATTGGATGATCGCGTGAGACCAACTCAGCCAGGCGCCGAAACAGATGTTCGATGCGCAGGTAGGTCCTGATGCGTTCATTGAAGGGATATTCGTAAAGAATCACACTGATATTTCCGTTCAGACAATCATAGTCCCAAGCGTCTGGCGATCTGCTCGACTTCGTCTGCGATCTGTTGCTTGGGGGCTCCGGCGTTGAATATCACGATGTCAGCCGCCCGCAGGCGTTCGCTACGAGGCGCCTGGCTTTCGATGATCCGCTCGACCTCTTCGCGTGCCAATCCGCTGCGCGCTATTACCCTGGTGATCTGCACCTGGGCAATGCAATCGACCACCAATACGAGATCGACCCGTTGACGCCAGCGACGGGATTCCACCAACAGCGGAATATCAAACACAACGCACTGCGCCTTGTTGTCCAGGGCGTCCTGTTCCATCTTGGCAGATGCCTGGGCTACCACAGGATGGATGATGGCCTCGAGCCTGGAGCGCGCCGCAGGATCTGAAAAACTGGCCCGGCGCATCTTTGCTCGGTCGAGCGCACCTTCCGGCAGGATGAAATCCGCTCCGAAGGCCTTGGCAATCGGGGCAATGGCCTGACCGCCAGAGGCCGTCGATTCCCGGGAGATCGCATCAGCGTCGATCAGCACCGCACCGTGCCCGGCGAAGTACGCTGCTACTGTGCTTTTTCCGCTTCCGATGCCACCGGTCAGGCCGAGTCGCAACATGAGTTCATTGGACGACGTGCGAAAACGGAAACGCGAAAGGCACCAGGCTCTCCAGTCGACCAGGCCCCGCCAGCATCGCCACCATGCCAGCACCCGCCAGATAGGGACCAAACGGGATCGGGATGTCCCGGTTCGATATCCGGCCGATCAGCAGCATGGCGCCGCCGAGCACTGATCCGACCACGGACGACAGCAGAATCAGCGCGATCAGGTATTCGGCACCGAACCACGCACCGAGGCCGGCCAGCAACTTGAAGTCGCCATGCCCCATACCCTGTTTGCCGGTGAGGTGGTGGTGCAACTGATAGACTGACCACAGACTGAGATAGCCGAATACCGCCCCCCATACCGACGATGCCAGGGGTACCGTCGTCCAGCCCACCGCGGACACCATCAGGCCAAGCCAGAGAATGAGGTAATTCAGGTCGTCCGGAAGCAACTGGGTATCGAAATCGATCCAGAACTGTGCGATCAGCAGGCAGGCCAGAGCCGCCCACACGATGCCGACCGGAGTCAACCCGTACATGTGGGCTACGGCCACAAAAATCAGTCCTGTAGCGATCTCGATGGCTGGATAACGCGGACTGATCGATGCCTTGCAGTTGGCGCAACGCCCGCGCAGCATCAAATAGCTGAGCACCGGAATATTCTCGTGCCAGCTGATCTGGTGTTGACAGCTTGGGCAACGCGAACGCGGACGTGACAGATTGAATGGCTCGGATGTGGTTGACTCCTTTTCGGCCAGTTCGGCGCAGTTGGCCGCCCATTCACGCTCCATCATCTTGGGCAGACGATGGATCACGACATTGAGAAAACTGCCGACCAGCAGGCCGAGGACGCCGAACAATACGACATCGACCCCCGGCGAAACGAGCATCAGACCACGGCTCCGAGCTTGAAGATTGGCAGGTACATGGCCACCACAATGCCACCGATGACCGTACCCAGAATCACGATGATGATGGGTTCCATCAGGCTGGAGATACCCGCCACCATGTCGTCGACCTCGGCTTCGTAGAAGTCGGCGGCCTTGCCCAGCATGTGATCGATCGAACCGGATTCCTCACCGATGGCGCACATCTGCAGCACCATGGACGGGAACAGGTTGACGTTGGTCATTGCCACGGTCAGCGCGGTACCGGTCGATACCTCGTGCTGGATCTTGACGGTGGCGCGCTCGAACACCGAGTTGCCGGACGCGCCGCCGACCGAGTCCAGCGCTTCCACCAGCGGCACGCCGGCGGCGAACATGGTCGACAGCGTACGTGTCCAGCGCGCGATACAGGATTTTTCGACCAGCACGCCGAAGATCGGGAGCTTCAGCAGGACCCGGTCCATGATGCTCTGCATTTTCTCGTTGCGTTTCCACGCTTCCATGAAAAAGTACACGCCACCACCGATACCGCCGAATATCAGGTACCAGTATTTGACGAAAAACTCGCTCATGGCAATCACGATGAGTGTGGGGACCGGCAATTCACCGCCGAAGTTCGAGAACACTTCCTTGAATGCCGGAATCACGAAGATCATGATGACCGCCACCACGACAAAAGCGACGACCAACACCGTGATGGGGTACATCAAAGCCGACTTGATCTTGGACTTGATCGCCTCGGTTTTTTCCATGTAGACCGCCAGGCGGTCCAGCAACGCGTCCAGGATACCTGCGGACTCGCCGGCTTCGACCAGGTTGCAGTACAGGTTGTCGAAATACAGCGGGAATTTCCGGAATGCCACGCTGAGTGAGGTTCCGGTTTCGACGTCGGTACGGATGTCGCTGAGCAGTTTGGTGACCCGGGGGTTGGGGTTGCCCCGCCCAACAATGTCGAAAGCCTGCAGCAGGGGAACACCTGCCTTCATCATCGTGGCGAGTTGGCGCGTGAAGATCGCCATGTCCTTGGGCCTGATGGCCGAACCGCCGCTCATGCGACGCTTCTTGATCTTGGTAGGCGTCACTCCCTGGCGCCTGAGCATCGCCTGCACCTGATTAACGCCAATGGCCCGGGACTCCCCACGAACCTGCTTGCCATTGCGGTCCTTGCCCTCCCATTCGAAGACAGTTTCGGAAATACCCTTGGATTTCGCAGTTGCCATATGGTCTCGGAGTCCCTGTTGTTAGTCGTTGGTGACAGCGAGCACTTCTTCCAGGGAGGTCAATCCCAACTTGACCTTGCGCAGTCCGGATCGCCGCAACGAGTCGACACCTTCCTTGGCGGCCTGCTGCGCGATGTCCAACGCGCTGCCGTCGCGCAATATGATGCGCTGGATTTCTTCACTGATCGGCATCACCTGGTAGATGCCGACGCGGCCCTTGTAGCCGCCATTGCACATGGAACAACCGATGGGTTTGTAGGTCGACCAGGACCCATCGATTTCGCCCTCCTTGAAGCCGGCATCGATCAGCGTCTTCTTGGGAATGTCGGCATCCGCTTTGCAACTGGTGCACAGACGGCGCGCCAGACGCTGCGCCGTGATCAGGATCACACTCGACGCGATGTTGAACGGCGCGATGCCCATGTTGCGCATGCGCGTCAATGTGGTTGGGGCATCGTTGGTATGCAGCGTGGACAGCACCAGGTGGCCGGTCTGCGCGGCCTTGATGGCGATGTCGGCAGTTTCGAGGTCACGGATCTCGCCGACCATGATGATGTCCGGGTCCTGACGCAGGAATGACTTGAGCGCTGCTGCGAAGGTCAGTCCGGCCTTGTCATTGACATTGACCTGGTTGACGCCGGGAAGGTTGATCTCCGACGGGTCTTCGGCCGTGGCAATGTTCACGCCCGGCTTGTTCAGCATGTTCAGGCAGGTGTACAGCGACACGGTCTTGCCCGAGCCGGTAGGGCCGGTCACAAGAATCATGCCGTATGGCCGGCCAATGGCGTCGAGCAGGCGCTGCTTCTCGACCGGCTCGTAACCCAGCGCGTCGACGCCCAGCTTCGCGCTGCTCGGGTCGAGAATCCGGATCACGATCTTTTCGCCAAACAGGGTTGGCAAAGTGCTGACACGAAAATCGATGACCTTGTTGGGTCCGATCTTCAACTTCATCTTGCCGTCCTGGGGCACCCGCTTTTCGGAGATATCCATCTTGGAAATCACCTTGATACGCGAGGCGAGCTTGTCTTTGATGGCAATCGGTGGTGCGGCGATCTCGCGCAGTTCTCCGTCGATGCGAAAGCGTACGCGGTAGGTGTGTTCGTAGGGCTCGAAATGCAGATCGGACGCACGCATGCTGAACGCGTCGAGCAGCATCTTGTGCAGGAACTTGACCACCGGCGCGTCATCGACCTCAGATGCCGCCGCCTGATCATTGTCCGCCATGCCCTCGGAGGCGGCATCGGTAAACTCGAATTCTGCGCCGATGATTTCTTCCATCGTCTCCGAGGTGGAGGCGGCGGAGGCGTCGACCAGTTTGAGAAGCTTGTCGTACTCGGCAATGACCCAGTCAACACCAAGCTGGGAGGCGAACTTGATCTTTTCAATCGCTTCCTGATCGGATGGATCGGCCGTCGCGACCGTCAGGCGGTTGTTGCGCTTGCTCAGCACGATCACCCGATAGGCTTGGCAGATTTTCGGATCGAGCAAACCCTTGGGCAGACGCTGCTGATCGATCGCATCGAGATCGACCAGAGGCGCCGCATAGGCCGACGACATCGTGTGCGCCAAGTCGGAGGCTGAGACCGCACCCGAGCCGGTAAGTTCGGCGATGAAGCTGTTCTTCCCGGTTGATGCCTTGCGATAGATGTCTTCGGCCGACTTCTGGCCAAGCTTCCCGGCAAGGATCAACGCGCGGCCCAGACCTGGGAGGGCTATTGGATTGGATTCGCGACTAGCGGTATCGACTGCGGACATGGACTGAAAATGTACTATGGCGGGAGGCAATCGCCTAATCATCTCCGATTGCCCGAATGATGTAAATCGAAAGCGGGCCCATGGCACTACTGGGAAGGTTGATTGACAACACTCGCCATGGTGGTCGGGGTGAGAGGATTCGAACCTCCGGCCTCTACGTCCCGAACGTAGCGCTCTACCAGGCTAAGCTACACCCCGATCTGCGGCGCTAGAACTGGTCAAATCAGTTGTTGCGCTCCAAAAGTTGCGTCGCCAAGTGTATCAAACAATCGGTGTGCGGCCCCTGCGGCAGGCGGGAAGCAGACGCTATTGCGCGCTGGGCTTCCTGGGCGGCTGCGTCGCGTGAAAAGTCCAGTGCGCCGGTCTCTCGAACAATCGTCACGATCTGCTCGAGCATGTCCACTGCGCCGGTTTCGATGGCATGGGTGATCAACGTCTTTTGCGCTTCGGTGCCGCGCTGCATCGCGCAGATCAGCGGCAGAGTGGTCTTTCCTTCGCGCAGGTCGCCGCCCAGGTTTTTTCCCATCTTTGCGCTGTCGCCCGCATAGTCGAGCACATCGTCGATGACCTGGAACGCGGTGCCCAGGGCCTGGCCATAATCGGCGCAGGCCTGCTCCACGTCGGGCGGCGCGCCTGCGAGGATCGCTCCCGAACGTGCACTGGCCTCGAACAATTTAGCGGTCTTCGAGCGGATGACATGCAGGTATCCGGCACTGTCGAGCGTGGCGTCGTGCATGTTCATCAGTTGCAAAACTTCGCCTTCTGCAATCACATTGGTGGCGTCTGCAAGGACTTGCATGATGCGCATGTCCTGGGCATCGACCATCATCTGGAAAGCACGTGAGTACAGGAAGTCGCCCACCAGCACACTGGCCGGGTTGCCGAACGTTTCGTTCGCGGTGGCGTTACCGCGGCGCAACGCGGAGCCATCGACCACGTCATCGTGCAGCAGTGTGGCTGTGTGGATGAATTCGACCACAGCGGCCAGGTTGAAGCGTTGTACACCCTGATAGCCGAGCGCGCCGCTGGTCAGCAGCAGCAGGGCCGGTCGCAGCCGTTTGCCGCCGGCACCGATGATGTAACGCGAAACCTGGCCGACCAGTGGGACACCGGAATCCAGGCGCCGCGCAATGACAGCGTCGACTTCACGCATGTCTGCGGCGACGACGGACAGGCCGTGGGATGGGGAGGGAGGAGGTGCCTGCAAGGAGAGATTCTCAAGCGATTTGACACCGATTATAGGAATCCCTCAGCTGGCTTTTGGCACCGATCCATTCTTGGCTTGCCAGCTCCATTGTGGCGCTGCTATACTCGTGGGCTGTGCGGAATTTCGTCTGCACAGCTATGCACGAGTAGAGAACTACTTGAAGCTACCTGAGAGAAGAGGTCAACATGTACGCGGTCATAAAAACCGGTGGCAAACAGTATCGCGTTGCTGCCGGCGAAAAAATTAAAGTAGAACAGATTGCTGCGGATGTAGGCCAGGAAATCGTCATCGACCAGGTTTTGGCCGTCGGAAACGGCGCTGAACTCAAGGTTGGTACGCCCCTGGTGTCCGGCGCAACTGTAACGGTAACGGTGCTGTCTCACGGCAAGCACGACAAAGTGCGCATCTTCAAGATGCGCCGTCGTAAGCACTATCAAAAACGTCAAGGTCATCGCCAGCAGTTCACCGAACTGCAAATCGGCGCGATTTCCGCCTGATGACAACTTGAAACCGGTACTTCCTGTTTCAGACTGACTGGAGAAGCTAAATGGCACAGAAAAAAGGCGGCGGCTCAACGCGAAACGGGCGTGATTCCAAGCCCAAGATGCTGGGTGTGAAGAAGTTCGGCGGGGAGGTCATCTCTGCCGGCGCAATCATTGTTCGCCAGCGCGGTACCAAGTTCCACCCCGGCGCCAACGTCGGACTGGGCAAGGACCACACCTTGTTCGCACTCGCTGACGGCAAAGTGTCGTTTACGATCAAGGGTGCAATGAACAAGCACACGGTGAACGTCACCACGGCCTGATACGACGGTTGACCGACACAAGACCCTGCGCCCGGCGCAGGGTTTTTCGTTTTGATGCTTTGAATCGCCTAGCCAGCGCACGAATTTGCCAGCCCATGCCCCGCGGCACCTGATCGAGGGCATGTGGACTGTGGCACAGTTGAATCCAACGCCATGAAATTTGTTGACGAAGCCTTTATTGACGTTTCCGCCGGAGACGGAGGGGCGGGCTGCGTTTCGTTCCGGCATGAGAAATATAAGGAGTTCGGCGGGCCCAACGGGGGAGACGGTGGCCGGGGCGGCCATGTATTTGCTGTGGCCGACGTCGGGCTCAATACGCTGGTGGATTTTCGTTACTCGCGTCGCCATGAGGCCAAACGCGGCCAGCATGGCATGGGCTCGGACATGTTCGGCGCCGCCGGTGATGACATCACCCTGCGCGTGCCGGTGGGCACGGTCATCTCGGATGCCGAGACTGGTGAAGTGCTCTACGAACTGCTGACGCCGGACGAGGTCGTCACAATTGCCAAGGGCGGTGATGGCGGCTTTGGCAACATGCGCTTCAAAAGCGCAATCAACCGTGCGCCAAGGCAAAAAACACCAGGCTGGCCAGGGGAGCAGAAAAGTCTCAAGCTCGAGCTCAAGGTGTTGGCAGACGTAGGGCTGTTGGGCATGCCCAATGCCGGCAAGTCGACCCTGATTTCCGCAATCTCCAATGCGCGCCCGCGTATTGCCGACTATCCGTTCACGACCTTGCATCCCAATCTGGGCGTGGTACGGGTCGGGCCGTCGCAAAGTTTCGTGGTTGCAGACCTGCCCGGTCTGATCGAGGGCGCCTCCGATGGCGCGGGGCTGGGGCATTTGTTTCTGCGCCACTTGCAACGCACACGTTTGTTGCTGCACGTGGTGGACATGGCGCCATTCGACGACAGCATCGACCCCGTGGCGCAGGCCAAAGCGATCGTGAACGAGTTGAAGAAATACGATCCGAAACTGTTTCGCAAACCGCGCTGGCTGGTTCTCAACAAGCTGGACATGGTTCCAGCAGAGCAGCGCGCAGAGCTTGTCGCAACGTTCGTGCGGCGCATGCGTTTCAAGGGCCCGGTGTTCGAGATATCGGCGTTGACACGTGAGGGTTGCGAAGGCCTGGTGCAAGCGGTCTACAACCAGGTCAAGACGCAAAAGGCACTTGACACCGAGGTGCCGGTAGTGGACCCCCGTTTTCCTGTCAACCCTGAAACCGCCTGACTAAGGCGCCGCCCGAACTGCATTCGTTTGGTTCGCGCCATACTGACCTTAGTCCCGAAAAGATGAGCAAAGTTGTCACGCCCGTCGTCATGCGTCAGGCCCGGCGTATCGTCGTCAAGGTTGGTTCAAGTCTGGTCACCAATGATGGCCGGGGACTGGACGAAGAGGCTATCGGCGAATGGTGTCGGCAACTGGCCCAACTGGTTCGCGACAAGCGCGAAGTCGTGATGGTATCAAGTGGCGCCATCGCCGAGGGCATGAAACGCCTGGGTTGGCGTACACGGCCGCGCGAAGTGCACGAGTTGCAGGCGGCAGCGGCGGTCGGCCAGATGGGGTTGGCCCAGATGTACGAATCCAAGTTGCGGGCACACGGTCTTGGCAGCGCACAAGTTCTGCTGACCCATGCCGACCTGGCGGATCGCGAGCGTTATCTCAATGCCCGCTCGACGCTGATGACCCTGCTCAAGCTCGGTATCGTGCCGGTCATCAACGAAAACGATACCGTGGTCAACGACGAGATCAAGTTTGGCGACAACGATACGCTGGGTGCGTTGGTTGCCAACCTGGTCGAGGCGGATCTGCTGATCATCCTGACCGACCAGAAGGGTTTGTACTCGGCGGATCCGCGCAAGAATCCCGATGCACGCTTCGTGCATGAGGCCAAAGCCGGCGATCCGGCGCTGGAACTGATGGCCGGTGGCGCAGGCTCCAGCCTGGGGCGCGGCGGCATGATCACCAAGAT
>JBKJRR010000245.1:0-3239 GCA_046594635.1 Burkholderiaceae bacterium
CACCTGCCGCTCAAGCTTGACAACAAGCAGGTCGTGCTAGACCTGGCCGACGTCAAGGCGCGGCTGGAGAACCTGTTCGAGCAAATCGAGCGCGAGGTCGACATCCTGAACGTCGACAAGAAGATCCGTGGCCGCGTCAAGCGCCAGATGGAGAAGAACCAGCGCGACTTCTATCTCAACGAACAGGTCAAGGCGATCCAGAAAGAACTGGGCGAGGGCGAAGACGGCGCCGACATCGACGAGATGGAGAAAAAAATCAAGTCGGCGCGCATGCCCAAGGATGCCTTGAAGAAGGCTGAAGGCGAGCTCAAGAAACTCAAGCTGATGTCGCCAATGTCGGCCGAGGCGGCCGTCGTGCGCAACTACATCGAGGTGCTGACCGGCCTGCCATGGAGCAGCAAGACCAAGATCAAGCATGATCTGGGCAACGCCGAAGGCGTGCTCAACGAAGACCATTTCGGCCTGGACAAGGTCAAGGACCGCATCCTGGAATACCTCGCGGTCCAGCAGCGCGTGGACAAGGTCAAGGCGCCCATATTGTGCCTGGTGGGTCCTCCGGGCGTGGGCAAGACCTCGCTCGGTCAATCGATCGCCAAGGCGACCGGTCGCAAGTACGTGCGCGTGGCGCTGGGCGGCATGCGGGACGAGGCGGAGATCCGCGGCCATCGCCGCACCTATATCGGTGCGATGCCGGGCAAGGTGTTGCAAAGCCTGTCCAAGGTCGGCACGCGCAATCCCTTGTTCCTGCTCGACGAGATTGACAAGCTGGGAACCGATTTCCGCGGTGACCCGTCCAGCGCCTTGCTGGAGGTGCTGGATCCGGAGCAGAACCACAAGTTCGGCGACCACTATGTCGAGGTCGACTTCGACCTGAGCGACGTGATGTTCGTTGCCACGTCGAACTCGATGAACATTCCGCCGGCCTTGCTCGACCGCATGGAGGTGATCCGCCTGTCGGGATACACCGAGGACGAGAAGACCAATATCGCAATCCGTTACCTGCTGCCCAAGCAGTTAAAGAACAACGGTGTCAAGGACAACGAGCTCGCGATCAGTGAGGCCACGGTGCGTGACATCGTGCGCTACTACACCCGCGAAGCCGGTGTGCGTTCGCTTGAGCGTGACCTGTCCAAGATCTGCCGCAAGGTGATCAAGGGTCTGCAGCTCAAGAAGATGACGGCGCCGGTACTGGTGACGCCGGACAACCTGAACGATTTCCTGGGCGTACGCAAGTACACGTATGGCCGTGCCGAAGACAACAACCAGGTTGGCCAGGTAGTCGGACTCGCGTGGACCGAGGTCGGCGGCGACCTGCTCACCATCGAAGCCGCGGTGATGCCGGGCAAGGGTGTCATCACCCGTACTGGTTCGCTGGGCGACGTGATGAAGGAGTCGGTGGAGGCTGCGCGTACCGTGGTGCGCAGCCGGGCGGCGCGATTGGGCATCAAGGACGATGTGTTCGAGAAGAAGGACATTCACATCCACGTGCCCGATGGTGCTACGCCCAAGGACGGTCCGAGTGCGGGCGCGGCAATGACGACGGCGTTCGTGTCGGCATTGACCGGCATCCCTGTGCGCGGCGACGTGGCAATGACAGGCGAGATCACCTTGCGCGGTGAAGTTACGGCGATCGGCGGACTGAAGGAGAAACTGCTGGCGGCCCTGCGTGGTGGTATCAAGACGGTACTGATCCCTGAAGAGAACGCCAAGGATCTGCAGGAAATACCGGAGAACGTCAAGAACGGGCTGGAGATTGTGCCTGTGCGCTGGATCGACAAGGTGCTTGAGGTTGCCCTGGTGCGGATGCCCGTCCCGTTGACGGACGAAGAGATCGCAGCTGCTGCGGCGGTGTCGGCAGCAGTGCCGGCAGTAGTGGCCCAGCCGCTTGCCGCAGGAGAGCGGTCAGTCAAGCATTGAGAGCCGTTCAGACCGGGTCAGGTGCAGGGGAAAAAATTGCAAGCGTCGCGCAATCCACCCCGAAAGTTGTTATATACTTCGAGGCTTGAAACGCGGGAATAGCTCAGTTGGTAGAGCGCAACCTTGCCAAGGTTGAGGTCGAGAGTTCGAGACTCTTTTCCCGCTCCACATTCCATAAAAAGGGAAGCCCAGGCTTCCCTTTTTTGTCGGTGACGTGCCAGATGCACGACACCGGCAAACCGCAAGGAAGTTTGGCGCGATAGCAAAGCGGTTATGCACCGGATTGCAAATCCGATTAGCCCGGTTCGACTCCGGGTCGCGCCTCCAGTATCCATGCGGTTTGGCACGGTTTTTAGCTGATTGACCGCTCTACAAATTTGCGATCGTCTCTACAAATAGCCAGGGAGATATGCATGAACAATGCCGAATGTTCTGCTTGTGGCGCCTTGATCGACACCACGCTGGACACACCAGTAGCTCAGGCGTGGTGTCCTGCATGCGGATCGAGTTTGCGAAACTTCAACTGTTCCATTCACGAATCCATAACCGTCCGCGATGAAGTTGGCGTGAAGGTTAAGCGTGCCGGCGAAAGTCGTCCATTCATTGAAGACCGCGCGGTGCCTGTTTTCTCCCGCGATCGCCAGAAGCTTGTGCGAGAGGTTCGGATCATCGATAGGGACAACGATCAGTATTCAAAAACGATCACCGACTACGAGACCGGGGAAGTGATTTACCAATGTGATGAACCACTGTCTGAACATCAGGGGCGCGGCGACGCGCGACCGAAATATAGGCCGCCGATTGTTTGAACCGGTCTGATTTCCGACCTCGCCGAAGGAACTGAACCGTGGACACTGGCCTACGGCCCGGCCGTCGGCGGCCTCCTGGACTGCGGGGCTTTACCCCCAGACCCCCACCCCGCGCGCCTTCGCGCGACAGGGCCCCAGTACCCTGCCTATCAGGAAGAAGATGACCACCAGTCGCGCGTCGATCCTTTGCGATCTTTCAGAGCATCGAGCATGCCGGGGTCACTTCGAACCCAAATGTCAATTTCCGTGACGCATCATAAAGAAATACTTTGTGGATTCGCCATGCTGGGCAGCGGCCGCTATCGCCATCCCTGGCGATGGTAGACCGGTGCGCTATCAACGTAACGGTTTCACGCGCTGGCCGCTGTGCCGGCGAACATAGTGTTCCGTCATGTCCCGCTTTTTGTGCCCGAGGAGGCTTTGCGAGTGGGCAAGGTCGCCGGTGTCAGTCGCCGTTTTCGCCCTGATGTCGCGAAACTGAAAATTGACTTTGGCCGTTGACCTGGCCTTGTT
>JBKJRR010000141.1:0-2962 GCA_046594635.1 Burkholderiaceae bacterium
TTGTATAAGTTACAAAGTCAACGCGCGGCGGCAGCACCATCCGGTTCAGTTGCGTAAAGAAGTAGGGAGTCCCCCCGCCGATGCGCGCATGGGGAAAGTAGTTCCTTGCGGCGTCCACTGCACGCCCGCTTGTCGGGAAGACGGCCAATTCGCCCACCGTCACCCGGTGCGTTCTGCATGCCTCGGCCAAGGTCATGCAGGCTACTTCGGCATGGCCATCGTCGGCCAGTACCAGGTCAAGGCGGGACGGGACACCGACGCCCGCGAAAAAATGCGTGAGCGACAAGGGAGCTTGCGCAGTTGCTGGCAACCACCCACGAAGATCGATGCGCAGATGCAAGGGTGTCTGCGCATCGATCCGGTCCGACGGCCTGTCCGTTGATGCCAGCAGTCGCATTGCCGGCAACTTGCCGTCCCTTTCCGTTGAAACGGTCACCTGCATCCGCTCGTCGGCAACAGGTCTGCGGCTGCGGCTGCGGCGCGGCCGCTGGTCCAGCCACAAAGTTACGGACTGTCGCAATACGGTTCCGCCGTCCATTCGAAAAGGACGAGGCATGAAGTTCGAGCGGCTGTAAGTCTTGAACGAAGCATCAGAAAAGTTGCGCTGATCTTCCATCTCGAAATCGTCACCGTCGAACTGACAGATGGCCCATCCGCCCGGCGCAAAACGGTGCCGCAGCGCGCGGATCTGGGTGAACGGCTGCCAGGGCGAAATGCGTTCGGGAAAACTGGTACGCGAGACTCGGCCGTCGACGTGTTCAACCTCCAGCGCGGTGCCCGCGACCGACGCGGGATGCAGCACACACAGGCCCGTTCGACTGGTCAGCAGGTCATTGGCGACGCCGACCTCGACGCTGTATCGGATACGGCCATCCGCAGAGCCTTGTATGTCGGCGTTCCAGCGGATCGCCGGCACCGCGGGGCATTCGCCATCGAGTCGCAGTGCAAACCCATCCTCGTGCACGTCGACTGAGCGGGTTGTCACCAGGTGGCGCGGTGTTGCCCACGCCGGATCGCGGTACAGGAACATGACGGTGCGCCATACCTCCACACCCGCGCAGCGGATGTCTACCAGCCGGCCATCCTGCAGCGCCAGGTCCAGCCCGCCTGCCCGCAGAGAGATCGAAGCAGACGCTAGATGCAGGTCCTTACGCATGATGGCCAGTGATCAAGCACCCAGCGCAAGCGATGAAAGAGGCAAAGACGTTCGCACCGAACTGTCGCGGGTAGGCGCGGTAATTGGCATGGCTGCTCCGAGCATGTGAGTTCTTGTCCGCCCACCCATTCAAGGGTAGGGCTTCAGTCGATCCGGATGCCTGATTTCTTCACGATGTCCGCCAGGCGTGCCGAATCGCTTTTCATCAGCGCGGCGAACTCCTCGGGTGTGCTGGTGAACACCGCAGTGCCATCGGCCTGCAAGCGGTCCCGCATCGCCGGGTCGTTCAAGACCTTGTTGATTTCCGAGTTCAGACGTACCACCACGTCTGCCGGAACACCGGTCGGCGCAAGGATGCCGAACCAGGCGTTGAGCTCGAATCCTGGCGCCAGCGCCTCTTTCATGGTCGGTATGTTAGGCAGCTTGGGGTTTCGCGTTGCGCTGGTAACGGCCAGCGCACGCATCTTGCCCGCCTGCACGCTCGGCAATACCGTGACAAAGGTCGGAAAGGCGAATGCGACCTGGCTCGAGAGCAGCGAAAGCACCATATCCGGGCCACCCTTGTAAGGCACATGGACCACGTCCACGCCCGCCAGTTGCTTGAAAAGCTCGCCACCAAAGTGGGCCTGGCTGCCATTGCCGCCCGAGGAAAAATTCAGGCTGCCCGGCTTGGCCTTTGCCAGCGCGACCAGTTCCTGTACGGTTTTGGCGGGTGAGTCGGCCGGGACTACCAGCAGGCCGGGAATCCGGGCGAGCGTAGCGACGCCCACAAAGTCCCGCACCAGGTCATAACCGGCTGATCGGTACAGGCTCGGATTGCTGGCATGGTCAACCGTTGCCAGCAGCAATGTGTAGCCGTCATTGGGTGATTTGGCGACCGCTTCGGCGCCAATGTTGCCGCCGGCGCCAGGCCGGTTGTCTATCACGATCGGCTGGCCCAGTCCGGCTCCCAGGCGCTCCCCGACCAAGCGCACCAGCGCGTCTGCTGCCGTACCGGCCGGGTAGGGCACGATCACTTTCACCGGCTTGTTCGGATACTGGGCGCTGGCCAGCACCGGTAGACAAATCGCCAAAAGTGCGCCAAGGCGTCTGAACCATCGGGGTTGCATCACGAGATTTCCTTTGAGTTGATTAATTCGGCTTGTCCGGGTAGGCGGCCACAGCCGCCATGGGCAATGCCATCAAGACAGCTGTCGCCATCACGGCTCCAAGACGCGCCATAAACATCTGGCGACGCATCGGACCGGTTTCTGGCGCACCGGGAAAACCCTTAGGTGATAACTCTATGATATGTCTCCAAAATTAATCCATGGCTTGCGATGATCCGCCCGTCTCTTGCAGACTTCCCTATGAAACTCCGACATTATTGAGATCGGACAGCATCTGTGCATAATGAAATATCGCCATCTGTTGATAACCAAAGATTATTGATAAGTCGCCCAGCTTGCAGTCCATCAGCTCCCAGTTGTGATTCAAGCCACTGCCATGTCTGATTGCATTGGACGAGGCGGGCTCGCTGCACCAAGTTGCGGATAGGCTGGCCATGACCCAGCCTGGGGCGACCACGATGCTTCATGAGATCGAGGCCACGTTTGATGCCCGACTGTTCGCGCGTTCCAAGCGTGGGGTGCAGGCCAACGAATGGGGTCGGTGCGTGCTGACCGGCAAGGGTGGGCGGCTGCGCATCGGCGCGATCGGAGGCGCCTTGCCCAACTCGCAGGCCTCAACTGGATCCTGTATCCGAGTCCGATGCCATTGCGTAACCTGCTCGAGCGCGAATTCCGGAAGGCGGGCCTGCCGTGACCG
>JBKJRR010000126.1:0-12033 GCA_046594635.1 Burkholderiaceae bacterium
AAGCTCTCCGGCTTCAAATCCTTCGTCGATCCGACGACGCTGCACCTGCCCAGCAACATGACGGCCGTCGTCGGTCCGAATGGCTGCGGCAAGTCCAACATCATCGATGCGGTGCGCTGGGTGCTCGGCGAAAGCAAGGCCAGCGAGCTGCGCGGCGAGTCGATGCAGGACGTTATTTTCAACGGCACCAACACCCGAAAGCCATCCTCGCGCTCCTCCGTCGAGCTGGTGTTTGACAACTCTGACCACCGCGCCGGCGGCCAGTGGGCCCAGTTTGCCGAAATCGCCGTCAAGCGCGTGCTGACGCGCGACGGCACCAGCAGCTACTACATCAACAACCAGCCCGTGCGGCGGCGCGATGTGCAGGACGTGTTCCTGGGCACCGGCCTGGGGCCACGTGCCTACGCCATCATCGGCCAGGGCACGATCAGCCGCATCATCGAATCCAAGCCGGAAGAGTTGCGGCTTTTCCTCGAAGAGGCGGCCGGCGTCTCCAAATACAAGGAGCGCCGGCGCGAGACCGAAAACCGGCTCAGTGATACCCGGGAGAACCTGACCCGTGTCGAGGACATCCTGCGCGAACTGGGCAACAACCTGGACAAGCTGGAAAAGCAGGCGGAGGTCGCGCAGCGCTACAAGACCATGCAGGCCGACGTCACGCTGCGCCAGCACCAGTTGTGGTACCTCAAGCTGGCCGAGGCCCTGTCCGATCAGTCACGCGTAAAGCTCGATGTGCACAGTGCCATCAACGCCATGGAAAGCCAGACAGCGGATTTGCGCCAGATCGAGTCGGCACTGGAGACAGTGCGTCAGGCGCACTATGCGGCGGGCGACCAGGTCAATCAGTCCCAGGGTGCGTTGTACGAGGCCAGCACCGAGGTCGGCCGGCTTGAAGCCGAGATCCGTTATGTCGTGGAAGGACGCCAACGCGCCGAGCAGCGGCTGGCCAGCCTGAAAGAGCAGGCCACGCAGTGGATCACGCGCAAACAGGACGCCGAACGTGAACTCGGTGAACTGTCGCTGACGGCAGAGCAGGGCCAGGAGCAAAGTGCCATCCTGTCGGCGCAGGTCGAGGACCATGCCCAGCAATTGCCGCAGTTGCAGGAAGCCGCGCGGTCTGCGCAACACCAGGCCAACGAGCAGCGTGCGGTGGTCGCACAGGTGCAGCAGCAGATCCAGGTGCTGGCGGCCGAGCAGCGTAGCGTGCAGGAACAGTCGCGTCAGCTGGAGACCCGCCGCGAGCGGCTTGCGGCCGATCAGCGCTCGCTGCAAGTACCCGACGAGACCCAGCTGCAGGGTCTTGAGTCCCAGTGGGAGCAGGCCAGGGAAGCTGCTTCGGTGGCTGACGCGCGGCTGCACGAACTACAGGACGGTCTGCCCGTGCTGGAACAAACGCGGCGCGACCACCAGCAGGCCGTCAACACCGAATCCAGCCAGCAGGCGTCCTTGTCCGCGCGTTTGGAGGCGCTCAAGGCCTTGCAGGAGAAAGTCCGGACCGATGGCAAGCTGCAACCCTGGTTGCAAAAGCACGGTCTCGATACGCTGGCCGGCCTGTGGACCCGCATCCATGTGCGCCAGGGCTGGGAAAATGCGCTGGAAGCAGCACTGCGCGAGCGCCTTGGTGCGCTGGAAGTGTCGCGGCTCGACATGGTGCGTGCTTTCGTGGGCGAAGCGCCGCCGTCCAAGCTGGTATTTTTCAGCCCCCCGGATGCATCGAGTTCCCAGGCTAACACCGAGTTGCCCCGCCTGTCGGATCTGCTCGAACTGGCCGATGCCGGTCTGGCAGCCGTGATGCGCGGCTGGCTGAAGAATTGTTATACCGCTCCCGACATCGAGGCGGCCATGGCCTTGCGCGTGCGCCTGCAACCCGGCGAGCTGATTTTTGTACCGGCCGGGCACGCTGTGAGTGCGCACAGTGTCGACTTCTACGCCCCCGATTCCGAACGCGCCGGCTTGCTGGCCAGGGCGCAGGAAATCGAGAACCTGGAGAAGCAGCTGCGCGCACAGGTCCTGATCTGCGAGCAGAGCCGCCAGCATCTGGCCCGCTCTGAGGCCGCACTGGCCGAAGCCACACAAAGCCTGGTTCAGCTGCGACGCGATGCCGCGCAGCTGCAAAGCCAGGCCCATGCCCTGCAGGTAGAGACCTTGCGCGCGCGCCAGCTGGCCGAACAGGCGCGCGCTCGCGATACCCAGCTCAGCGGTGAGTTGACCGAGATCGATGTCCAGATCGAAGACCTGCAAGAGCGACGGGTCACGGCGGACGCTCGCTTTGAAGAGCTCGACATGCAACTGGCGGACTCGCAGGAACGCCACGCCCAGCTCGATGACCGGGTGATCCATGCCGAACGCGCGCTCGCGGAAAGCCGCGAACAGCAGCGCAGTGTCGAGCGCCAGGCCCAGGAAGCCGAGTTCGCGCTGCGCAGCTTGGGTGCACGGCAATCCGAACTGGCGCGCGCGATGCAAACCGCGGATCAGCAGTCGGCATCCATTGCGCAGGAAGAGGTGGGCGCGGCTCAGGAATTTGCCCGGCTCAGCGATGTGGCCGCGCAGGCGGGCCTGCAAAGTGCACTGGCCGTCAAGCTCGAGCGCGAGCAGGCGCTGGGCGCGCGGCGCAGCGAATACGACGACCTGACGGCCAAACTGCGTGCCAGCGACGAGCGGCGCCTGACACTCGAGCGCGCGCTCGATCCGATGCGCCAGAAGATCACCGATCTGCAACTCAAGGAACAGGCGGCCCGCCTGGGCTGCGAGCAATACCAGCAAATGCTCGATGACGCGCGTGCACAGATCGAACCGATCCGCTTGTCGATCGAACAAGGCAATGTACGTCTGAGTGGTCTGCAACAGTCCATCGATCGGCTCAACACCGATGTTGCCGCGCTGGGGGCGGTCAATCTGGCGGCACTCGACGAGCTCACCACGGCGCGCGAGCGCAAGCAGTTTCTGGATGCACAGTCGGCTGACCTGAACGAAGCCATGAGCACGCTGGAAGACGCCATCAAGAAGATCGACGGCGAGACGCGCGAACTGCTCTCGGGTACCTTCAACACGGTGAACGCGCATTTCGGCAAGATGTTCCCTGAGCTTTTTGGCGGCGGCAACGCCAAGCTGGTGATCACCGGTGAGGAAATCCTGGATTCCGGGGTTCAGGTCATCGCGCAGCCCCCGGGCAAGAAGAACCAGACCATCCATCTGCTCTCCGGCGGTGAGAAGGCCCTGACTGCGATCGCACTGGTGTTCGCCATTTTCCAGCTCAACCCGGCGCCGTTTTGCCTGCTCGACGAGGTCGATGCGCCGCTGGACGACGCGAATACCGAGCGTTATGCCAAACTGGTGACAAGCATGAGCCGGGAAACCCAGTTTCTGTTCATCAGTCACAACAAGATCGCCATGGAGATGGCGCAACAACTGATCGGGGTCACGATGCAGGAACAAGGCGTATCACGTATTGTGGCAGTTGATATGGACGCTGCGGTCACCATGGCCGAACTGACCTGAACTCATGAGTACCCTGCAAATTGGTCTTGCGATCGCCGGCGGCCTGGTTTTGGCCGCTGTGGTGGCCCACGGTGCCTGGTCGGCGCGCCGGGTTGCGCCGCGCCAGGCCCAACCCGGCGCCGATGAATATCGACCCACCGAGCCAGGCGAAGCCATCGAGCCACGGCTTGATGCGGATGAATTCGAGGTACCCCCTGCGCCGCTGTACCCGGCAGGGGAAAAAAAGCCGGGTATCGATGCATTGATCGACGTGATCGCGCCGGTCGCACTCGAAGCCGAATTGCACGGCGAGGCCGTCGTCGCGTCCATGCCATCGACACGGCGCGTCGGCAGCAAGCCGTTTGCCGTCGAGGGACTCAACAGCGAGACGCGGCACTGGGAGTCGCCGGCGGCGGGCCAGCGCTACGAGGCGCTGCAGGCCGGCGTGCAGTTGGCCAACCGCTCCGGCGCACTCAACGAAATAGAGTATTCCGAGTTTGTCGCCAAGACGCAGGCCTTGTGCGATGCGATTGGTGGCACCGCCGACTTCCCGGACATGCTTGAGGAAGTCGCGCGGGCGCGAGAGCTCGATCAGTTCGCCAGCGGCCACGATGCACAGCTGGGTTTCACCTTGCGCGCCCAGAGTGCCGCCTGGAGCCCGGGATATGTGCAGCAGCAAGCCGCGCGGCTGGGTTTCATTGCCGGTTCCTTGCCCGGCCGCATGGTGTTGCCGGCCACCGCGGCGGGTATGCCGCCGGTACTCAGCCTGTTGTTCGACACCCAGGCTGCACTGGCCGACGATCCGGCACAGGCTGCGGTGCGCCAGGTGTCACTGGGGCTGGACGTGGCCCAGGTCGAGCGCTCCGAACAGCCGTTCGTGCGTTTGCGGGACGTGGCCCAGGCCATGGCGCAGGCCATGGATGGCATCATCACCGATGACAACGGCCAGGTGCTGCCGCGTGACGCCATGGATGCCATTGGTGGTGAGCTCGAGGGCCTGTACGACACACTGGAGCAGCGCGATCTGGCCGCCGGTTCGGCATTGGCTCGACGCCTGTTCTCGTGACCAGGGGTGTGGTGCGGCCCGGCGGGGAATTCTCGTGAACGAGAAGACACGCAAAGACCTTGATAATTCCGGTGACGCCGACAGCGTGCGCGTCCAGGCCCTGTGCGCCGAACTGAACCGGCATGGACACGCGTACTACGTACTCGATGCACCGACCATTGCAGATGCGGCCTACGACACGCTGTTTCAGGAGTTGCAGGCGATCGAGGCGCGGCGTCCCGACCTGTTGCGCGCTGACTCGCCAACCCAGCGTGTGGGCGGCAAGGTGCTTGACAGTTTTGCGCCGGTGCGCCATGCCGTACCCATGCTCAGCATCCGGACCGAGACCGATACCTTGGCCAGCGGCGCCGTCGCCTTCGACGCACGGGTGCGGCGCGAGCTCGGCTTGTCCGCGCAGGATGGGCCGGTCGAGTACGTGGCCGAGCCCAAGTTCGACGGGCTGGCGATGAGCCTGCGTTACCAGGATGGTGTGATGGTGCAGGCTGCAACCCGTGGTGATGGCGAAACCGGTGAAGACGTGACCCAGAACGTTCGTACCATCGGCCAGGTGCCGCTGCGCCTGCCGGCGGATGCGCCGCCCGTGTTGGAGGTGCGCGGCGAGGTCTACATGCGGCGCGACGATTTCGATCGCCTTAACGACGCCCAGCGCGAGCGCATCGCCGCCGGCGAGCGCGGCGAGAAGACCTTTGTCAATCCCCGCAATGCGGCCGCTGGTGCGGTGCGCCAGCTCGACCCGGCCATCGCGGCCCGGCGCCCACTGAGTTTTTTTGCCTATGGTCTGGGCCAGCTCACGGCGCCGGAGCACGGTGGGCCGGCTTTTGCCGATCACTACAGCATGCTGCAGCAACTGCGCCTGTGGGGCTTTCCGGTGAGTCCGCTGGTGGCATTGGCCGAGGGCGCGCAGGCGCTGGTCGACTACCACGCACGTGTTGGCGCCCAGCGCGATTCGCTCGGATTCGACATCGATGGTGTGGTGTACAAGGTCAATTCGCTGGCACTGCAGCAGCGCCTGGGGTTTGTCACGCGTGAGCCGCGTTGGGCGGTGGCGCACAAATACCCTGCGCAGGAACAGATGACGACCGTTCTCGGTATCGAGATACAGGTCGGGCGCACTGGAAAACTCACGCCGGTGGCCAAGCTGGCGCCGGTGTTTGTGGGCGGCGTGACAGTTACCAATGCCACCTTGCACAACGAGGACGAGGCGCGCCGCAAGGATGTGCGGGTGGGTGACACCGTGGTGGTGCGCCGGGCGGGCGACGTGATACCTGAAGTCGTGTCCGTGCTGGTCGACAAGCGCAGCAGCGATGTGCCCGAGTTCACCATGCCCAGGATCTGCCCGGTTTGCGGCTCCGCAGCCGTGCGCGAGCCTGAAGAGGTTGATTACCGTTGCACCGGCGGCTTGTTCTGCGCCGCGCAGCGCAAACAGGCGATCCTGCATTTTGCGCAGCGCCGGGCGGTCGAGGTCGAGGGTCTGGGCGAGAAGCTGGTCGATCAGCTGGTCGACGCTCAGGTGGTGCACACCTTGCCCGACCTGTACCGGCTCGGACTGGGCGCATTGGCCGGGTTGGAGCGCATGGCTGACAAGTCGGCGCGCAACATACTGGATGCGCTGGAAAAATCCAAACACACGACCTTGCAGCGTTTTCTCTATGGCCTGGGCATACGCCATGTGGGCGAAGCCACGGCCAAGGAACTGGCGCGCCATTTCGGCAGTCTGGATGCGATCATGGACGCCGGCGAAGAGCAGTTACTGCAAGTTGCCGATGTGGGTCCGATCGTGGCGAGAAGCATCCGGACCTTCTTCGCCCAGGCGCACAACCGGGAGGTGGTCGAGCAATTGTGCGCCTGTGGGCTGTTTTGGGAAGAGGGCGCGCCGGCGCCGGTCGCTGCGCGCCCCTTGAGTGGCAAGACCTTGGTCATCACCGGCACCTTGCCATCCATGGGCCGTGACGAGGCCAGGGACAGGGTCGAGGCGGCTGGCGGCAAGGTGGCCGGTTCAGTGAGCAAGAAGACTGACTATGTGGTGGCGGGTGCCGACGCTGGCAGCAAGCTGGACAAGGCATTGGCGCTCGGTGTGACAGTGATTGACCAAACCCGACTACAGGAGTTGCTCGATGGCGATACGTGAGATTCTGAAAATGGGCGACCCGCGATTGCTGCGCGTCGCACCTCCCGTGACCGAATTCGACAGCGAAGCACTGCATCTGCTGATCAGCGACATGCTGGACACCATGTCTGCTGCCAACGGCGCCGGACTGGCAGCGCCGCAGATTGGTGTCGACTTGCAACTGGTGATCTTCGGTACCGGTGCCGTCAGTCCGCGTTATCCGGATGCGCCGCCGATTCCCCGCACGGTACTGATCAATCCGGTGATTACGCCACTGGAGGCAGCTCCTGGTGCGCCAGCGCTTGAGGACGATTGGGAAGGTTGCCTGTCGGTACCCGGACTGCGCGCCATCGTGCCGCGCCACGCCCGTCTGCATTACGCCGGGTTCGACCAGTATGGGGATCCGATCGAACGAACGGTGGACGGATTCCATGCTCGGGTCGTGCAACACGAGTGTGACCACCTGGTCGGTGTCCTGTACCCGATGCGGGTGCGCGATTTCAGCCGCTTCGGTTTCACCGAAGTGCTGTTTCCCGGGCTTGACGCGGCGCAGGACGATTGACAACAGTCCCGTTCGTCCGACCAGGTGTCGGTGTCATCAGGACAAGGCCTGTAGCAGCTCGGTTTCAATCTCGATCTGGTCGCGATTGTGTTGCAGCTGCGGGCCGTCGATGAGGAAGGTGTCATCCACCATTTCCCCCAGCGTGGCGATCTTGGCCAGGTGCAGATTGACCTGGTGCAGCGCCAGCACGCGCGCAACCGCGTACAACAGACCAACCCGGTCGCTGGCCGTGATGTTGAGAAGCCAGCGCTGGCCTTTTTCGTCAGGACGCAGGGTGACACGGGGTGTGATCGGGAAACTGCGCACCCTGCGCGACACCCGGCCCCGACCTGGCTCGCGCAACGCTCCGGTGGCGGCGATGGCCGTGGCCAGACCCGACTCGACCATGTTGATCAGTTCGCGGTAGTGATCCGGCATGGCCGACGTCACGACCTGGAAACTGTCCAGCGCATAACCGTTGCGTGCGGTGTGAATGCGCGCGTCCAGGACGCTGAAATGTCCATGGTCGAAATAGCCGCAGATGCGTGCGAACAGGTCGCTCTGGTCGCGCGTGTAGACCAAAATCTGCAGCCCTTCGCCCACCGGCGAGCGGCGTGCCCGCACGATCGGCCGGTCGGTGCCGACATGGCGTGACAGGTGACGCGTGTGCCAGGCGATGTCGGCGGAGTCGTGGCGCATGAAGTAACCCACGTCCAGCGTGTCCCACAACTGCTTGTGTGCGTCGTGGGGCAGGGCATACAGCGCAATCCTGATCAGTGCGTCGCGCCTGCGCGCCTGTATTTCGGCCTGGGGATCGGGTACCTCGCCACCAAGCGCTCGCGCGGTGTAGCGGTAAAGGTCCTCCAGCAACTTGCCTTTCCAGGCGTTCCAGACCTTGGGCGAGGTACCGCGGATATCGGCCACGGTGAGCAGATACAGCGCGGTCAGGTGGCGCTGATCCCCCACACGCTGGGCAAACCGCATGATCACATCCGGGTCGCTGAGATCGGCTTTTTGCGCGGTGTGGCTCATCGTCAGGTGCTCGCGCACCAGAAATTCCATCATGCGCGCGTCATCACGGGCTATGCCATGCTGGCGACAGAACAGTCGAACGCTGGTGGCGCCGAGTTTGGAATGGTCGCCGCCACGGCCTTTGGCAATGTCGTGAAACAGCGCGGCGACGTACAGGATCCAGGGCTTGTCCCAGCCCGCGGCCAGTTGCGAGCAGAACGGGTATTCGTGGGCATGCTCGACGATGAAAAAGCGCCGCACATTGCGCAGCACCATCAGAATATGCTGGTCGACCGTATAGACGTGGAACAGGTCATGCTGCATCTGCCCGACGATGCGCCTGAACACCCACAGGTAACGTCCCAGCACCGAGGTCTGGTTCATCAGGCGCATCGCATGGGTCACCCCATCGTGTTGCATGATGATTTCCAGGAATGTGGCGCGGTTTATCGGGTCGTTGCGGAACTTGGCGTCCATGACCCCGCGCGCGTTGTAAAGCGCACGCAGCGTGCGGCTGGACAGTCCCTTGGTGCCGCTGCTGGTCTGGTACAGCAAAAAGGTCTGCAAGATCGCATGGGGTTCGCGCACATAGATGTCGTCGCTGACCACATCGATCATGCCGGCCTTGACGTTGAACCAGGCGTTCAGCGGTCGGGGCTGCTCGAAGGCGCCGTAAAGGCGCTCCTCCATGTTCAGCAGCACAATCTGGTTGAGCTGCGTGACCGCCTTGGCCGCCCAGTAATAACGGCGCATCAAGGCCTCGCTGGAGCGCACCACTGTGACACGTCGGGTCGACTTGACCGAGGTTTCGGTGACTCCGACCGAGAACGGCACGGTGCCGCTTTCGGGTGTGCGGTAACCGAACGATTCGGCCACGGCGGTCTGCATGTCGAATACCAGGCGGTCTTCACGGCGCCCGGCAATCAGGTGCAGACGCATCCGGATCAGCCGCATCAGCGCCTCGTTGCGCTTGATCTGGCGCACCTCGAAAGGTGTTGCCAGGCCGGTACGGGCCAGTTCGTCCCAGTTGCGCCCCATGCCTGCCGCCTTGGATACCCACAGCAACATCTGCAGATCACGCAGCCCGCCCGGGGATTCCTTGCAATTGGGCTCCAGCGCGTAGGGTGTATCTTCGTATTTGTTGTGGCGCTGGCGCATCTCCAGCGTCTTGGCCACAAAAAATGCGCGCGGATCCATCTCATGACCCAGGCGCTCGCACAATTGGGCGTACAAGACCCGGTTGCCCACCACCAGGCGCGACTCGAGCACCGAGGTCTGTACTGTCACGTCCTTGGCGGCCTCGGACACACACTGCGCCACGGTCCGGACCGAAGAGCCGATCTCCAGACCGGTATCCCAGCAACTGCCGATGAAGGTCTCGATACGCGAGAGCAGCAGCTTGTCGTCCTCCGGCTTCTGATCGTCGGCCAACAGCAGCAACACATCGACATCGGAGTGCGGGAACAACTTGGCGCGGCCGTATCCACCTACCGCCACCAGCGCACACGGGCCACTCAGGCCGGCTTGTTCCCACAATGTGCGCAGCGTCTTGTCGGCCAGATTGGAGAGTTGGGTCAGGGTTTTACCGACGGCGCGTGTCGACGCCACACTGGCGCGGATATTCTCGAGCAAAGCCCGTTTCTGCGTGCGGAAATCATCGCGCAAACCCTGCACCGCTCGCATCGGCGATGCGTCGGACAGGGGGGATTCAGCCATGAATGAAGTCTGGCGGCGCTGGGCTGCCGGCCGACAGGGTCATGACCTCGTAACCGGTCGGCGTCACCAGCACGGTGTGCTCCCACTGGGCGGACAAGGAGTGGTCCTTGGTGACGATGGTCCAGCCATCTTTCTCGGGGCCGTCCTTGATTTCCTTGCGTCCGGCGTTGATCATCGGCTCGATGGTGAAGGTCATGCCGGGTTTGAGCTCTTCGAGCGTACCAGGCCTGCCATAGTGCAGAACCTGCGGCTCTTCATGGAAGACCTGGCCGATGCCGTGGCCGCAAAACTCGCGTACCACACTGAAACCCTGCGCTTCAGCGAATTTCTGGATGGCCCAGCCGATATCACCCAGCCGCACACCGGGTTTAACCATGGCTATGCCGCGCCACATGGCTTCGTAGGTGATGTTACTCAACCGCCTGGCGGCGATCGAGGTCTCGCCGACGATAAACATGCGGCTGGTATCGCCGTGCCACGTGTCCTTGATGACGGTGACGTCGATGTTCAGCACATCGCCTTTCTTGAGCAACTTGTCGTTCGGAATGCCGTGGCAGACCTGGTGGTTGACCGAGGTGCAAATCGACTTGGGGTAGGGTATGCTGCCGCCACCGCGGTAGTTCAGCGGCGCGGGAATCGCCTGCTGGACCTGGGTGATGTAGTCATGCGCCAGCTTGTCGAGATGGTTGGTGGACACGCCAGCCACCACATGGGGTGTGAGATAGTCCAGCACCTCGGATGCAAGCCGTCCGGCGACCCGCATTCCAGCAACGCCGGCCTCGTCCTTGTAGGTAATTGTCATGTGTCAATTATCCCACCGCAGGCCCGGTAAAATCGCGGCACCGGCTCCGCCACACCAGAGCGATGCCCTGCGCCCCCTCTCCGTCGCGACCTTTTGCACTCCAATCCGGTATTCCAATCCGTGACCCAGACCATCACCTCCTACGAAGGCGCGAACGCGCTTGGCCCATTCCGTGCTCAACAGCTGTTGGCGCGTCTGCAGGGCGTCGACGACCGTGTGGTGCGTCTCGATGCCCGCTTTGTGCACCTCGTCTGGTCCGATCAGGTGCCGTCGGCGCAATTGCAGCAGCAGCTCGCGGCCTTGCTCCATTACGGTGAACCCTATACCGGCGCCACCGATGGCCCCCTGGTGGTGGTCACGCCGCGTCTGGGCACGGTATCGCCGTGGGCGTCCAAGGCCACCGACATTGCTCATAACTGCGCGCTCAATGTGCACCGCATCGAGCGCATCCTGGAATACCGGATCGGATTGAAGTCGCCGATGCTGGGCAAGGCAACGCTCACGCCAGTACAACTGCAAATGCTGGCGGCCGCTCTGCATGACCGCATGACCGAAAGTGCGCTGTACAGCCGGGCCGACGCCTCCAGCCTGTTCACCGAACTGGTCGCGCCGGCACTCGAGCAGATCGATCTGCTGGGAGCTGGCAAGGCCGCGCTGGAGCTGGCCAACAAGACCCACGGCTTGGCGCTGGCCGATGACGAGATGGACTACCTGGTACAGGCGTTCACGCAGCTTGCGCGCAATCCGACTGACGTCGAACTGATGATGTTCGCGCAGGCCAACAGCGAACATTGCCGGCACAAGATTTTCAACGCGCAGTTCACCGTCGACGGCGTGGCCCAGCCCGACTCGCTGTTCGGCATGATCCGCCATACCCACAAGATCCATCCGCAGCGCATGGTGGTTGCGTACTCGGACAATGCGTCGGTCATGGAGGGCGCTCAAGTGGAGCGCTTTGTCGCGGGCGGGCGAACGTCCGCCAGTGGCGAGGCGCCACAGACCTATGTGGCGTCGCAGGTTCTGCAGCACGTGCTGATGAAGGTGGAAACCCACAACCATCCCACGGCAATTTCGCCGTATCCGGGTGCCGCCACCGGTGCCGGTGGCGAGATCCGCGACGAGGGTGCAACCGGGCGCGGATCGCGCCCCAAGGCCGGCCTGACAGGCTTCAGCGTCTCGAAGTTGGCGTTCCACGGCGATGCCGGCACCTATGGCAAGCCGGCGCATATCGCCAGCGCCCTGCAGATCATGATGGAAGGTCCGCTGGGTGGTGCAGCATTCAACAACGAGTTCGGGCGTCCGAACCTGCTGGG
>JBKJRR010000028.1:0-2898 GCA_046594635.1 Burkholderiaceae bacterium
CGAAGCAGGCGACTGCCCATGCCGGTCAGGCAAGTGTCGAGCAGCGAGCACAGTGTGGGCGAGGATTCGCCCCGCAGCGTCTGGGTCAGCTCCAGGTTACGCCGGGTCGTCGGTGGCAAATGCACCAGGTCGTCTTGCTGCTGCACGACGATGCCCTGAATATGGCTCAGCGGTTGGCCCTGCGTGTGCTCGGCGTATCCGAGCAGTGCGGCCGAAGCGGCCTGTGCCAACGGCAGATCCTGTGCGTTCCAGGTGGCCAGGCTGGCGACCTTGAAAAGCTCCAGCAGCTTGCGCTGACCCAGTGCCGGATCGAACTGCCATTGCGGGCGTATCGTCGCCGCGACGCCGTGGGTAGCGCACCATAACTTGAGACGGGTTTCGAATGCCGGCGTCAGGCCGGCGCTGTAAAGCAGTTCGCTGGGGTCGATGCGGGCGATCCAGTCGGGCAAATCGTCCGGCTTGCATTGCGCAAACTGCAGCTGTGCCTGCGTCACGCTGAACCAGGCCAGGCCGCACTGGTTGCGTGGTCCCTGGTGCACGGCCATCAGCACCGACTCGGCCTTGTCCGAGAGTAACTCCGCGTCAGTCAGCGTACCTGGTGTGATGACCCGCACCACCTTGCGTTCGACCGGTCCCTTGGCCGTGGCGACGTCGCCAACCTGTTCACAGATCGCCACTGACTCGCCCAGCTTGATCAGTCGGCCCAGGTAGGACTCGACCGAATGGAACGGCACCCCGGCCATCACCACCGGCTCGCCGGCCGACTGGCCGCGGCGAGTCAGTGTGATGTCGAGCAGGCGTGCAGCTTTTTCTGCGTCGGCAAAAAACAACTCGTAGAAATCGCCCATGCGGTAAAGCACCAATGTGTCCGGGTGCTCGGCCTTGATGCGCAGATACTGCTGCATCATGGGGGTGTGGGCGCAGAGGTCGGGGTCGGATGATGGACTGTCTTTTTGCATTGATGAATATCCAAATCGCCATCGGGCGTTGAATGGTTCGGCCGTCTGATATTCTGGAATTATCGTGGCGCGATCTATTGCCGGCCATCGAACGAAGAATCGTTGGATGACAGTTGCTGTCGAACGTACGCAGCCTCGCAATCGGCTGTTGGCACTGTCAGAGGGTTCTCAGTTCCCCCTTGTAAAGTTCGCGGAATGGGGGCTTAAGGCGACGACCCTGGACTTTGCCTACATCGGTTCCCCGATATTCACCCTTCAACCCATCGATGCGAGTCGAGTTTGATGCCTGTTGGCGAACTTGCCAACACAGGTATCTGTTGGCACAATTGTCAACATGAAGGCCGAACTGATCACCCGCTTCAAGAGCGTTGCCGAGGATGGTGGCGTGATGGAGTTGGTGGTCTGGCGATTGCCGCAACCGATTCCGCCGACCGAACTTGGCTACAAGTATCGTGCGGTTTACGCCGTGGACGGTGTGCGGGTGGTTGGATTCGACAATGAACGCGGAAAAGGCGATCACTGCCATTTACATGGGCGGGAGTTGCCATACACCTTCACCACGGTCGAAGTGTTGGTGGAGGATTTCATCGCCGCAGTGGATGCAGCAAGGAGAATGCCATGACAACACCACCACGTACGCTCACTATCACCTTATCGCCCGATTGGCGTGCCGCCGTGCGGCGCGCGGGCAAGGCTGCTCAGGCCGACAGATACCAGGGCGAGACGCTGAACTTCGAGAGTCCGGGAGCCTTCTTTGGCAGGCTCACCGAACGTCGCTGGGCCTTGGTTTCTGCCCTGCAGGGGCAGGGCGCCATGGCGGTGCGCGAGCTTTCCCGGAAGGTCGGCCGCGACGTCAAGCGTGTCCACGAAGATGTTCAGGTGCTGGCCGAACTGGGATTGGTCGAGCGCGATGACGCTGGCGGCGTGTTGTGCCCCTACGCCGATGTGCACATCGACATGCATGTCGATCGCGAGGGCGTTTCGGTATGAACCGGTATGGGCTTCAAAGAGCATTTCGTGTCCCTGACTCGGATATGCCACCAGCCAGAACGCACGGCTGGCGCACAACTTGAGGTGGGCCACTTGCAGCTTGTAGTAGATCCCGCCAACCACCATGCCCTCGTCGCTCCAGTCAAACTGGAACGCCTCGCCCAACTCGAACAGCAGCGGCACGAATGCCTTCAGCGCCTTGCCCCCCTTGCCGCGCCATTCACGCACGAATGCTGTGAGCTGGCTGTAGCCGCCGGTATAGCCACTTGCCCGAATTTGCGTCAACAGGGCTTTGGCTGTGCGCCGGTTTTGTTTCGTACGGTGTGAATCTGCCTTGAGCGCCTGTTCTATTTCCACGTGATAGGCATTGAGCTTGCCGGGCATGTCCTGGCGAACGTATTTCAAGGCTTCTTCTGCCTGAGGTTCGCGTACCCAACTGCGGATCGTGTTGCGCGACAGGCCCGTGAGCCGCGCGATCTCATGCAAAGACTTCTTGTCGCGGAAATACAGCCGCTTGATTCTTCCCAAAATTTCCATGGTGATCACCTTTTTGCTCCTGCCTAAAATTCAGGCAGAGCCAGTAAAACACCTGGGTCAGTTTTGGATCAGCACATCCCCTCTAAGTGGGTCAGTTTTCGGTCAGCGCCAACAATCGCCACCGCAATCACCAATTGCGGCCGGATACGGGCGCCACCAGAGAACACGGCATGGCGCATTGCCGCGAGCAGTCTTGGGGGTGAGAGTGGGTCTGCCGCACGATCAAAGTGGATTTGAAGTGACTCTTCGGTGCGCAAAAAAAGGCTCATACATCGACTCCTTTGACATGGTGTCAATGATAAATGACACTTTGTTGTGTCAATATACTCAAACACAAGAAAGTGTCAATTCTTTTATAAGCCTTTGTACACCTGCCTATAAATAGCCTTCTCCCGGTACAGATACCGTTCGG
>JBKJRR010000109.1:0-20000 GCA_046594635.1 Burkholderiaceae bacterium
GTACGCAGCCTCGCGTTGGGCCGCCGAGCGCGCGCGCAGCAATCTGGGGCCGACCTTGATCGAGTGGGTGACCTACCGGGGTGGAGCGCATTCGACGTCCGACGACCCCGCACGTTACCGGCCGGCCGACGACTGGGCGCATTTCCCGCTCGGCGATCCGATCGCGCGCTTGCGCCAGCATCTGCAAGGCCTGGGCGCATGGTCCGACGAGGAGCACGAGGCGACACGCAATGAACTGGATGCGCAGGTCGCCGCAGCACTCAAACAGGCCGAAGCCTTCGGCTCATTGTCAGGTGGTCGGCTGGCCGATGCGGCCACCATGTTCGACGATGTGTACGAGCATCCGCCCGCACATCTGCAACGCCAACGCCGTGAATTGCTCGGAGGCTGAACACCATGCAAATGACAATGATCCAGGCACTGCGTTCGGCGATGGATGTGATGCTCGAACGCGACAGCAACGTTGTGGTCTATGGGCAGGACGTGGGATATTTCGGTGGCGTGTTCCGCTGCACCGACGGCCTGCAGAAAAAGTACGGCCGCTCGCGCGTATTCGATGCACCGATCTCGGAGGGCGGCATCGTTGGCACAGCCATCGGCATGGCGGCGTACGGGCTGCGGCCAGTGGTCGAGGTGCAGTTCGCTGACTATTTCTATCCGGCCTGTGACCAGATCGTGTCGGAAGCCGCCCGCCTGCGCTACCGCTCGGCCGGCGACTTTACCGCGCCACTGACGATCCGCATGCCCTGTGGCGGCGGCATCTACGGCGGTCAAACCCACAGCCAGAGCCCCGAGGCATTGTTCACCCATGTCAGCGGCCTGCGTACCGTGATGCCGTCCAACCCGTATGACGCCAAGGGCCTGTTGATCAGCTGCATCGAAAACAACGATCCGGTGATTTTTCTAGAGCCCAAGCGGCTGTACAACGGGCCGTTCGACGGCCATCATGACAAGCCGGCGACGCCCTGGAAGGACCATCCGCTGGCCGATGTCCCCGAAGGTCACTACACCGTGCCGCTGGACTGCGCGACGGTGTTTCGCGAAGGCGCCGACCTGACCATCCTGACCTACGGCACCATGGTGTATGTGTCGCAGGCGGCGGTGGCAGAGACCGGCATCGACGCCGAAATCATTGACCTGCGCAGTATCTGGCCACTGGATCTGGACGCCATCGTCGCGTCGGTCAAGAAAACCGGACGCTGCGTCGTGGTGCACGAAGCCACGCGCACCAGTGGATTCGGCGCCGAACTGATCGCTCTGGTGCAGGAGCACTGTTTCTACCACCTGCAGGCGCCGATCGAACGCGTCACCGGTTGGGACACACCGTATCCGCACGCCCAGGAATGGGCCTACTTTCCCGGGCCCGCGCGTGTCGCAGCGGCGCTGCAACGCACGATGGAGGTTTGACCATGGCAGTGCATACCGTTCGCATGCCCGATCTGGGCGAAGGCATCACCGAAGTCGAGGTCGTGGCCTGGCGAGTACAGGTCGGCGACACGGTGGCAGAAGACCAGGTGCTGGCCGACGTGATGACCGACAAGGCGACGGTAGAGATACCGTCGCCGGTGGCGGGCAAGGTCGCCCGGCTCGGCGGCGAGGTGGGCGAGGTACTTGCGGTTGGCGCGACGTTGATCGACATCGCCACGAACGGCGGTGGCGCAACCGATGCAGCGCCTGCGGCACCAGCCCCAAGCCCTGCCACCCATAAATCCGCCCCCGCTGCCAAACCCGCACCTGCGGTTGCAGCTGCCAAGGAAACCACCCAGGCGGTGGCGCCTTCGAAGCAGGCCGCGGCACCCGCTGCAGCTGCCCCTGAATCCGCACCGGTGAAGACTTCGGCCCCGTCCAGCCCGAACGAAAAACCCATTGCATCGCCAGCATTGCGCCGGCGCGCCTGGGAACTGGGCGTCGACCTGGGCCTGGTAGGCGCAAGTGGCGCCGGCGGCCGCATTCTGCAAGCTGACCTGGACGCATTTGCCGCGCACCATGGCACGCAAGACGCTGCGAGCATTGTGCCGGCGCAGGCCGGGAAAACACGCGCAGGCGAGGACAATTTGCAGGCCATCAAGGTCATCGGGCTGCGCCGTCGCATCGCACAGAAGATGCAGGACTCCAAGCGCCGGATTCCGCATTTCGCCTACGTCGAGGAATGCGACGTCACCGATCTCGAATCACTTCGCGGGCAGCTCAACACCCGGTTCGGAGACGACCGAGGCAAGCTGACGCTGCTGCCTTTCCTGATCCGCGCCATGGTGCTGGCGGTAGCAGACTTCCCGCAGGTCAATGCGTTGTTTGACGACGAAACCGGCATCATCACGCGGCACAGCGCCGTCCACCTGGGCATTGCGACCCAGACCGATGCCGGCCTGATGGTGCCGGTGTTGCGCCATGCCCAGGATGGCGATCTGTGGATCCACGCGCGCGCCATCGCCCGGCTGGCCGAGATGACACGCTCCGGGCGTGCTACCCGCGACGAGCTCACCGGCTCGACCATCACCCTGACCAGCCTGGGCGCGCTGGGCGGGATCGTGTCAACCCCGATCATCAACGCGCCAGAGGTGGCCATCGTCGGCGTGAACCGCATCGTCCTTCGGCCGATGGTGGTGGGCGGCAGCGTCGTCGCGCGCAAGATGATGAATCTGTCCTCTTCGTTTGACCACCGTGTCGTGGACGGACAGGATGCGGCGCGCTTCATTCAGGTGGTGCGCGGTCTGCTGGAGTCGCCCGCTTCGTTGCTGGTGCCCTGACCATAGTCACCGGCCACATCGCTGGCTGCGTCATCCAGTCGATCGCTGCCAAGGCGGTGTCATACGGCTCGTCGCGCCGCAACCGTTTGTAAATCCGACTGGGGCTGCAACAGATGGTGTGCGTATCGGTGTCGGAATCGGTTTTGCCATATAGTTATCAATGATAACCTTATGACCAACAGCAACCTGCCCCATCCAAGGACAACCGATGAGCAACCCCATTGTTGAACGTGCTGCACGCAACGGCCTTGGCCTGGATATGCAAGGCGCTGTGGCCGTGGTGCGTTTGCGCCGCCCGGCCAAGCGCAACGCGCTCAACGACGCGCTGGTGGAAGCCTTGCGCGACGTGTTCCAGAACCTGCCTTCGCAGACCAGGGCCGCCGTGATCGAAGGCGACGGCGATCACTTCTGCGCCGGACTCGACCTGTCCGAACTCAAGGAACGCGACGCCGGCGAAGGTATGCACCACTCCCGCAGCTGGCACGTGGCGCTGGACGCCGTGCAATTTGGCCGCGTACCGGTGATCGCGGCCTTGCATGGCGCGGTGGTCGGTGGCGGGCTGGAACTGGCCTGCGCATGCCACATCCGCGTGGCCGACGAGACCACGTTCTACGCACTACCCGAAGGCACGCGCGGAATTTTCGTGGGCGGCGGCGGATCGGTGCGCATCCCCAGGCTGATTGGCGTGGCCCGCATGACCGACATGATGCTGACGGGCCGTGTCTACAACGCGCAGGATGGCGAACGCGTGGGCCTGGCCCAATACCTGGTACCCACGGGCCAGGCGCTGGAAAAGGCGATCGAGCTGGCCACCCGCATTGCCACCAATGCGCCGCTGACCAACTACGCGCTGGTACACGCCTTGCCGCGAATCGCCGAGCAGCCGGCCGATCACGGACTTTTCACCGAATCGCTGATGGCATCCATCGCCCAGTCGGCACCCGAGGCCAAGGAACGTGTGCGCGCTTTCCTGGACGGCAAAGCCGCGAAGGTGCAGAAGTCCACTTGATTCCATGACGCAGCCCAGGACTGCGGCGGCTCTGCGCAACGAATGACGGTCGCGCCAGCAACTTGCACACGGGAATCGACTATGGCCGTCGGCGCGTCACCCGCTACAAACACCCTATGCAGGAGTCAAATATGAGCGCATCGGCCTTTCGCCCCCTCACTTTCGGCGTCACCCGCGTACATCTGCGCGACGGCCAGCCTGGCACCCACTACCTGCGGGCGGACCAGGCGCTTGAGGCTTATCCCGAGCGCATGACGGACCGGCTGCGGCACTGGGCCGAAGCTGAACCCCTGCGTACTTTCATGGCACGTCGCTGCAGCAGCGCCGATGGCAGTCTGGGTGGCTGGCAGCATCTGTCGTACGCCCAAGCCTGGTCGAGCGCCCGCAACATCGCGCAAGCGCTGGTCGACCGAGGCCTGAACGCCGAACGTCCGGTTGCGATCCTGAGCGAAAACAGCCTGGAGCACGCGCTGTTGGCACTGGGTTGCCTGATCGCCGGTGTGCCATTCATACCGGTTTCCCCTCCCTATTCGCTGGTCAGCGTCGACTACGACAAGCTCAAGCATGTGCTGCGTACCGTCACGCCGGGCCTGGTGTTCGCCCAGGACGCACGCTACGCGAAAGCCATTGCCGCCACCGTCGGCGATGACGTCGAAGTCGTGCTGCACGAAGGCTCGGTGCAAAGCCGCGTTGTCACATCGTTCGCCGACCTGTGCGCCACGTTAGCCACTGACGCGGTGGATCAGGCGATGGCGGCGACCGGGCCCGACACCATCGCCAAGTTCCTGTTCACCAGCGGCTCGACCAAGATGCCCAAGGCGGCCGTCAACACGAATCGCATGTGGTGCGCCAACCAGCAGCAGATGACCCAGTCCATGCCAGTGCTGGCCACGCAACCGCTGGTGCTGGTGGACTGGCTGCCCTGGAACCATACTTTCGGCGGAAATCACAACTTCGGCATGGTCGTCTTTCACGGCGGCACCCTGTACATCGACGACGGCAAACCCACGCCCGCGTTGATGCACGAGACCCTGCGCAATCTGCGCGAGATCGCGCCCACGGTGTACTTCAACGTCCCCACCGGATTCGAGGCCATAGCAGATGCGATGAAGACCGACGACCTGCTGCGCAAGACACTGCTGTCGCGTGTGCAGATGTTCTTCTATGCTGGCGCCGGGCTCGCTCAGCCGGTCTGGGACAGTCTGTTTGACAGCGAGGAGCGCGAGATCGGCCAGCGCATCGTCATGACCACCGGCCTGGGCATGACCGAGTCCGGCCCGTTCGCCATTTTCGTGACCAATCCCCATGTGCGCGCGGGCGACCTCGGCGTGCCCACACCCGGCCTCGAACTCAAGCTGGTGGACATCGACGGCAAGACCGAAGTCCGTTATCGCGGCCCCAATATCACGCCGGGTTATTGGCGCAATGACGCGGATACCGCCACAGCATTCGATGACGAGGGATACTTCAGAAGCGGCGACGCGGTCCAATGGATCGATGAGACCGATGTCCATCTGGGTCTGAAGTTCGACGGCCGCATCGCCGAGGATTTCAAGCTTGCCACTGGCACCTTCGTCAGCGTCGGACCGCTGCGCGGCAAGATCATCGCCGCTGGCGCGCCTTATATCCAGGATGTGGTGCTCACTGGCATCAATCTCGGGGAAATCGGCGCCATGGTGTTTCCCACGCAGGCTGTGCGCGGTCTGAGCGGCCTGGGCGCCGACGCACCGATGTCCGACGTGCTGGCCTCGCGGCCGGTGCTGGCGCACTTTCAGAAACTTGTCAACGACCTGGCCGCCGGCAGCACCGGCAGCGCCAGTCACATTGCGCGCATGTGCCTGTTGTCGCAGCCACCCACCATCGACAAGGGTGAGATCACGGACAAGGGCTCGATCAACCAGCGCTCCGTGCTCACGCACCGCGCCGACACGGTGGCGGCCCTGCACGACGGCAGGCTGCATTTCATCGTCAAGCCCGGTGGCAACGCCCAAGGCTGACGCCCTGTCGGGATAATAGCGCGCATGGCACGCACCCGCACGTCAACCCCGCCAGCCAGGGACCCTGGCCGCCCTGCCCCGATTGACAACGATCCCGCGCAACCGGTGTTGACGGACACCTGCGCAAAGCCGGTCGATCGGGTCGACACCGATTTCCTGGAGTCGCTTGTTGGCTACAACGTGCGGCGTGCGTCGCTCACCATCATCGAGGGCTTTCTCGAGCGCATGGCAGAGTTCAAACTGCGCCCGGTGGACTTTTCGGTGATGTCGGTCATCCACCACAATCCGGGAATTACGTCGCGCCAGCTCTGCGCGACGCTCAATCTGCTGCCACCGAACCTGGTCGGACTGATCCAGTCGCTGGAGACGCGCGGCCTGGTGAGCCGCCAGCCCCATCCGCACGATGGTCGCGCGCTCGGCCTGCATCCCACGCAAGAAGGTCGCGTCGTCATGGTGCAGGCAGAACAGGCCGCCAGCGATCTGGAGATTGCGCGCACACACCGCCTCACGCCGGCCCAGCGCAAGACCTTGATGCAACTGCTGCAAAAAATCTACCTCTGAGTTCGGCGCCAGCGGGTCTCGCGCGCCGCGCGCGATTGCTATGCTGGCACCGATTGCGACATCAACGCCAACCGCACCAGCGTTGCCGGAGTCGGTACGCCGTCGGCGGTCCAGCCGCGCAACTGGTAATACTCGGGCAGCATCTCGGGAATCCGCGCAACCAGACCCTTGCCCGTTCCGCTGGGTGCGGGCTCCGTCAACAAGCGCCCGGGCAAGGTGTCGTCCAACTTCGTCAGGCCCGCCGCCAGGTTGAACTGCCGCTCCATGTTCCAGATGCGTTCACCGGTCTCGCGCATGCGCGCTGCGGTCCAGCCGCCACCAACCGCCGCGTCAATCTGGCTGGCATAAAGCTCCTCGGTCACGCCGCAATGGCTGGTGAACGAGCACAGGCCGGTCGAATCAATGGCGGCAATGAAGTCCTGCGATTCCTTGACGACCTTGGCCTTGCCGGCGATCTCGGTGGAACCAAAGTCGTGCCCATACGGATTGGCGCGCAGGTGGCAGGCGCCACGGTTGCTCGTGGCATATGCCAGACCCATGCCCTGCATGCCACGCCCGTCATACGCGGCGAACTCCTGCCCCTTGACCGCCATCGACAATTCCGGGTGGCCATATTTTTCGCACAACAGCCGGGAGCCCAGGGCAATGTCGCGCCCGAAGCCCTCGCCCTTGCCGGTCATCTCGGCCAACTGGCACATGGCCTTGGCATCGCCGAACTTCAGCGAAATGCCGCCGGTTTCCTTCTCGGTGATGATGCCGAGTTCGAACAACTCCATGGCCGCCGCGATCGTGCCACCCAGCGAGATCGGGTCCATGCCGTATTCATTGCACAGGAAGCCGGCGAAGGTGGCCGCATCCATGTCATCGACACCGACAGCCGCTCCCAGTGCATAGGCAGTTTCATACTCCAGTCCTCCGGAGGCACCGTGGTATTCGGGTCTGTCCTTGACCGAAAAATGGGTCGGGTCGATATGGCAGATACGCCCGCAACCGATGGTGCAGCCAAAACAGGCGCCGTTGCGGATCAGGTTGGTGTGCCCGTTCGCGTTGGGCTTGTTCATGAAACTGGCGTTCATCTTGAGCAGGCCTTCGAACTGCACCTCGCGGTTGTTACGCGTGGGCAAGGCGCCGAAGGTACCGGTTACGTCCATCATCGGGATGGTGCCGAACCGGGTCAGCGACTTTCGGCCTTCGTTATTCGCCAGTGCCTTGGTTGCCGCCTGTACCGCGGTCATGAAGGCCTTGGGATTGGCGGGCGTCACGCCCACGGTTCCGCGCACGGCAATCGCCTTGAGATTCTTCGAGCCCATCACGGTGCCCACGCCCGAGCGTCCGGCTGCCCGGTGCATGTCGTTGACGACACAGGCATAACGACAGCCGTTCTCGCCGGCCTGCCCGATGGACGCCACGCGGATCAGCGGGTCCTGGTGGGCTTTCTTGATGGCCGGCTCGGTCTGCCAGACGGTCTTGCCCCACAGATCGCTGGCGTCCATCAGCCGCGCAACGCCGTCTTCGATGTACAGATAGACCGGCTTCGGCGAACGGCCCTCAATGATCACCATGTCCCAGCCGGCCTGCTTGAGTTCGCCGCCAAACTGGCCGCCGGAGTTCGAGCAGGCAATCGCACCGGTGAGCGCTCCCTTGGTCACGACCGACCAGCGTCCGCCGGTGGCTGCCATGGTGCCGGTCAGCGGGCCGGTCGCGATGATCAGCTTGTTGTCCGGCGACAGGGCGTCAATCGCCGGATCGATCTCCTCCATGAGGTACTTGGTGGCCAGACCCCGCTGGCCCAGATAGGCCTGCGCCCATTCCAGGTTCAAAGGCTCGGACACGCAAGTGCCTGCACTCAGATTGACCCTCAGCAGCTTTTTATGCCAGCCCATGATGAAAACCTCCGTTGATGGAACAAAACCGGCGTTGGCGACCCCTGCGCCGCTGTGCCTTTTACAGGATCAGTCTAATCCAACGAGGGTTCATCTGCACCCACCGGCGGTTGACCGTCGATGTAATACCAAAAGCCGTTCTCGCGCACAAACCGGCTGACCTCGTGCACGCGCTGGCCGCGCCCCTGTTCGCGCAAGCGCGCCACGAACTCGACCACGCCCACGTCCCCCTGCGCCTGCGCGCAACGCACCTCCAGCCCCAGCCACTTGATCGGCGCCAGTTCCAGGTCGCCAGGTGATGTCGACGGATGCCAGGTTGCCAACAAATATTCCAGCAGACCCAACACATAGGCGCTGTAACGTGAACGCATCAGTTCCTCGGGTGTAGTCGCGCCGACGCCGTCGGCCAGGCCTTCGTGCCAACGGCCACAGCAATCGGGGTAGGGGCGCTCACTGCCACAAGGACATGGCATGCGGGCATGCGAAGGGTTGCGCTTCATGCCTGGGTCTCGAAACCACTTTCCGTGGCGCCGCCCAGTTCGGTGGTGAAACTCGCGGGCGTGGGGCGCTTGCCCTGACGCGGTTTGTGGCGGCTGACCCTACCGATATTGATGCAGCAGACCGGCACCTCGGTATCGGTCAGCCCCAGCAGCGCGCGCAGACGCGTCGACGCCATAGCCTTGCCACTGGTCAATCCGGTGCCGAAGCCCATGGCATGCGCGCCAAGCAACAGGTTCTGAACCGCGGCACCGACGCTGACCAAACGCTCGAGTGCTGGAATGTCCGGCGCGCGGGGCCCCAGACAGGCCACTACAACCATCAGCAGGGGCGCGCGGTGCGCCTTCTCGCGCGCATGCGACACCTGTTCCTCACTCGCCGTCGGGTCGCGGTCGGTCAGGGCCAGTGCAAAAACCTCGGCCAGCCGCGCGCGCGCAGACGGCGGAACCACGACAAAGCGCCACGGTGTCAGCTGACCGTGATCCGGCGCCGCCGCGGCCAGAGCCAGAAGATCGTGCAATTGTGCGGCGTCAGGTCCCGGCGCTGTCAGCCGGCGCGGCATCACGGTCTGACGCGACTGGATCAGCGCCTGCGCCAACGCCCATGTGTGGGTCGGCGCCGCCAATGTGGCGTCTGCGGGAGGGGCGGGGGAATCACCGTTCATCTGCCATCTCCTGTTGCCCTGTCGGTCCGATCACAAAATTGATGCGCAAGTGCCCGAACTACCCGCCCGGCGCCCTGGACACCTTGCCACAGTGTCGCCGACTCTGTCACACCCCATGCCCTGGCGTGATTTCCATGTGATGATTGCGGGTTGTAGACACGAACACAGAAAGAACGATCCATGGCCGCATCCCCCGACAACCTCAGCATGGCGCTGTTTTGTGACTTCGAAAACGTCGCCCTCGGCGTGCGCGATCTCGGTCACGAGCGATTCGACATCAAGCCGATCCTGGAGCGCCTGCTGCTCAAGGGCAGCATCGTGGTCAAGAAAGCATATTGCGACTGGGACCGCTACAAGGCTTTCAAGGCCACCATGCACGAAGCCAACTTCGAGCTCATCGAAATTCCGCATGTGCGCCAGTCGGGCAAGAACTCGGCCGACATCCGGCTGGTCGTCGACGCGCTGGACCTTTGTTATACCAAGTCGCATGTCAACACCTTCGTCATCATCAGCGGCGACTCCGACTTCTCGCCTCTGGTGTCCAAACTGCGCGAGAACAACAAGCAGGTCATCGGTGTCGGTGTACGTCAGTCCACGTCGGATCTGCTTGTGGCCAACTGCGATGAATTCATCTTCTATGACGATCTGGTGCGCGAGAGCCAGCGCGCCCAGGTACGTCGCGAACGGCCAGAGGCGCAACAGACCCCGCGCCGCACCCCGGCCGAAGAAATGAAGCGCAAGGACGAACTCGACACGCGCCGGCGCGCCGGCATCGAACTGGCGGTACAAACCTTCGACGCCCTGGTTTACGAGCGTGGCGATGGCAAGATCTGGGCCTCGGTGCTCAAGGAGGCGATCAAGCGGCGCAAACCCGATTTCAGCGAGTCGGTTTACGGCTTCAAGGCCTTCGGCAACCTGCTCGAGGAGGCTCAGGCGCGAGGCCTGCTGGAGTTTGGCCGCGACGACAAGTCAGGCGCTTATGTATACCGTAGCGCCAGCGCACCGGTGCGCGCCGATTTGCCCGATGAGAATGCAGCCGCATCGGAGACAGCAGCGACCGCAGCGGGGCCTGCCACAAGCCGCGCCGGAGAAACCCCCGAGCGTCGCGAACCGCGTCGCGGTCGGGGTCGTGGCGGACGCGGAAAATCTGTGGGAGTGGACGCTGATGGGCCCGCAATCAGCGATGTGGCGCCAACCCACAACGCGCCGCTGCAGCCATGGGAAATGGACGACAGCGAGGCAGCGCAAACGGACAACGAAGCCAGTACCCCACCACCAGCCGCCAAACCCGCGCGCAAGACCGCGACCCGTAGCCGGCGTCCGCGCAAGCCGGCCACGCCTGACGCCGACGCCGCCTGAACAACGTTGTCCGATCAGGCCGGCTTTGCGGGCTCGTCCGCAGCTGGCTTGGCGTTGGCGTCCGATGCCAGCTCGTCCGGGATGTCGGAGGGCTTGTCTTTCGCGGCGCCAAGCTGGACCCCTTCGTCAACCGGCGCGGGCACAGCCCGGCGCACCTGCAACTCGGCCAGCGCACCATACAACGGCGCACTGACCAGGCGCGACACGCCACTGGAGAGCAAGGCACCCGCCATCAGGCTCAGGACCAGACCGTGGCCATCGACCATCTCCATGACGATGATGAACGAGGTCAGCGGAGCCTGGGTCACGGCCGCCAGGAAGCCGGCCATGCCCAGTGCGATCAAGGTGGTCGACGATATGCCCAAGGTGTACTGGGCTATGTCGCTTCCGATGCCCCCACCAATGGCCAACGAGGGCGCAAAAATGCCTGCCGGCACACCGGCCCAGGTCGTGAGCCAGGTGGCAACAAACTTGAGCAGGAAGAACAGCCCAGAAGACTCGTCCACGCCGTCGAGCAAGGCACGCGTGTGCAGATAACCACTGCCATAGGTGGTGCCCTGGCTGGCCACGCCGATCACGGCCACCAGCAGGCCGCACAGGGCGGCAAAGCGCAGCGGGAAACGGCGGCGCACGCGACTGAACCAGTCACCGGACTGCCCTGACAACGAGACGATCAGCAAGCGCGAGAAAAGTCCGCCCAATAAGCCGCAGGCCACGGCCACCAGCAGGCCCGGCCACAACATGTGCAGGTCGAGCCGGTCGACCCGGATCGCGCCGACGATGCCGAAATAGCTGCTATTGCCGTACACCGACACCGACATCAGACCCCCGAGCACGATCGCCGCCATCATCAGGCCGTTGCTGCGTTGTTCAGGTCGGCGCGACAGTTCCTCGATCGCGAACATGATCCCGCCCAATGGGGTATTGAACGCAGCCGCAATGCCGGCCGCACCGCCCGCAATCATCAGGCCGTGGTCCGACACCACGCCGTGTTTGGGCATCCAATGCCGGCAGCTGTGCATGACGCCGGCGCCCACCTGTACCGACGGCCCTTCGCGGCCCAGCGAGAGTCCGGCCAGAAAGCCCATGCTGGTGAGCACCATCTTGGAAACGGTCAGGCGCATGGATATGAAAAAATGTCGTAGTGGCGGCGTGACTTCGTGTGACAAGGCCGCCATGACCTGCGGGATTCCCGAACCCGCCGCGCCAGGCGCGAACTTGCGTGTGGCCCAGACGATGGCCAGCGTGGCCACCGGGGTCCACAAGAGGGGCATCCACCAGGCCTGCTGCTGCGCTTCCCGGAAATGCTCAAACGCGGTTTCGCTCATCCAGGTCAGTGCGACCACCGTAAGACCGGCCATGGCGGCAAATGCCATTACCACAGCGCGGGCGCCCCACAGACGCCAGTCGTACAACTCCCCCCGCAACGATGCAAAGAAATGTGGGTGTTGTTTCATGCAATGGGCCCGGCAAGCGGCGGTAAGAACTGACAGCCTGACTGTAATCCATCATCTTTCGCGTGCACGTCAAGGCCACAGACACTGGCGCGCAGGCCATGGCCCCACAGCCGGAACCGAGCCACCTCAGAGGGTCGACACCGATCGCGGCGGCCACGAATTGCGTGACAATGGTCCTGGGCGGACAGGGCCGCAGCGAGGAGCAGTACTGCACCGTTGTCAGCCGCACTGCATATTGAACGCGTGTCCCGTGCCCACGCCCCATGACCATCCGATCTAGGAGACACCCCGCGTGAGACCTGCCGAACCCATTTCAGGCAACCCGATGGCAGCACGGGCCGTGTTGCACCAGCGCCTTCCCGGCTTTGCCCCCCGTGTCGCCATCGTGCTCGGCTCGGGCCTGGGCGGCCTGGCCGACAAAATCCAGGATGCCGTGACCTTGCCCTACGGAGAATTGCCGGGATTTCCGATCTCCACCGTCGACGGCCATGCCGGTGTGCTGGTCGCCGGCACGCTCGGTGGAGTGGCCGTGTTGTGCATGAAAGGGCGAAGCCATTTCTACGAAGGCAAGGGCGCCGACGTCATGAGTTCAGCGATCCGCACGTTCCAGAAGATGGGTTGCGAATCCCTGCTGTTGACCTGCGCCGCCGGGTCGCTGCGCACCGACGCCGGCCCTGGAAGTCTGATGGCACTGAGCGACCATATCAATCTGTTGCCGGGCAACCCGCTGGTAGGGCGCAATGATGAGCGCTTCGGCCCTCGGTTCATGAGCATGGCCAACGCCTACGATGCCGAGCTGCGCCAGTTGCTGCAAGGTGCCGCCGGCAAGTTGAAAATCCCATTACACGAAGGCGTCTACCTGGCCACCAGCGGCCCGAGCTTCGAGACACCGGCCGAGATCCGCATGATGCGCACTCTGGGTGCCGACCTGGTGGGAATGTCCACCGTACCCGAAGTGATCACGGCGCGCCACTGTGGTCTGAAAGTGCTGGCGATCGCCACCGTGACCAATCTGGCCGAGGGCATGTCCGACACTGCGCTGTCCCATGAACAGACCCTGAAATACGCCGCCGTCGGCGCAGCTGACCTGATGCGACTCGTGCCGGCCTACCTGCAAACACTGGGCCAAGGCCCCTCTTCCCGCTCCTGAAATCAGACACCATGAACCATCTGATCCGCAACGCCGGAATGCCGCTGGACCTGTCATTGCTCGAGGCCATCCGCGTGAACCAGAACGCCGTTGTGCGCCGAGTCCAGTCGCTGGGTGCCCGGCGCTCACAGAAAAAGGAATACCAGGCCGCCTGGCTGGTGCGCGCCATCGAGTGCATGGACCTGACCACCTTGTCCGGCGACGACACGCCGGGACGTGTCGCGAGACTGTGCGCCAAGGCCCGCCAGCCCCTGCGCCCCGATCTGATGGCCGCACTCGGGCTTGAGCGCCTGCATACGGGTGCGGTGTGCGTTTACCACGAGATGATCGCGCCGGCCGTGAATGCGCTTCAGGGATACGACATACCGGTTGCCGCGGTGTCGACCGGTTTCCCGGCGGGTTTGTCCAGCATGGAAACCCGGCTGCGCGAGATCGAACTGTCGGTGCAAGCGGGTGCGCGCGAGATCGACATCGTGATCAGCCGGCGCCATGTGCTCACGCGCGACTGGGCGGCGCTTTATGCCGAGATGCAGGCCTTTCGTATCGCCTGCGGCGAAGCGCATGTCAAAGCCATTCTGGCCACCGGCGAGTTGCAGACGCTGGACAACGTGGCGCGGGCGTCATGGGTATGTTTGATGGCCGGCGCCGACTTCATCAAGACGTCTACCGGCAAGGAAGGCGTTAACGCCACGCTGGAGGTCTCGCTGGTCATGGTGCGGGCGATCCGCGACTACCTGGCGTTGACCGGCTTCCAGGTCGGCTACAAGCCGGCCGGCGGCATTTCAAGTGCACGCGCATCGTTGCAGTACCTGACGCTGATGAAAGAAGAGCTGGGCGATGCCTGGCTTCAACCGACCTTGTTCCGGTTTGGGGCTTCGAGCCTGCTCACCGACATCGAACGCCAGCTCGAGCATTTTGTCACCGGCCGGTATTCTGCTGCCCACCGGCATGCCATGCCTTGACCCGACCGGACCGTCACATCCATCCCCGCTACCCATCATGCCCACCATCCCAGAGCTCCTGACCACCATGGACTACGGTCCCTCACCCGAGTCCGCCGACCCCGCGCTGCAGTGGCTGGCCGCACAACACAAACGCTTCGGCCTGTACATCAACGGCGAATGGACCGACGGCGGCACGCACTTCGAGACCCGCAACCCGGCCACTGGCGTTTTACTGGCCCATATCGCCCAGGGCAGCAAGAAGAATGTCGCTGCGGCTGTGACCGCAGCGACCGATGCGCTGCCTGCCTGGCAGAAGCTCGGCGGGCACGGTCGGGCGCGGCATCTGTACGCATTGGCCCGCGCCTTGCAAAAGCACAGCCGCCTGTTCGCGGTGCTCGAATGCCTGGACAACGGCAAACCGATCCGCGAGACACGCGATATCGACATCCCGCTGGCGATCCGCCACTTCTACCACCACGCCGGCTGGGCCCAGTTGCTCGATAGCGAATTTGCCAGCTACCGTGCCGTCGGTGTCGTGGGGCAGGTCGTGCCGTGGAACTTTCCGTTGCTGATGCTGGCCTGGAAAATCGCCCCGGCGCTGGCCTGCGGCAATACCGTAGTGTTCAAGCCGGCAGAATTCACCTCTTTGTCGGCATTGCTGTTCGCCCATGTCTGCGCCGAAGTGGGCCTGCCACCGGGGGTTGTCAACATCGTCACCGGTGATGGCGCCACCGGCCAGGAGATCGTCGCGCATCCGGGCGTCGCCAAGATCGCCTTCACCGGTTCTACCGAAGTCGGGCGCCAGATTCGCGAGGCCACAGCCGGCAGCGGCAAGAAGATCAGCCTGGAACTGGGTGGAAAATCGCCCACCATCGTGTTTGCCGACGCCGACCTGGACAGTGCGGTCGAGGGCGTGGTGGACAGCATCTGGTTCAACCAGGGACAGGTCTGCTGCGCAGGTTCACGCCTGCTGGTGCAGGAAGGCATTCAGACCCGGTTTCTGGACAAGTTGCGCCAGCGCATGGCGACGATACGTGTGGGCGACCCGCTGGACAAATCGACCGACATGGGTGCACTGATCGATACCAGCCAGCTCGAGCGCATTGAACACTACGTGAAACTGGCGCGCGCGGACGGCGCCAGCATCTTTCACGCCGATGCCAAGTTGCCGACCCAGGGATGTTTTTATCCGCCCACTCTGATCACCGACATCGGCAGTGCCAGCGTTGCGGTGCAGCAGGAGATTTTCGGTCCGGTGCTGGTCTGCTTGCCGTTTCGCACGCCGGCCGAGGCGGTGGAGCTGGCCAACAACACAGTCTTCGGACTGGCCGCGAGCATCTGGAGCGAATCCATCAGCCTGGCGTTGGACATCGCGCCCAAGCTCAAGGCCGGCGTGGTGTGGATCAACACCACCAATCAGTTCGACGCGAGTTGCGGTTTTGGCGGTTACCGTGAGTCGGGCTTCGGCCGCGAAGGCGGACGCGAAGGCCTGCTCGAGTATCTGGTACCACGTGAGGACGACGAGCGCCCTGCCCGGCCGCGCCCATCAAAGGCGTCCCGTCTGGTGGCCGCACCGGCCGAGATCGATCGCACGGCCAAGCTGTATATCGGTGGCAAGCAGGTGCGACCCGACGGCGGTTACAGCCGTCCGCTCGCATTAAGTGGCAAGCTGGTGGCGGTGATGCCCGAGGGTAATCGCAAGGACATCCGCAATGCCGTCGAAGCCGCCCGCAAGGCCAGCGGCTGGGAGCGCAGTTCGGCCCATGGACGGGCCCAGGTGTTGTATTTCCTGGCCGAGAACCTGCAGGCCCAGCGCCATCGTTTTGTGCAGATCTTGTCCCTGGTGCAGACCGGCCAGCAGGCGGCTGGCGAGTTTGACGCCAGCATCGAAACCTTGTTCTATTACGCCGCCTGGGCCGACAAATTCGACGGCCAGGTGCATCAGCCGCCCATGCACGGTATCGTGACTGCGCTCAATGAGGCACTGGGCGTGATCGGCATCGTCTGCCCGGATGAGGCTCCGCTGCTGGGTCTGGTTGCGCTGGTGGCGCCGGCAATTGCCTTGGGCAATCGGGTGGTCGTATTGCCATCCGCCGCTTTGCCATTGCTGGCCACCGACCTGTACCAGGTGCTCGACACCTCCGACTTGCCGGACGGCGTGGTCAACATCATCACCAATGCCGGCAAGGATCTGGCGGCGGTGCTGGCCAGCCATGGCGATGTGGATGCCGTCTGGCGCCACGACGGGGATGCCGCGGGATGTGCTGAAGTGGAGCGGCTTTCGGCCAGCAACCTCAAGCGCAGCTGGGTCAGTGGTGCGCGGGGTCGCCTGTGGCACAAGGTGGGCCAAGGCCGTGGCCAGGAGTTTCTGCGCCAGGCCAGTCAGGTCAAGAACATCTGGGTGCCTTACGGCGTCTGACACCACGCGCAGGCGCCTGGGTCAACCCGTGTTTCAGCGCGCCCGGTCGGCAAACGCCTTGTAAGCGCGTTCGAAATTGACCTGCACCTTGATCTTTTCGGCGTTCACGGGCGCGCGCACCGTGAAACGCGACTCGCGTGCATCGCGGAACTGGTATTGCGCCAAGGGCATGCCGCCAGCAGTGACGATGCTGACCACCTGCACCTCATGGGCCCGCGCGCCACGGGCAACAACCACCGCCTTCTCGCCGTTGACCAGTTGCACATAGGTACCGGGCGGATAGAACCCGACCGCCGTTGCCACGGCTGATCCCAGCACCGGCGTCTCGGCCGACGCGTCAAGCACCATGGCCTTGGCCGCACCCAGTGGTGACATGGCAAGGCGGGTCTTGCGCGCCGCCAACTTGGCCACAAAGATGTCAACTACGCGCAGCAGGTGCCGTGCTTGCCGATTCGCGTCCAGCGCACCGGAGGCATCGGGATCGTGGTGCCACATCACAATATCGAACATGTCCGGGTCTTCCAGCCCCAGTATGCGCAGGATTTCCACGCTGATCTGCGGATGTTCGCGGATCAACATGCGTTGGTTGTCGCTCGGAATGCCGCTTTGCGTCGACAACATGTCCTGTGCGCGGGCCATGCCCATATTCATCAGCAAGCTGGCGCGAAACAGCGACTTGCGCATGGGCCGGGCCATACCCAGCTTGATCGCGGTGAGTTCGCACACCACCGCGCACAACAGCGCGTGGCTGGCGCAGTAACCCAGCTTGGGATCGGCCAGGGCCTGGAACAACACGAAAAGGCACTGATCGGGCTCGTCGGCCAGCAACTCCAGCGCCTTGCAGTGAAAACCCTCGATCTGCCTCGGCGCGTTCTCGGCGCCATGGCCCTGGTACAACAACACCTGCAACCGTTCGCGCAGATCCAGCCATCCTCCAAGCGGGTCATCAGGCTCATCCAGATAGTCCCGCTCAGAAATCTCGCCAGGCATCGTCAACCGCGACATTTCGTCGGCACTGCTGCCTTGGCGCAACATCGCCTGCAACATGCGCTCGTAACCGCGGGTCCAGGCCAGAGCGTCACTTTCGGTCATCGACGCCTCATGTGCGACCAGCATCGCCCGATGTTGTTCCGAGGTCAGGCTATGGCCTCTGCGCAGCAACAACTTGCCGGTCTTGTCCCACAGGTCGACCGGAATCGTCTTGCCAATCTCCAGCAGGTCAACGGGTACGGGTACATATTCCATGAGCGTCGATCATATTTCACTTGTAATCGGCGCGGCGGGCCTGCTGCAGGCGTGTTGCGGCGCTTTGCGACCACGGGCAAGCGTCAAGATGGATCGCCCACGTTGCGCAATGATCCAGGCTCACCAGGGGAGTTCGGTACCGTCATAGTTGTAGAACCGACCACTGTGCGCCATGGTCAGCGTGTCAAACAGCTTTTGCTGACCCATGACCGAAGCCGCTACGGTCAACGGTGCACTCTGGCCGCCCATACGGGTCTGCACCCAGCCCGGGTGCAACGCGACCACGGTGACGTCGCGCGGCTTGAGATCGTTGGCGACGTTTCTGGCAATCATGTTGAGTGCCACCTTGCTCAGCCGATATTCGTAGCGATCGCCGGTGAGATTGTTGCCGATCGACCCCATCTGGCTGGACTGAAAGGCCACCAGCTTGCGCTCGGACAAGGTGATGTTGTAAATCAGCGCCTCGACCAACTTCAAAGGCGCCAGCGCGTTGATGCGGATCAGATCCAGCACGCCCTCGACATGGATATTGCCGAGCGCCTGGCCTGACTCGCCACGTGCGCCGGCGTTGGCCAGCACCAGGTCAATCGGCGTATCGGCTAGCGCAGCCTTGAGCCGGGCCGGAGCATCCGGCTCATGGGCGTCATAGTGCAACACCGTGAACCGGCCCGGATGCGCATGCGCCAGGCTCTGCAGCGCATCGGCGGTATCGGGCGTGCGCGCGGTCGCAAACACTTCGATGCCGCGCTGGGCGAAGGCCTGCGCATGCCCAAGACCAATGCCCCGGTTCGCGCCCGTGATCAAAACAGTTTTCATGACGACATCCTCCTTGACTGAACGGCTGGGTCACAGCATGTGGCCGCCTTGAACCGCAGCAAAACAAGTGTGGTGGGCATTGGCATTGTCGTCAGGAGTGGCCGCAGACGGAACCCCCGACAGCTTGACGCTGCCAACTTGACGGCAGGGGTGCGCCCGGCGTGCGGATGCGCCATCGAAGTGCCTGCGCGATCCGCTGCAGAGTCGACTCTGTCCTACAACAATGCGTCGTGAAGGCGTGCACGCCCAATGACCCGGGCCTCCTACGATGGGACCATCAAAACACAAGGAACATCGTTATGAACATCGTCATCTATATCGTAGGCCTCATCGTCGTGGTTGGATTCCTGCTGAGTTTCTTCGGCCTGCGCTGAACCACTGCAGCGGCCTCTGGTGCAGGACGCGGCTGCGCGCCCTTTCCGCGGTTCTCTGCGGGAATGGCACGTCCGATCAAGGGTGTCCTCCAGGGCGCCGGAACGACCAGCACACCAGGGATGCATGCTTTCCCACGCGCCAGGACTGCGAAGGCATTCTGAGCCGTGTCGCCGACCATCCGTTCGAGCACGGATTCCCGCAGCCACGTGTGCAGGACATTCGTTCCCAAGCCATTGAAGATCGGGCCGATCTCAGGATCACATCGAAATCGCCCTCGTTGACAGACTCAAACGTAGCCCCGGCAGGGATCGAACCCTACGCGACAACCTGCATGGATACTGGGTTTTCCATGTCGATCAGCGAAAAATACCGCCAAAAGTACCGTCGTCCTTGAAAGCAACCTGTTCGCTGCTGTCCCAGCACCCACGCGAGTTAGCCATGAGCTTCAGCGAGCGACCGCACGGCGATAAGGTCTTGATCTCCAACTTGCCGCACATCCCCGGCCGCGAGTGTAATGAGTGCTTGTGTACGGCCGGAAGCTGCCACGAACTCAAGTTCCATCGAGTCCGGCGCATACACCTCCACAACTGCCCCAAGGTCGCCGCGTCGCAGACCAGCAGCAGGTATGTCGTGCGCAAGTGCATCTAGCAGTTTGAACATTGTTTGCTCCGGGTATGCGGTCAGAAATCTTGGCGCAGATGTATCGGACTCCAAAAGCCAGATCGTCTTGATGGTTTCAGCCTTCCCGTTCGGGCCGCTCAGCTTGCCACTGACCGCGTACTTCTGACCCTACGTGCTTGGCTCTGCTGGCAGCGCGTTGCCCGAGTGCGCAAGGGCAAGTAGATCATTCCTCAGTCGCTCCCAATCGGGCTGGGC
>JBKJRR010000136.1:0-7708 GCA_046594635.1 Burkholderiaceae bacterium
CGCTCACCGCGCTGCTCGTCGCGACGGCCTTCACCGCGTTCGTCTTTTTTCACGTCGCGGGCAGGTGCTGCCACTGGTGCTGCTTCCTCGCCAACAAAAAACGCCTTGATTTTGGCAAAGAAGCTTTTCTCGGCCGGGGCTGCAGCCACGGCGCGGGTCGGCGCTGGCGCCACCGGAGCGACTGCGGGCGCTGGCTTGGGCACGGCAACAGGTGCCGGTGCATCCGGCAGCACACCTTTGATGATGGGCTCCTGCTTGTTGTGCTTTTCCTGGCTGCGGCGTGTGACCGTGGTCTGGTCTTCCATCTCGTCGGCCATCTTGTAGCTGGCCTGGATGTTGTCCAGGCGCGGGTCGTCGTGCTTCAGGCGCTCCAGTTTGTAGTTCGGTGTTTCCAGCGTCTTGTTGGGCACCAGCAGCACGTTGATGCGCTGCTTCATTTCAATCTTGGCGATCTCCGAGCGCTTTTCGTTCAGCAGGAAGGACGCCACATCGACCGGCACCTGGCACAGCACCGAGGCCGTGCTGTCCTTGAGCGACTCTTCCTGGATGATGCGCAGGATCTGCAGCGCCGAGCTCTCGGTATCGCGGATGTGGCCGGAGCCACCGCATCGTGGACACGGAATGGAGGCGCCTTCGCTCAGAGCAGGGCGCAGGCGCTGGCGGCTCATTTCCATCAGGCCGAACTTGCTGATCGAACCAAATCGCACGCGTGCACGGTCCTGGCGCAAGGCGTCACGCAGGCGGTTTTCGACATCGCGCCGGTTGCGACTTTCTTCCATGTCGATGAAGTCGATGACGATCAGGCCGCCGAGGTCGCGCAGTCGCATCTGGCGCGCCACCTCGTCGGCGGCCTCCAGATTGGTACGGGTAGCGGTTTCCTCGATGTCGCCGCCACGGATGGCGCGCGCCGAGTTGACGTCCACCGAGACCAGCGCCTCGGTGTGGTCGATGACGATGGCACCGCCGCTGGGCAGTTGCACCATGCGGGCATAAGCCGATTCGATCTGGTGCTCGATCTGGAAACGCGAGAACAGCGGAGCGTCGTCACGGTAACGCTTGACGCGGGCTGCGTGTTCGGGCATTACGTGCGCCATGAACTGCTGCGCCTGGTCGTACACGTCGTCGGTGTCGATCAGGATGTCACCGATGTCATGGTTGAAGTAGTCGCGGATCGCACGGATCACCAGCGACGATTCCTGATAGATCAGGAACGCGCCCTTGCCACCTTTGGATGCACCATCAACGGCGTTCCACAGTTTGAGCAGGTAGTTCAGGTCCCATTGCAGCTCGGGTGCACTTCGGCCGATGCCGGCGGTACGGGCAATGATGCTCATGCCGTTGGGGTATTCGAGCTGGTCGAGCGCTTCCTTCAGGTCGGCCCGGTCGTCGCCTTCGATCCGGCGCGAGACGCCGCCGCCTCGCGGGTTGTTGGGCATCAGCACGACATAACGACCGGCCAGCGAGATGAAGGTGGTCAGCGCGGCGCCCTTGTTGCCGCGTTCTTCTTTTTCGACCTGGACGATCAGTTCCTGGCCTTCACGGATGGCGTCCTGGATGCGTGCCTGGTTGGCTTGCACACCTTGGGCGAAATTCGTGCGTGAGATTTCCTTGAACGGCAGGAAGCCGTGGCGGTCCTCGCCGTAGTCGACAAAACAGGCCTCCAGCGATGGCTCGACCCGTGTCACTACCGCCTTGTAGATATTGCCCTTGCGCTGTTCGCGCCCTTCAATCTCGATTTCGTAGTCGAGGAGTTTTTGTCCGTCGACGATGGCCAGCCGGCGTTCTTCAGCCTGGGTGGCGTTGATCAGCATCCGTTTCATGGGTGGCGTTCCTGTTTACTGCATCGAACCCGCGCTGCGCTGCCTTATTGCAGCGCCTCGGGTTCCTTCTGGTCTCTTGACCGATTACATGCTCATGACGAGCAAACGATGCCTGACGAACGCTTTGAACCGATGGAAATTGCCTCGGGCCCGGACTCAGATCATGTGTCGGGGCGTTGGCACGGGGATGGGGGCGAGGGGATGCGGTTGTGTGTGAGGTGTCGGCGCGGGACGGGCGGCTAAGGCCCGCCGCTGCACAGACATGATGGGCCGACCCACGTGCAAAACCGCCACCCTCGGGCGCGGCAAACACATCAGGATCATTTCCATCAACACAATCATTTCGCTCAAATCCGACCGCCAGAGTCTGTCTGGCGGCGTTGGGTATTCCATGTCAGTGGTTCAAGGCGTCGGCATACCCTTTTGCCGGTCAGACCACCACGGACTCGGGTCCGCGGTCTGTCATGCTGGCAACTGGTGGCATCGACCTGCCAGCGACGCTGTTGGTGGGGTGTCGACTAAACTCCAGACAAATCAACCACTTGCAGCGCGTCGCTAGTGAAACCCATTATAGGGGGCAATCTACCCCCGGCACCGGAAATTGCAAGGATCCTCCTGGTCGATGACGAGGACGCCGGTCAGCGTCTGGACAACTTCCTGATGCGCCAGCTCAAAGGCGTGCCCAAGACCCATATTTACCGCATCATTCGCAGTGGCGAAGTGCGGGTCAACAAGGGCCGTGTCAGTGCCGAACGCCGCATCGAGGCGGGCGATCAGATCCGGCTGCCGCCGGTACGTACTTCGCAGCGCGCCGAGGCCAAGGCGCAGGCCATGGGTGAGGCTGCCGCTGCCGGCGGCGGATCGGCACCTGCCCGCGACTTTGTGGTGCTTTTCGAGGACGACGGCCTGCTCGTGATGGACAAGCCAGCCGGCGTCGCCGTGCACGGAGGCTCCGGCGTGAGTTTCGGCGTGATCGAGCAGTTGCGAATGGCGCGGCCCCAGGCCCGGTTTCTTGAACTGGTGCATCGATTGGACCGGGAAACCAGCGGCATCCTGCTGGTCGCCAAGAAGCGCAGCGTGCTCAAGAACCTGCAGGAGCAGTTTCGCGACCGAACCACCGGCAAGACCTATCTGGCGTTGGTGGCTGGGCAATGGCCGCAAAAACTCAAGGTGCTGGACAAATCCCTGCACAAGTACCTGCTGCCCGATGGCGAACGCCGGGTCAAGGTCGTGCCGCGCGACCATCCGGACGCCTTGCCGTCGCTCAGTCTGGTTAAAGTGGCGCGCCAGAGCAGTACCTACAGTTTGCTGGAGGTCACGATCAAGACGGGCCGCACGCACCAGATACGAATCCATCTGGCCAGCGAGGGCATGGCCATCGTCGGCGACGATAAATACGGTGATTTCGCGTTGAACAAGTCGCTGCAGCGTGCCACCGAACGAGTACCCCTGCGGCGCATGTTCCTGCATGCATGGCGGTTACAGTTCGGTCATCCGACTACCGGCAGTGTGATGCAACTGCAAGCCGAATTGCCAGCTGAGCTGGCGCAATTTCTCGAGCATGTGCTTCCCGATGCAAGCTGACTCAACTTCTGCGCAAAAGGGCCGGCGCGATCCAGCAAGAGCCTTCGACCTGATCGCCTTTGACTGGGACGGTACCTTGTTTGACTCGACGGCGCTCATTACCCAGTGCATCCAGGCCGCGGTACGCGACGTCGGAGGTGTCGTGCCCAGCGACCTTGCAGCGTCGCATGTGATCGGCATGGGGTTGATGCAGGCGTTGGCGTATGCTGCGCCGGATGTGCCGAAGGAGAGATATCCGGAACTCGGATCCCGCTATCGACACCATTACATGGCGCGGCAGCATGAAATCAGCCTGTTCGAGGGTGTGTTGCCCATGCTGGGTGCACTCAAGCGCCGTAGTCATTATCTGGCGGTGGCCACTGGCAAGAGCCGCGCCGGCCTCGACGTCGCATTGCGCACCGTCCAGTTGCAGGGTCTTTTTGATGCGTCACGAACGGCCGACCAGACGGCCGGTAAACCCGCTCCCTTGATGTTGCAAGAGTTGGCGCGCGAATTCGGTCTGGCGATCGAGCGCATCCTGATGGTGGGCGACACCACGCATGATCTGCAGATGGCGCGCAACGCCGGTTGCGCCAGTGTGGCGGTGAGCTACGGCGCCCACCCTGTCGAAGGATTCGCCGCGCTGCAGCCACTGTATGTGGCCCATACCGTGGCAGAGCTCGAAGCCTGGCTGCTGGCGAATGCATGAGCCGCACTGAACCGCATGCAGGAAGTCTCATGATCGATAACGAAGTTCCCGTTGATCTGTGCCAATCGGCTGATCTGGTCGACAGCGGTCGGGCTGTGCCGTTTGATGTGATTTATCAAGGGCGAATCTGCCGTGCCTTTGCGATCCGCTACCAGGGTCACGTCCATGCGTATCTGAACCGCTGCAGCCATGTGCCGATGGAAATGGACTACCAGCCGGACCGGTTCTTCGACCAGAGCGGGCAATGGCTGATGTGCGCAACCCACGGTGCCATGTACCAACCCGACACGGGTGTCTGCCTGGGTGGACCGTGTCGTGGTGGGTTGATATCGATTGGCCTGCTGGAGTCCGAAGGCGTCGTGCGCTGGCATACTGCGTACAACCTCAAACCTGTTGAATTTTGATATGACTGACCACAATGACGTAGATTCCCGGAACCCCACGCCACCGTTCGGGGCTTCGGAGAGTCTGCGGGGGGGCAGTGCAGCGTCGCCGGGCTGGGAGCGGGCGACGTTGGAAAAACTCGCATTTGCCGCGCTGGCAGAACAGCGCACGGCGCGTCGCTGGAAGGTATTCATCCGCTTGTCCTGGCTGGTCTTCCTGGTGGGGCTGGTCTGGCTTGGCATGGTGCGCGACAACGCCACCACGCAGGTGTCGTCACCACATACCGCGCTGGTGGAGATCAAGGGCGAGATCGCGTCGGGTGGCGAGGCCAGTGCCGAGGTGGTACTTAATGCGGCGCGCGCCGCGTTCGAAGACGATGGCGCCAAGGCGGTGGTGCTGTTGATCAATTCGCCCGGGGGCAGCCCGGTGCAGGCCGGCATCATCAACGACGAATTGCGCCGTCTCAAGGCCAAGCACGGCAAACCGATGTACGCGGTGGTCGAAGAAACCTGCGCGTCGGCGGCCTACTATGTGGCAGTCTCGGCCGACAAGATATTCGTGGACAAGGCCAGTATTGTCGGCAGCATCGGGGTGCTGATGGATGGTTTCGGGTTCACCGGACTGATGGACAAGCTCGGCGTTGAGCGGCGCCTGATGACGGCAGGGGAGAACAAGGGATTTCTCGATCCGTTCAGTCCGCAGACGGAGCGCCAGCGGCAATTTACACAGGAAATGCTCGATCGCATTCACCAGCAATTCATTTCTGCGGTCAAGGCCGGTCGTGGCGAACGCCTCAAGGAAACTCCCGAAACCTTTAGTGGTCTGTTCTGGATCGGCCAGCAGGCGATTGAGCTCGGGCTGGCCGACCAACTGGGCAGCCTTGACTACGTGGCGCGCGAGGTGGTCAAGTTTGAAGACATCGTTGACTACACGCGGCGGGAGAATATTGCAGAGCGCCTGGCCAAGCGCTTTGGCGCGTCGATCGGTGAAGGTGCTGTGCGCGCCGGACACGCCTTGCCGTCACTTCGCTGAGCGAGCGCTGATCTCGAACGGGCGGCGTATGGGCCTGTCAGCGGCCGATGGCGAACACGGCCGGCGTCGCGTTGTCAGGCGGCCGGCCCCGCGCTGGCCATTCCTTGGCGGCCAGACATTGCACCTGGGCTGATGGCAATGTCAGACCGCTGCCAATGGCCAGCCGGGTACCTGGAGCCAATGTTTGTACCAGCGCCTGCACCATGGCAGCATTTCTGTAGGGTGTTTCGATGAATAGCTGGGTTTGACCGCTGGACAAGGCAAGGGTCTCCAGTGCCCGGATGCGTTTGACACGCTCCTGCGCATCCTGCGGCAGGTAACCGACAAAGGCGAAATTCTGGCCATTGAGGCCGCTGGCAGCGAGCGTCAGCACCAGCGAGACCGGCCCCACCAGCGGGACCACCACCATGCCCAGGTCATGGGCTGCCCGTACGACCGACGCGCCAGGATCGGCGATGGCCGGCATTCCGGCCTCGCTGATCAGTCCCACGTCGTGTCCGGACGAGGCCGGGGCCAGCAAGGGTCGTGCGTCGAAGCCAACCAGGTGGTCGCCCTTCTTGAGTACCTCGCGCGGAAGTTCCTGCAACGCAAGCGTCTGCAGTGGCGCTACCAACGGGCACACGGCGTCGACACGCTTGAGGAAGGCACGGGTGGTCTTGGCGTTTTCACATACCCAGTGGTGCAGTCCGGCGGCCGCGGCAATGGTGGCTGCAGGCAGCACCGATGTCAGTGCAGCCTGCTCGGCGCAGCCGAAATCCAGCGGGGTGGGAACCAGCAGAAGGCGGCCGGGTGCGGGGTTCATTGGCGCAGTTTCGCTCTTCGGGCTGAGCTGCGAGCTTGCCTGAGAGCGACCCGGCGCGGTGCTCATTGGGTTGGCAGCAGCTGCATGCCGGCGGCGCGCAACATCTGGCAGGTGCGGATCAGTGGTAATCCGATCAGCGCAGTCGGATCGTCGTTGTCGATGGCGTCGAGCAGTGCAATGCCCAGGCCCTCGCTTTTGGCGCTGCCAGCGCAGTCGTAGGGTTGTTCGGCATGCAGGTAGGCATCGATCTCGGCGTGGGTCAGGGTGCGAAAAAGCACCTTCACCCGGGCCAGATCCATCTGGGCGAATTTGCGGTCATTGCGTACCACGGCAACAGCGGTCTGAAAGACCACCTGTCGACCCTGCATGCGCTGAAGTTGCTGCACGGCGACGTCATGCACCAGAGGTTTGCCAAGGGGCTGCCCATCCAGCTCGGCGACCTGGTCCGAGCCGATCACGACGGCCTGAGGATAGCGCGCCGCCACGGCGCGTGCTTTCTCCATGGCCAGCCGACAGGCCAACTGTTGTGGTTGCTCACCGGCCATCGGCGTTTCGTCGACATCGGGCGCAAAAACTTCGAAAGGCAGGCGCAGGCGCTCCAGCAGTTCGCGTCGATACCGGGAGGTCGAGGCCAGGATAAGGGGTGGGTTGGATTGAGCCAGGGTCATGCGTCGATTCTCTTACACTGCAGGGATGGAACAAGCCTTGCCGACCAGCCACCTTGACGTGCGAGCCTTTGCCCGTTCGGCGGGAGCATTGCGTGGAACGGCGTCCTTGCCAGACTTTGCTCGGGTGGCGCATGACTGTGTCGGCGATGGTGTGGGCACTTTGGTTCGATGGTCGGTCAACGGCGCGCTTCGGGGTGGCAAAGACGGTGCAGCACAGTTGGTGCTGCACCTGCAGATCGATACCTCGCTGTTTTTGACCTGCCAGCGGTGTCTGGAGCCGGTCGAGACGGTGATCGCCGTGGACCAGCGTTTTCGGTTCGTTCCTGACGAGGAGACGGCTGACGCCCAGGACGACGATTCCGAGGAAGACTTGCTGGTCGAGTCGGCAGAGTTCAATCTGCGCGAGTTGGTGGAAGACGAGCTCGTACTTGCAATGCCGCTGATCCCCAGTCATGCGGTGTGTCCGACGACGCCACGTTTGTCCGCAGTCGACCCCGACTTTGACGAGGCAAGCCCGGCCAAGCCCCATGCCTTCGCTGCCTTGGCAAAACTCAAATCCGGCAGGGATGAAAAATAGCCCGGCTTGGGCTATACTCGAGGGCTTCGCGCTGAAGGTGGCGCGCAAATTTCCGACTAATCCCGCATGGCACTGTTTGCCGTGCCAACGCCAAGGAGCGGATCATGGCCGTCCAACAGAACAAAAAGTCCCCATCGAAACGCGGCATGCACC
>JBKJRR010000218.1:0-13841 GCA_046594635.1 Burkholderiaceae bacterium
CCCGCTGCAGCGCGTTGCGCGCAACCGTGCAACGGGGTTTCACCCTGATCGAATTGATGGTGGTGCTGGTCATCATCGGCGTACTTGCGGCGCTGATCGTGCCCAACGTGCTCGAACGTGCCGATGATGCGCGGATCGTGGCCGCGCGGACCGATGTCAACAACCTGATGCAGGCGCTCAAGTTGTACCGGCTGGACAACCAGCGTTACCCGAGCGCCGAGCAGGGGCTGGTTGCACTGGTAACCCGACCCACGACTGCGCCGGTCCCACCCAACTGGAAACAGTATCTGGACAAGCTGCCTGCCGATCCATGGGGCGGGGCCTACCAGTACCTGAATCCGGGGCTCAAGGGCGAGGTCGATGTGTTGTCCTTTGGCGCCGATGCTCAGGCCGGGGGCGAAGGCAAGAACGCCGATGTCGGCTCCTGGCAATAGCCGCTGGCGTCTTGCCTGCGCTGGCGCGTCCGGCTTTACGCTGCTCGAACTGTTGCTCGTCGTCGCCATCATTGCCATGGCCAGTGCCGGTGTCGGATGGGCCTTGCGCGATATCGGTCAGAGCCAACTCGAAAGGGAGGGATTGCGCCTGGCGGCGATGCTGGAATCCGCGCGGGCGCGCTCCCGTACCAGTGGCGCGCCGGTCTACTGGCGCCTCACGCCGACCGGTTTCGAGTTCATCGGATTGCCGCAGGCACCCGCGGCCGACGGCGAAACCCCATCGCAACCCAGCGGCGCATTCGCCCCGGTGATGTCCTGGCTGGAACCCGGGCTGACGGTGACGGCCGCGAGTCACATCAATCTGGGCCCGGAGCCTGTCATCGCGCGCCAGGACATTGTGCTTGCGCAAGGTGCTCAGCGCATTCACGTAGTCACGGACGGTCTGCGCGCCTTTGCATTGCAGGTCCCGGCTGCTGCAGGCGTTACTCCGTGAGGCGGTCGCCGCGTGGTTTCACGTTGATCGAGGTGCTGGTGGCGCTGGGGATCGTCGCGCTGGCGCTGGTCAGCGGCCTGCAGGCGACGATGGCACTGACCCAAAACGCACAACGCCAGGCCGACGTGTTGCTGGCCCAGGTGTGCGCCGAAAACGCGCTGATCCGCATGCGGCTGTCGCGCCAGTTGCCGCCGATCGGTGCGTCGGATTTCAGTTGCGATGACGTCGGGCGTGGTTTCAGCGGCAGTCTGCGGGTGAGCAGCACGCCGAACCCGATTTTCCGCAGAGTCGACGCGCAGGTGCGCGAGGGCGACTTCACCGTGATGCGTATCACCACCATTGTGGGGAGTTTCCAGTGACGCGGCGGCTGCGGTCTGTGGCGCGAGGCTTCACGCTGGTGGAACTGCTGGTGGCACTGACCGCGATGGCGATGTTGTCATTGATGGCCTGGCGCGGCATCGATGCCATGGGCCGGGCCCAGTCGTCAACACGCCTGTTCAGTGCCGATGTGCAGGCCTTGCAGGCCGGTCTGGGTCAGTGGACCAGCGATCTGGACGCGGTGGCCGTGATGCCGGCGGTCAAGGCGCTGGATTTTGATGGCCGGGTGCTGCGCATCACGCGTCGCTGGTCCTATGCCGATCCGACAGCGACGGATTCGGATGCAGCAGGCGTCGGCTTGCGGGTGGTGGCCTGGGGCTTGCGCGATATCGACGGACGCCGTCAGTGGTCGCGCTGGCAAAGCGCCGTGGTGCGCAACCGCGCACAATGGGCCCAGGCCTGGCAGCAGGCCGAGTGGTGGGGTCAGAACCCGACCGAGGCCTTGCGCCAGGGCGAGGTGGTGATCGCCGGGGCCGACGACTGGCAGATCTTTTACTACCGTAACAACGCGTGGACCAGCCCCTTGTCCAGTGCCGCCGATGGCACCGCAGCAAGTGCCGACCAGGCCCCGCTGCCTGACGGCGTGCGCCTGATCCTGGTCCTTGCACCGGGCCAGGCCGTGAGTGGGCGCCTGACACGCGACTGGGTCCGCCCGACGCTCGGGCCGGGCGGATCGTGATGAAGGACTCTGTGCGCTCCCGACCCTGCAGCCAGCGTGGCGCGGCCCTGCTGATGGCCATGTTGACGGTGGCGCTGGTGGCCACGATGGCCGCGGCCGCCCTGTGGCAGCAATGGCGCAGCGTCGAAATCGAGGCGCGTGAGCGCGAGCGCCTTCAGGCAGCGTGGGTAATGATCGGCGCGCTCGACTGGGCGCGGCTGATTCTGCGCGAAGACGCCCGCAGCGGAGGCCCTGACCATTTGGCCGAACCCTGGAGCATCGCTTTGCGCGAGGCCCGGCTGTCGACGTTTCTGGCCATGGAGCCAGGTGACAACGCACTTGGCGACGATGTGTTTTTGTCGGGCCAGATCACGGATGCGCAGGCGCGACTGAATATCAGTAACCTGATTGTCGGCAATCAGGTCTCGCCGGCCGATCGTGATGCCTTCGCGCGGCTTTTTGTGCAACTGGGCATCGATCCTGCCGAGCTCGACACCCTGGTCGACAAGCTGCTGCTGGCGACCGGTAGCAGCGACAAGGCCGACGACCCGAATGTGCCGGTTCCGCTGTACCCGCAACGTTTTGCACAACTGGGCTGGCTTGGCCTTTCAGCGAGTTCCCTGGCCCTGCTGGAACCCTACGTGGTGGTGTTGCCCACGCGCACCCAGCTCAATCTGAATACAGCCAGTGCACAGGCGATTGCCGCCCGCATCGAAGGCGTCGACCTGTCCGACGCACGCAATCTGGTCCAGGCACGCAACCGGACGCCGTTTCGTACCTTGGCCGAGGTCGGGCGGCTGTTGCCGACGGCCGAGCGGCTCGATCCAAGCCAGGTGGGGGTGGCGTCGCGCTTTTTCGAGGTCCAGGGGCAACTGCGCCTGCGCGATGCCGAAGTGTTGGAGCGCTCGTTGGTGCAGCGCAATGGCCTGAGCGTTACTACGGTCTGGCGCGAACGCAGCGCCGGAAATCCGGGCAACTTGACTGTCGAGGCGCGCTGATTCATGGCCCGCTCGCTCACTACAATCCGCGCATGACGTCCCTCATCCTCGTGTTGCCCCTGGTTCGCCCGACGGCTGCCACGGAGTTCGAATACGTCTTATCGGCGCAACGTGACGCGGTGCAGGCGCACGGTACCGCAGCCTTGGCTTTGTTGCCGCGCTCCGATACGCTGGTGCTGGTGGTTCCTGCAGTCGCCTTGTCCTGGCACAGCGTGCGGCTGCCGCCGGTGTCGGGTGCGCGCATGCGGGCAGCGCTCGACGGTCTGCTCGAGGAACAATTGCTCGATGAGCCGGCGCAATTGGGGCTGGCCCTGGCACCCGCGCGGCTACCCAACGGCGATGCGCTGGTAGCGGCCTATGACAAGGCCTGGCTGCGCGCCATGCTGAGTTTTTTCGAACAGGCGGACCGACCCGCCAGCCGTGTCGTGCCGGAATTTGCCCCGTTGGGGAGCGAGGGCGGCGGTGCACGTTGGCATGTGGGCGGATCGGCCCAGGATGCGCGCCTGGTGATGCTGCAGCCACAAGGTCTGGTGTGTGTGCCGCTGGCAAGTGCACCGACCCTGCTCGGCGCCAAACCCGCGTGGAACGCCGACGACCGGGTCGTGGCCGAGCCTGCCGTGGCCGAACTGGCCGAACAGGCTTTGGGTACGGCAGTGTTGGTGCAGGCTGCAGCACAGCGCTTGTGTGATGCCGCCCAGGGGGCTTGGGAACTTGCACAGTTCGACCTCACCCTGTCCGGTGGCGGGCGATTGGCCAGGCGTTGGCGCCAATGGCTGGCGCTGGTGCAACACGCGCCCGCCTGGCGTGGCGCGCGTTGGGGTGCGCTGGCCTTGCTGCTCGCCCATCTGGTGGGGCTCAATGCCTGGGCCTGGAAGCTCGACGCGCGGGTGCGTGACCAGCAGCAGCAAGTCCGCTCCACGTTGACCCAGACCTTCCCCGAAATTCGCACGGTGGTCGATGCGCCCGTGCAGATGCAACGCCAGTTCGACCTGCTGCGCCGATCTGGCGGCGCTCTGGCGCAAGCCGACATGGAGTCCATGCTCGCTGCCCTTGGAGCGGCACTGCCAGCGGGCAGCCATGCCACGTCGATTGACTTCACGCCGGGGCAATTGACCTTGCAGGGTCTGGCCTTGGCTGACCCGGCACTGGCGGCGTTGCGTCAGAGCCTGGGCGCTCAGGGTTATCAGCTGCAGGCGCAGGGCGAGCGGCTGGTCATACGTGCGGGAGATCGGCCATGAAACTCTGGTTGAACTGGCAGAACACCTGGTCGGCGCTGGCCCGTCGCGAGCGCATGCTGGTCTGGCTGGCGATGACCGTGGTGGTCATGGGTTTGGTTTGGAGTCTGGCGCTGGCGCCGGCGCTCAACACCGTGCAGACGGCGCCCAGGCGCGGCGATGAACTGGCGCGTCAGTTGCAGTCGATGCAGGCCATGTCCGCCGCGGCGCGCGAATGGCAGGGCCGCCCGAAGGTGGGCCGCGAAGACGCATTGCGTGTGCTGGCGACCTCGCTGCAGCAGCGCCTGGCAGGACGCGCGCAGTTGACGCCCGCCGGAGAGCGGGCGACTGTGACGCTCTCTGGCGTAGCGCCGGAGTTGCTAGCGCCCTGGTTGGCCCAGGCCCGTAGCGCGGCGCGTGTGGTGGTGTTGCAGGCACGCCTGACACGTGGCACCAGTGGCTGGGACGGCAGCATCGTGCTGCAGCTACCGCCGCCATGAGAACTGTCGTGGTTCACACTGCCGCGCGGCGTACGGGATGGAACAAGAAATATGGCTGAGGCGCGCTGGGGACTTGCCGGTGCGCTGCTCGGACTGGCGGTTGGCGTCATCGTGTTTGCGCCAGCGGCCTGGCTTGCAAATGCCATCGGCCGGTTGAGCCATGGACAGGTGCAATGGGTGGAGCCGAGCGGTACGGTCTGGCGTGGTGACGCGCGGCTGATGTTGTCGGGCGGCTCGGCCAGCCGCGATGCGCGCATATTGCCGGGTCGGGTGTCCTGGACTTTACGGCCCGGTATTTCTGCGTGGCAGCTGGCTATTGGCGCCGAGTGCTGCACGGCGCAACCGCAGGTCGTTGATCTGTCATGGCGCTGGGGCACCTGGAGGCTGGCCATGGCGGCGGGCGAGAGCCACTGGCCGGCAGCGTTGCTGGGCGGTCTGGGCGCACCGTGGAACACGGTGCAGCCGCGCGGGCAGTTGCGGCTTCGCGCGCAGGGACTGTCATTAGAATGGGTCGCTGGCCGTGTCCAGGTGCAAGGGGTGGCAACACTTGATGCGCTGGACCTGTCCTCCGGTCTGTCAACATTGCGGCCGGTAGGCAGTTACCGCTTGCGTCTGACCGGCCAAGGTTTGGCCAGTCCGCCGCGATTGGAGCTGGAGACGCTGGAAGGCAGCCTGAAGCTGACCGGCCGCGGCCAGTGGAACGGCGCGCGCTGGAACTTTCGCGGGCAGGCCAGTGCGGCACCCGAACAGGAACTGGTACTGGGCAACCTGCTCAACATTGTGGGCCGCCGACAAGGGGCCCGCTCGGACATCGCGCTGGATTGACCTTTGGCAGACGATGATGCGCGTGTGGGATATGGAGAAGGCTGCGATATGAATGAGACTGCGCTGGGTTCTGGGTGGATGGGCTATTTCCGGGTCGGCCTGTGTGGATGGCTGCTGTGTGGCGCCGCGTGGGCGCAAAAACCGGGTGAGCCGATCACGCTGAACTTCGTCGGTGCCGAGATCGAAGCGGTGGCCCGCACCATGGGCGTCATCACCGGTCGCATCGTCGTGGTCGATCCGCGGGTGCGTGGCACGATCAATCTCTCGAGCGAAAAGCCACAATCACCGGCCGCTGCTTATGGCCAGTTTTTGGTGGCCTTGCGACTTCAGGGTTACACGGTGGTGGAGTCCGGCGGCATCTCCAAGGTCGTACCCGAGGCCGAGGGCAAGCTGCAGGGCCAGGTGGTGACGGTGTCGCCCGAGCAAGCGACGGGCAACCAGATCGTGACGCAGATATTCCGGCTCGACCATGAAAGTGCACTCAACCTGGTGCCGGTATTGCGGCCGCTGATCAGTCCGAACAACACGATCAACGTCAATCCCGGCAGCAATGCCCTGGTGATAACCGACTATGCCGACAACCTGCGCCGGCTGGGCCGCATCATCGCGGCGATGGACTTGCCAAACGCCACCGACGTCGAGGTGATTCCGCTCAAACATGCACTGGCATCGGACCTCGCGCCGCTGGTCCTGCGCCTGACCCAGAGCAGCGGTTCTACCGCGGTGCAGGGACAGGTGGACAACAGTTTTCGAACGGCCATCATTGCCGAGCCGCGCAGCAATGCCCTTATTGTGCGGGCGGCCAACTCGGCACGGGTGGCGCTGGTGCGCTCACTGGTGGAGCGGCTGGACGTGCCGTCTTCGGGCGACGCTGCCGGTAACATCCATGTGGTCTATCTGAAAAACGCCGAGGCGGTGAAACTGGCGGCGACACTGCGCGCGGCGATGTCCAGTGCCGGCGCAGCAGCGTCCAGTGGCGCAGCGATTGCAGGCCGACCTGGTGTCGGTGGTGCGGCAGGTGCGTTGGCCGCGTCTGCTGCTCAATCCGCGTCGCAGAGCGAAACCGGTGGCCAGATCCAGGCCGACCCGGCGACCAATTCGCTGGTGATTACGGCGTCCGAACCTCAGTACCGCCAGATGCGTGCCGTCATCGACAAGCTCGATTCGCGGCGTGCCCAGGTGTACGTGGAGTCGTTGATCGCGGAGGTCAATGCGGACAAGGCCGCGGAGTTCGGCATCCAGTGGCAGGGGCCGATCGGCAAGAACGGTGATGGCGCCATCGGACTTCTGGGCACCAATTTCGGCAGCGGCGGCAACAACATCCTCTCGCTGGCGGCGGGTGCGGCCAGCGGTTCGGTGGTGCCAGGTACGGGTCTGAATGTGGGTGTTGCCGGCCGTGCCAATGGTATCTATTACCTGGGTTTTCTCGCCCGTTTCCTGCAGTCCACCGGCGACGGCAACATCCTGTCCACGCCCAATCTGCTGACGCTCGATAACGAGGAGGCCAAGATCGTGATCGGCCAGAACGTACCGTTTGTGACCGGCTCGTTTACCAACAACAACGCCGGTGCCAACGGTAGCGTCAACCCGTTCCAGACCATCGAGCGCAAGGACGTCGGCCTGACGCTGCGCGTGAAGCCGCAGATCAGCGAGAACGGCACGATCCGCCTGTCGATCTTTCAGGAGGTCTCCAGCGTACAGGCCTCATCGGTCAATTCGCCCAGCGGCCTGATCACGAACAAGCGCTCGATCGAATCGAACGTCCTGGTCGAGGACGGCGCCATCATCGTGCTCGGTGGCTTGTTGCAGGACGAGTCGGCCAACAACGAGGAGAAGGTACCCGTGCTGGGGGACGTGCCGCTGTTCGGCAACCTGTTTCGCAGCGAAACGCGCTCGCGCAGGAAGACCAACCTGATGGTGTTTCTGCGGCCCGTGGTGGTGCGCGACGCGGCAGCGATGGAGGCCTTGTCGTTGGGGCGTTATGGGGCCATGCGAACGGATCAATTGGCGGTGCAGCCGCGGCAAAGTGCAGTACTGCCCGATCTGGGAACGGCGCAACTGCCGGTCGCCGAGCCGCTAAAACCGCGGCCGGCCGAGCCCGTCAGGCCTGGCGGCCGCGATCGTTAAGGCGCACATGCGATTCCCCTTGCCGTATGGGTTCGCCCGTACCCACCAGTTGCTGCTGGAGGACGATGGCAGCCATCTGACGCTGGTGGTGCATCCGCGCTCGTCCCCTGCGGCGCTCGGAGAGGTACTGCGCAAATACCCGGCGGCGCAGATTGCCGCCCTGGACGTGGAGTCGCTGGTGCAGCGCATCAGTGTGGCCTATTCGCAAGGCGAATCCAGCGCCGCGCTGGTGGCCAGCGAAGTCGCCTCGGACGTTGACCTGCAGCGCATGATGCAGGAGTTGCCGGCGGTAGAGGACTTGCTCGAGGCCGCAGACGACGCGCCCATCATCCGTCTGCTCAATGCCTTGCTGACCCAGGCCGCACGCGAAGGCGCCAGCGATATCCATATCGAGCCTTATGAGCGGCACAGCAGCGTGCGCTTTCGTGTCGACGGCAGCTTGCGCGAGGTGGTGCAACCCAACCGCGCGCTGCATGCGGCGTTGATCTCGCGCCTCAAAATCATGGCCGAGCTCGACATCTCAGAGAAGCGATTGCCGCAGGACGGCCGCATCAGCCTGCGGATCGGCACCCGGGCGGTCGATGTGCGTGTCAGTACCTTGCCCAGCGCGCAGGGGGAGCGTGCCGTATTGCGCCTGCTGGACAAGTCCGGTACGCGCCTGAATCTGGAATCGGTCGGCATGGAGGGCCAGACCCTGCAGCGGTTCCAGCAATTGATCGGCCAGCCGCACGGCATCATCCTGGTGACCGGCCCGACCGGGTCGGGCAAGACCACCACCCTGTATGCGGCGCTGAGCCGGCTCGACGCGGCGCACACCAACATCATGACGGTCGAGGACCCGATCGAATACGAGCTCTCGGGTATCGGCCAGACCCAGGTGAACGCCCGCATCGACCTGAATTTCGCCACGGCCTTGCGTGCCATCCTGCGTCAGGATCCGGACGTCATCATGATCGGCGAGATCCGCGACTTCGAGACCGCTCAGATCGCCATCCAGGCCTCGCTCACCGGCCATCTGGTGCTGGCCACTTTGCATACCAACGACGCGGCCAGCGCGGTGACTCGGCTGATCGACATGGGCGTCGAGCCTTTTTTGCTCAGCTCGTCACTGCTGGGCGTGCTGGCCCAGCGCCTGGTGCGCAAATGGTGCCTGCACTGCGGTGGCAAGGGATGCGAGTTTTGTGGCCAAAGTGGTTATGCCGGTCGCACCGGCGTCTACGAATTGCTGGTGGCCGACGCGGCGATCCGGGACCAGATCCATCGACAGGCGCCGGAGTCTGAAATCCGGGCTGCGGCCATCGCTGGCGGCATGCAGCTGATGCGCAACGATGGTGAACGCCTGGTCGCTGCTGGCATCACGGCGCCTGAGGAAGTGCTGCGCGTCACGCGCGACTGACTCTGTCGGTCGACGTCCCTCCGCCATGCCTGCTTATTCATTCGAAGCCATCGACGCGCTGGGCGCGACGCGCAAAGGCGTGATCGATGCCGAAACGGCGCGTGCAGCGCGCGTCGCCTTGCGCGCCCAGGCCCTGGTGCCGCTGCAGGTGGCGCAGGTGGGCGGCGCTACCGCCTCGGACGATGGGAGCACAGTGGCGACGACGCGTGGCTGGTTCTCGCCGCGCGTGTTCGGTGCCGCTGCGCTTGCCGTCTGGACAAGGCAACTCGCCGGCCTGGTGTCGGCCAGTTTGCCAATCGAGCGTGCGCTGACGGCCTTGAGTGACGAGGCCGAAGACCCGCGGCAGCGTAATCTGGTCGCGGCGCTGCGCGCCGAGGTCAATGCCGGCAGTGGATTTGCCAAAGCGCTGGCGCAATATCCGCGCGAGTTTTCGGCCATCTACGTCGCGGTGATCGGCGCCGGGGAAAACAGCGGCAACCTGGGACTGGTGCTCGAGCGCCTTGCCGATGATCTGGCTGAGCAGCAGCAGCTCAAGGGGCGACTGATCGGCGCCGCCTTGTATCCGGGCATCGTGACCGTGGTGGCAATCCTGATCGTTACCTTTCTGGTGGCTTATGTCGTGCCTCAGGTCGCCAATGTGTTTGCCGGTACCAAACAAAGCCTGCCGACCCTGACCGTGCTGATGCTCGCCACCAGCGCTTTGGTGCGCGACTACGGTCTTGTGGTGCTGGCCGGTCTGTCGGTGGCGGTGGTGGCATTGCGTTATGCGCTGCGCAGCGACGCCGTGCGTGAGCGGTTTGACGCTACCTGGCTGACCCTGCCGCTGATCGGGCGACTGGCGCGCGGCTACAACGCGGCGCGCTTCGCCAACACCCTGGCCATGCTGGCAGCTGCGGGTGTCCCCATCCTCAAGGCCTTGCAGTCGGCTGCGGAGACCTTGAACAACCGGGCCATGCGCGCCGACGCGTTGGCCGCGCTGGTGCTGGTGCGCGAGGGCGCGCCGATTGCTTCGGCGCTGGGTCGGCACAAGCGTTTTCCGCCGATGCTGACGATGTTTGCGCGTCTGGGTGAGCAGACCGGCCAGTTGCCGCTGATGCTCCAGCGCGTGGCCGCACAACTCAGCGCCGATGTGCAGCGTCGTGCGATGCAGTTGGCCACCATCCTGGAGCCGCTGCTGATCGTGGCCATGGGCCTGGTCGTGATGTTGATCGTGCTGGCGGTGATGCTGCCGATCATTCAGCTCAACCAGCTGGTGCGCTGAGTTGTATGCCAGCTCACTTTTGCCGTACGGCGGGTGTTGGAATTTTCCACGCTTGCCAGGTCTGGCGCCAACCCACTTTTGGAAGAACCTGATATGACAAAACCCAACAAGCCACCCCTGCGTTCCGCCGCCTGGTTTGGCGCACAGGACAAGAACGGCTTCATGTACCGCAGCTGGATGAAGAACCAGGGCATTCCGGACCATGAGTTCCAGGGCAAACCCATCATCGGCATCTGCAATACCTGGTCCGAATTGACACCGTGCAACGCGCATTTCCGCAAGATTGCCGAGCATGTGAAACGCGGCATTTCCGAGGCGGGCGGGTTCCCGGTGGAGTTTCCGGTGTTCTCCAACGGCGAATCAAATCTGCGACCCACTGCGATGCTCACGCGCAACCTTGCCAGCATGGACGTGGAGGAATCGATACGCGGCAACCCGATGGATGCGGTGGTGCTGCTGGTCGGCTGCGACAAGACCACACCGGCGCTGTTAATGGGCGCCGCCAGTTGCGACATTCCGACGATCGTCGTCACCGGCGGGCCCATGCTCAACGGAAAGCACGAAGGCCGTGACATCGGCTCGGGTACCGTGGTCTGGCAACTGCATGAAGCGGTCAAGGCCGGCAAGATCAGTCTGCATGAGTTCATGTCGGCCGAGGCCGGCATGTCGCGTTCGGCCGGTACCTGCAACACCATGGGCACGGCCTCGACCATGGCCTGCATGGCCGAAGCACTGGGTACATCGCTGCCGCATAACGCGGCGATTCCGGCGGTGGATGCGCGGCGTTATGTGCTGGCCCATATGTCGGGCATGCGCATCGTCGACATGGTCTGGGAAGACCTCAAGTTGTCCAAGGTATTGACGCGCGCAGCGTTCGAAAACGCGATCAGGGTCAATGCCGCGATTGGCGGCTCGACCAATGCGGTAATCCACCTCAAGGCAATTGCCGGGCGCATGGGCGTGGCGCTGGAACTGGAGGACTGGACCCGGATTGGCCGCGGCACGCCGACGCTGGTCGACTTGCAGCCGTCCGGCCGTTTCCTGATGGAAGAGTTCTACTACGCCGGAGGTCTGCCGGGCGTGCTGCGCCGCATGGGCGAAGCCGGGCTGTTGCCACACAAGGACGCGCTAACGGTCAACGGTCAGGCCATCTGGGACAACGTCAAGGACGCGCCGATCCACAACGACGAGGTCATCCGGCCGCTGGACAAGCCGCTAGTGGCGGACGGCAGCATGTGCGTCCTGCGCGGCAACCTGGCGCCGCGGGGCGCCGTGCTCAAGCCGTCGGCCGCCACACCGGCCCTGATGCAGCACCGTGGCAAGGCGGTGGTGTTTGAAGATTTCGACCATTACAAGGCACGTATCGTCGACCCCGAACTGGACGTGGATGCCAGCTCGGTGATGGTGCTCAAGAACTGCGGCCCTAAGGGTTATCCGGGAATGGCCGAGGTGGGCAACATGGGACTGCCACCCAAGTTGCTGGCGCAAGGCATTACCGACATGGTGCGCATCTCCGATGCACGCATGAGTGGCACGGCCTACGGCACGGTGGTATTGCATGTGGCGCCCGAAGCCGCGGCTGGCGGGCCACTCGCCATTGTGCGTGACGGTGACTGGATCGTGCTCGACAGCCGGGCCGGCAAGCTGGACCTGGAGATCAGCGACGGAGAGATGGCACGGCGACTGGCCGAATGGCGGGGTCCACCAGCCGGCAAACTCAAGTCCGGCTACCAGCAGCTTTACATCGAACGGGTGTTGCAGGCGGATGAAGGCTGCGACTTTGACTTTCTGGTGGGTTGCCGCGGCTCGGAAGTGCCGAAACACTCACACTGACAACACGCCGCTGTTGTCTGGGCCTGGTGCGTTCTGGATGCATGTTTCAGTTTTCGAGAATCTGCAACCAGTTCCAGCGCGCGCGGTAGCTGGCCGCCTTTTGCTGGAACAACTCGCGGTGGTCGATCAGCGGATTCGGGCGCAGGATGCCGCGGTACAAGGCTTCGAGGCCATAGGGTGCATACAGCAGCGGCGTGGCGCCATCACCGTCCGGCTGCAGACCGACACAGGTGCAGGGCACCAGAAAGCGCTCGATTCCGTCGCGCGATGAATGCAGCGCCGCATAGGGCTTGCCGAACCACTGGGGATACCAGGTGTGGACCCGCGCCTGATTCTTGGCCTCGATCGTGACACCCAGGTCTTTGAAGCAGGCATCGACACGCGCGCCAATGGCGGCCTCGGCCTGCTCCGACAGGTCGCAGCGGTCGAAGTAGAACAGGTCGTAGTCCTTGATGCCGGCAGTGGGTTCGCGCCCGGCCTGAAGGTTCCAGACGGTCTGGAACAGGCAACCCGCCACCAGCCAGGCGTCGGGCAAATGCAGCGACGGCAGCCGCAGCAGGATCTCGTGGTTATGCGGGTTCTGCAGCGCCTGGGAGATAAACCGGCCCGTCAAAGGGTCGGTCGTCGCCATGAAGCGCTCGCCGCGGCTCAAGCTCAGATGACCTTGGCAATCGAAGCGCACACGTACGCAATGTTCTTGTCGTTGAGCGCGGCCACACACATGCGGCCGGTATCGGTGCCGTAGATGCCGAACTCGCTGCGCAGGCGCACCATCTGGTCCTTGGTGAGGCCCGAGTAGCTGAACATGCCGATCTGCGTGGTGATGAAACCCATGTCCTGCTTCACGCCGGCGGCTTTCAGGCCGTCGACGAATTCCTGGCGCATCGCCTTGATACGCACCCGCATCTCGGCCAGCTCGCCTTCCCACTGGGTGCGCAGTGCCGGCGTGTTGAGCACCATCGCCACCACGGTGCCGCCGTGCGTCGCCGGATTGCTGTAGTTGGTGCGGATGACGAGCTTGAGCTGCGACAGCACGCGCTCTGCCTCGTCCTTGCTCTCGCACAGTACCGACAGCGCGCCCACGCGTTCGCCATACAGGCTGAAGCTTTTCGAGAAAGACGTCGACACCAGAAAGTTCAACCCGGCGGCGACGAACTTCCCGATCACGGCGCCATCTTCCTCGATGCCGTAGCCAAAGCCCTGGTAGGCCATGTCGAGAAAAGGGGTGAGCTGCCTGGCCTTGACGGCCGAGATGACCTGCTCCCACTGGGCGGGCGTGATGTCGTAGCCGGTCGGGTTGTGACAGCAGGCGTGCAGCACCACAATCGTGCCCGCTGGCGCCGCGTTGAGCGCCGCGAGCATGCCGTCGAAGTTCACGCCGCGTTTGGCCGCGTCGTAATACGGGTAACTCTCAACCTCGAAACCTGCCTGCGTGAACAGGCCGCGGTGGTTCTCCCAGCTCGGATCGGAAATGAGTACCTTCGCGTTCGGGCTAAGCTTTTTCAGGAAGTCCGCGCCGATCCGGAGGCCGCCTGTGCCGCCGATGCCCTGGGCCGTGGCCACACGGCCGGTCCTGACCGGTTCGCTGTCGGCCCCAAAAACCAGCGCCTTGACGGCGGCGTCGTAGGCGGCGATCCCGTCGATCGGCAGGTAGCCGCGCGGCTTGGGAGACGCCATCATCTGCGCTTCGGCGGCCTGTACGCATTTGAGCAGCGGCAGCTTGC
>JBKJRR010000341.1:0-3960 GCA_046594635.1 Burkholderiaceae bacterium
ACCGCTTGCGGGCGAACGGTTTGTGTTTGCCGAAGCGGCGCAGACGTTGCGCAAGATCGCCCAGACCCAGGGTGATACGTTCTACCGGGGCGAGGTGGCCGAGATGCTGGTGGCCCATGCCGTGGCTAACGGTGGCAGCATGACGATGGCCGATCTGGATGGTTTCCGACCCGAGTGGGTCACCCCTATCCAGAAGGGCTTTGCCGGGCATACCGTGCACGAGATTCCGCCCAATGGCCAGGGTATTGCCGCGCTGATGGCGCTGGGCATGATCGAAAAAATGGACCTGGGTCGTTTTCCAGTTGACAGTGTGCAGGCGCAACACCTGCAGATCGAGGCCATCAAGCTGGCCTTTGCCGACACTTACCGCTGGGTCGCCGATTCGCGCTTCATGACCGAAGTCAGTGCTGCGGATCTGCTGAGTGATGCTTACCTCGGTGAGCGCATGCGACTGATTGAACAAGGCAAGGCACAGACTTTCTCGCATGGTCATCCGCCCAAGGGGGGTACGATCTACCTGTCCGCCGCAGACGAAAGCGGCATGATGATCAGCCTGATCCAGTCCAACTACATGGGATTCGGCAGCGGCATCGTCGTGCCGGGTACCGGTGTCAGCCTGCAGAACCGCGGGTTCGGCTTTACGCTTGAGGCCGGCCACGCCAACCAGGTGGCTGGCGGCAAGCGGCCATTCCATACCATCATCCCCGGTTTCCTGACCAAAGATGGCCGTCCGCAGATGAGTTTTGGCGTCATGGGTGGCAACATGCAGCCACAAGGCCATCTGCAGACTTTGGTGCGCATGCTGGTGTTCAAGCAGCAGCCACAGGCCGCCTGCGATGCGCCGCGCTGGAAATTCAGCAGCGGGCAAAACGTCGACTTCGAGTCGACCATGGCGCCCGACCTGGTAGCGGGCCTCAAGGGGCTGGGACACCGGTTCGAACCTGTCGCCGACAACTACATGGATTTTGGCAGCGGCCAGTTCATCTGGCGCTTGAGTGATGACATGCAGGATGGATATGTCGTGGCCAGTGACTCGCGGCGCGACGGTCAGGCGGTGGGTTACTGAGGCGGCAGCGCGGGCGTACAGCCTTTACCAGCAGCTGAATCGGTTCAAAGTTCTTCGACGCGCCGAGCCGGGTAGCTGTCCCAAGCCTGGCAACCGGGGCATTGCCAGAAATGCTGCTTGGCTTCGAAGCCGCAGGCTGCACATCGGTAGCGCGTCAGGGGTTTGGCGGCATGGTCCAGGGCCCGCTGCACCAGCATGTGCGAGGCTTCATGGTCGCCGGGCTGGCTGGCGAACCAGCGTGAGGCGGCCACCAGCGAGGGTTCGTTTTCCAGGTGACGCACATACCACTGTCGGGTGTCGTTGCTGCTGGCACCCAGATGGGCGTCCAGCGTGACGATGGCCTCCAGGCAGTCGATGCCAGGGGTCTCCGCGTAATAGGCTTTGAGCTGGTCGCGCACGCGCTCGGCCTGATGGCTGTCGATCGCCAGCTGGGCCAGGAGGCCGGCCACCAGCGGCAACGCGGTGGGAGCGTGGCTGAACAACGCTTCCAGTGCTGTCAACGCCTGGGCGGACTCGCCGCGTTGGCCCAGCAGCTTGGCCAGTTCGATGCGAGGACGTGGTGCAGTCGGCGCGTTGCGGATTGCCAGTTCAAGCAACTTTTGCGCTGGGTCGCGTTCATGGGCGGCCAGATGGGCCACCGACTGCTCGCAAAGGTAATGCGAGAGCCGTCCGGCGAAACTGCCTTGCTCGGCGTTGTCGAGTCGCTTGGCCACCTCGGCCGCATGCGCCCAGTCGCGTGAGCGCTCGTAATTGGCCAGCAGCGACAACCGGGCCTCGGACTCGAACGGCGTGCCCTCCAACTTGAGCAGCGCTTCTTCGGCGCGGTCGAGCAAACCGGCGCGCAGATAGTCCAGTGCCAGGGCGTGCTGGGCGCGGTGGCGATCGGTGCTGGTCAGGTCACCACGCGAGAGCAGGTGCTGGTGCACCCGCACTGCGCGCTCGTATTCACCCCGCCGGCGAAACAGATTACCCAGCGCGAAATGCAGTTCCGAGGTGTCAGGGTCGTTCTGGACCGCCTCGATGAAGGCATCGATGGCCTGGTCATGCTGCTCGTTGAGCAGGAAGTTCAGACCGCGGAAATAAGCCTTGGGTGCGCGTCGGTTCTCCAGGCGCAACTGGCGCAGGTCAAATCGCGACGCGGCCCAGCCCAGGATGAAAGCGACCGGCAGGCTCAGCAGCAACCAACTGATGTCAAAGTCCATGCGGCGGGGCCATCGGTGGTGGTGTATCGGTGCTGCCCGGTACCGGTGGTGCGCCCACGGCAGGTGCAACCGGCGGATTGCGTCGCCAACGCCCTGAGGCCATGCCGAGAACGCCCACGAAAAGCCCCACTGCGAAGGCAGCCAGAACGATCAACACCATGGGGCTTCGCCACTGCCTGCCAAAGAACAGATGCAGACTGGCGTCGTGCTGGTTATTCAGCGCGAAAGCGAAAAGGGTGAAGAAGATGCATGCCTTGAGAACCCACTTGAGCAGTCGGACAGTGTTTTTCATGCTTTCCGATTCTAGAGGGCAGAGCCCCGGTCAACAGCCTTCTGTGGACCCGGCTTGCAGGGCAGACCCGTGTGCGATTCAGCCGATGCGACGTACGCCGCCAGCCGATGCGGGAGCGTCCTGATGACGATTGTCAACCGATTCACGCAATGCCTTGCCGGGCTTGAAGTGCGGCACCCGCTTTTCAGGAATGGCCACACTTTCGCCGCTGCGCGGATTGCGCCCCATGCGGGGTGGCCTGCGATTGATCGAGAAGCTGCCGAAGCCGCGGATCTCGATGCGATGTCCCGCCACCAAGGCATCATTCATCGCGTCCAGGATCGCCTTTACGGCGAACTCGGCATCACGATGGGTGAGCTGGCCAAACCGGTTGGCCAATTCTTCAACAAGGTCCGAACGGGTCATGAAGCAAAATTGGGTGCCCGGAACCCGGCAAACGCCTTGTGGCGAGTGCCGGATGCCCGGGAATCGGTTGAGTCGACGATCAGTTGTTGTCCAACTTGGCGCGCAACAAGGCACCCAGGCTGGTCGTACCAGCATTCTCGCGCTGCGAGTTCTGGCTCAGATTGGCCATGGCTTCCTGCTGGTCAACCGCATCCTTGGCCTTGATCGACAACTGGATGTTGCGGGTCTTGCGATCCACATTGACCACCACTGCCGTGACTTCGTCACCTTCCTTGAGCACATTGCGGGCGTCTTCGACGCGATCGCGACTGATCTCGGAGGCACGGAGATAGGCGATGATGTCCTGACCCAGGTCGATCTCGGCACCTTTGGGGTCCACAGTCTTGACCTTGCCAGTGACGATCTGACCCTTGTCGTTCACGGCCACGAAGGTGGTGAACGGGTCGGAATCGAGTTGCTTGATACCCAGCGAGATACGCTCGCGGTCAACGTCATCCGCCAGTACCAGGGCTTCGACTTCCTGGCCCTTTTTGTAGTTGCGTACAGCCGCTTCGCCGGTTTCGTTCCAGCTCAGGTCGGACAGGTGCACCAGGCCGTCGATGCCAGCAGCGAGGCCGACAAACACGCCGAAGTCGGTAATCGACTTGATCGGGCCCTTGACGCGGTCGCCGCGCTTGGTGTTTTGCGCGAATTCCTGCCATGGGTTGGCCTTGCACTGTTTCATGCCCAGGCTGATGCGGCGCTTGTCTTCGTCAATCTCCAGGACCATGACTTCGACTTCTTCGCCCAGCGTGACAATCTTGCTTGGAGCAACGTTCTTGTTGGTCCAGTCCATCTCGGAGACGTGCACGAGGCCTTCGATGCCCGGCTCGATCTCGACGAACGCGCCGTAGTCGGCGATGTTCGTGATCTTGCCGAACAGGCGCGTGCCGTTCGGGTAGCGGCGCGACACGCCATGCCACGGGTCGTCGCCCAGCTGCTTGATGCCGAGCGAG
>JBKJRR010000375.1:0-3693 GCA_046594635.1 Burkholderiaceae bacterium
CGCCAAGCTGGTTAAGGCACTGGATTTTGATTCCAGCATGCGAAGGTTCGAATCCTTCCTCCCCTGCCAAATTTGATGTTCGTGCCGGTGGCTCCGTGGCCGGCGAAAACCTAACCAGACCCGATCGCCGAGACACCCATGCAGGCTGCGCAACCCCCAGATTTCATGGTTTTTACCGGCAATGCCAATCCGCTGATGGCCGCCGACATTGCCAGCCACCTCGGAATTTCCCTTGGCGCCGCCAAGGTTGGCCGCTTCTCAGATGGCGAGGTCACGGTCGAGATCAATCAGAATGTTCGGGCACGTGACGTGTTCGTGGTGCAAAGCACCTGCGCGCCGACCAACGAAAACCTGATGGAACTTCTGATCATGGTCGACGCGCTCAAGCGCGCATCGGCTGAACGCATCAGCGCGGTGATTCCTTACTTTGGTTATGCGCGCCAGGATCGCCGTCCACGCTCCTCGCGCGTTCCTATCACAGCCAAGATCGTGGCCAACATGTTGCAGACCGTCGGCGTCGCGCGGGTGCTGACGATGGACCTGCACGCGGACCAGATTCAGGGATTTTTCGACATACCGGTGGACAACATCTATGCGTCTCCGGTCCTGCTCGGCGACCTGCGCCAAAAGAATTACGAAGACCTGATCGTGGTCTCGCCCGACGTGGGTGGCGTGGTGCGCGCCCGTGCCCTGGCCAAACAACTCGGCTGCGATCTGGCCATCATCGACAAGCGTCGGCCCAAGGCCAACGTCAGCGAGGTGATGCATGTGATCGGCGAGATCGACGGGCGCAACTGCGTCATCATGGACGACACGATCGACACCGCCGGCACGCTGGTAAAGGCCGCCGAAGTGCTCAAGGAGCGCGGCGCCAAGAAGGTTTATGCCTACTGTACGCACCCGATATTTTCCGGCCCGGCAGTCGAGCGCATTTCGCAGGGAAGCGCATTGGACGAAGTGGTCGTCACCGACACCATTCCGCTCAATAACGCAGCCCAGGCCTGCCGCAAGATCCGCCAGTTGACCGTGGCACCGCTGATCGCCGAGACGATCCAGCGAATTGCCAAAGGCGACTCGGTGATGAGTTTGTTCTCGGACCAGGACAACCTCTTCTAGAGGTTCTCCCGGTCGGGGCATTGGTGGCCGACCTGCCGTAACCCGGTAGGCCGGCTTTTTTAACAGGGGTCACACTGGTCGCGGTGGACTCCAATTGGAGTAAATCATGAAATTTGTCGCTTTTGAGCGCGCCAAGCAGGGCACGGGTGCGAGCCGCCGTCTCCGCATCACCGGTCGTACACCGGGCATCGTCTACGGTGGCGAAAACGGCCAGCCGCAATTGATCGAACTGGACCACAACGCGTTGTTCCATGCGATCAAGAAAGAAGCTTTCCATTCGTCGATCCTCGAGATGGACCTGGGTGGCAGCTCGCACAAGGTCTTGCTGCGTGACTTGCAGATGCACCCCTTCAAGCCGCTGGTTCTGCATATCGACTTCCAGCGTGTTGATGCCAAGACCCGCATGCACACGAAGGTGCCATTGCACTACGTCGGCCAGGAAGAGTCCGACGCCGTCAAGGTCGACCACTGCCTGGTCAACCACGTTCTGACCGAACTGGATATCGCCTGCCTGCCTGCCAACCTGCCCGAGTTCATTGAAGTGAACCTGTCCACGCTGGTCAAAGGCAAGTCGCTGCGCCTGAAGGACATCAAGCTCCCGCGCGGTGTCACGCCGGTCAAGGGTGGCAATGACAACCCGGTTCTGGTGTCGGTCGTAATGCCGGCTGCGGAAGCGTCGGAAGCCAATGCTGAAGCGGCTGCAGCAGCAGCACCTGCTGCCGATGCCAAACCAGCGGCAGGTGGCAAGGCGGCGCCGGCTGCCAAGACTCCTGCAGCGGGCAAGGCTCCTGCAGCGGGCAAGGCTGCTCCGGCTGCCAAGAAGTAATCGGGCCCGCCCGCTTTACGCAACGGCCCACCTCGGTGGGCCGTTTTCCTTGGTGCCACCCGGTTTCGAGGCCAACCACGCACCCGATAGCGAACCCTGATAATTTGTCCATGATCAAGTTGTTTGTCGGCCTGGGAAACCCCGGACCCGAATACGAAGGCACCCGCCACAACGCCGGCTTCTGGTGGATAGATGCGCTGGCAGACACGTTGGGCGCGCGCCTGGCGTACGACAAGGCCTGGCAGGGACAGGTTGTGCGTTCGTCCATGCGGGGACAAGTCGTATGGCTGCTCAAGCCGCAGACTTTCATGAATCTTTCCGGCCGCTCGGTCGCTGCGCTGGCGCGATTTTTCAAAATCACGCCGCAGGAAATACTGGTCGCACATGACGAGCTGGACCTCATGCCCGGTCAGGTCAAGCTCAAGCGCGCCGGAAGCCATGCCGGCCACAACGGCCTGCGCGACATTCACGACCAACTCGGCACCGACGACTACTGGCGACTGCGCCTGGGCATAGGACATCCCGGCGTCAAGGCAGAGGTCGTCAACTGGGTTTTGAAGAAGCCCCGGCTTGAAGATCGACAGGCCATTGACGATTGCATCACGCGTTCGCTCAAGGCTGTGCCTTTCCTGCAAACAGATGACGTGGCGAAGGCCACCATGTTGCTGCATACACGCGCTGCGCCGGAAAATCCTGCTGGTAAACCGGCATAGGCAAGGCGCGTCGACCCCCTCTCGCATCGGCCTGCCGGCCCCAACCGATTGCGGGAGGCCACACACCATGCGCCAGCATAAACTTCGTCGTCCGGCGGCTACCCTCTGTGCCGCTCTTCTCGGTCTGTCGTGTGGGGCAGCGTCTGGCCAGACGATCTACCGGTGTGGCAACAGTTACAGCGATGCCCCCTGTGCAGGCGCATCCACGCTCGCGATCGACGACTCCCGCAGTCCGGCCCAGAAAGCCCAGACCGATGCGGCCACGGTACAGGCCCGCACCCTGGCCCAGCAAATGGAGCGCGAACGTCTGACCCTCGAAAAGTCGGCCATGTCCGCAAGGGCGCCGGCGACGCATCACAAAGGTGACACGGCTGCTCGCCCCGCGAACACTGGCACAAACGCGCCTGCAGCCAAGGCAGCGAAAACCGCGAAGAAGCAAATCGAGCCCACATTCTTCACGGCGGCGACAACACCCGACAAGAAGAACAAGGTATCTGGCAGCACCACAGACTGAACCCGCAGGCCCCCCACCTCGCCCGATTGGCGTGCCATCGGCCCTGCGACGCCTTCAGCAGCGAGAGCGCAAAACGTCAGACCTTGTTGTCAGCGCCCGTGGCGGCTTGCAAACGACGGAACTTGGCCCACAGGGTTTCCTTGTCCTCGATGAAATCCGGGTTGACCGGAATACATGCGACCGGGCACACCTGCACGCACTGCGGCTCGTCAAAATGGCCGACACATTCGGTACACTTGTGCGGATCGATTTCGTAAATCTCCTGCCCGAGATAGATTGCCTCATTGGGGCACTCGGGCTCACACACATCGCAATTGATGCATTCGTCGGTGATGATCAGAGACATTGGACGCAGAACCGTTATGGATAACCAGGTGCCCCGGATGGACCCCTTGTCATTAATTATCCGCGCGTTCGAATGCCCGCGCCGATGAACCTGGATCACGATCGGTGGCCAGGGAGGACGCTGCCACCCGAAGTCCGCGCTCTCGCCTGAACCCCCAGCATGGGCCCATTCCTCTTCA
>JBKJRR010000168.1:0-8874 GCA_046594635.1 Burkholderiaceae bacterium
GTGCCGATGTCGGCCAAGAACGTCAGGGACGTCGCGCGCTTGCTGGGTATCTGCGAAAAGTACCTGCCCGAGCAGCCCTGGTTCTATGACGCTGACGAACTGACCGATCGTAGCGAACGCTTCATGGCCGGCGAGATGGTGCGCGAGAAGCTGTTCCGTTTGACGGGCGACGAGCTGCCGTACACCTCGACCGTGATCGTCGACCAATTCGCCGAGGAGCCGCCCGGGCGCAAGGGGCAAAAGCGCCTGGTGCGCATAGCCGCCACCATTGTCGTGGAGCGCGACGGTCACAAGGCGATGGTGATCGGTGACAAGGGTGAACGCATCAAGCGTATCGGCACCGAGACCCGGGTCGAACTCGAGCGCCTGTTTGATGCCAAGGTGTTCATTGAACTGTGGGTCAAAGTGCGCTCCGGATGGGCCGACGACGAGGCACGGGTGCGCAGCTTCGGCTACGACTGATCAGCAGGCTCGCGCGTGGCCAGCCTGCGTATCGCGGATGAACCCGCCTATGTCCTGCACCGGCATGACTGGAGCGAGTCGAGCCTGATCCTGGAGGTCTTCTCGCGCAACCACGGACGGGTGGCGTTGGTGGCAAAGGGCGCAAAGAGACCCAGTTCCGGCCTGCGCCCTATCCTGCTGCCACTGCAACCGCTGCATGTGGCTTTTGGCGGAGAAGCCGAAATTCGTACGCTCAGGAGCGCCGAGTGGCAGGGCGGACATGTCATGCCCAGTGGCGATGCCTTGCTGTCAGGCTACTACATCAACGAACTGGTGCTGACGCTGCTGGCGCGCGATGACCCACATCCAGGCCTGTTCGATATCTACGCGAGCGTCGTGGCCGTCATCTGCTCGGACCACGGTGACGCACTGCAGACGGCCTTGCGCGCGTTCGAACTGCTGCTGCTGCGCGAGATCGGCCTGTTGCCTGCGCTCGATATCCAGACCATGACACTGGCCCGGCTGCAGGCCCAGGTACGCTACAACCTGGTGGCCGAAGGAGGCTTGCGCCTGAGCCTGGAAGGCGAGCGCGCCAGCATCCCGGGTGCGCAATGGCTCATGTTGCAACAGGCGATGGACAGCCCGGCCTGTTTCACCGACACCTTGCATGCCTGTGCGCCCGTGGTTTCCGAGCTCAAGCCGCAACTGCGAAACCTGCTCCATTACCATTGCGGCGTGACGACGCTTCGTACCCGGCAAATGATGATCGACCTTCAATCGTTATGAAAAAGACTGCACTCTCCGTCAATCTGAACAAGGTCGCGCTGGTGCGCAATACCCGCCACCTGGGTATTCCGTCGCTGACCCGCGCAGCCGACATCTGCCTCACCCACGGCGCGCGTGGCATTACCGTCCATCCGCGGCCGGACGAGCGCCATATCCGCAGCGCGGACGTACATGAACTGTCTGCTCTGGTTCAGCGTTGGCCCGATCGTGAGTTCAACATCGAGGGCAATCCGTTCCAGAATCTGATGGGTTTTGTGCAGGCCTTGAAGCCTCACCAGTGCACGCTGGTACCGGACGGTGAAGGTCAGTTCACCAGCGATCATGGTTGGAACCTGGCGCAGGACGGCGAGCGTTTGCGACCCATCATTGCGCAGGTCAAGGCGCTTGGCGTACGGGTCAGCCTGTTCATGGACGCCGATCCGGCCGGCATGGCCATGGCGCATGCCATCGGTGCGGACCGCGTCGAGTTGTATACGGAGCCCTATGCCAGGGCCTGGGGCAGGAGCGAGCAACGGGCCCAGATCGCCATGTTTGCGGCAGCGGCCAGTGCGGCGCGCCAGGTGGGACTCGGCGTCAATGCCGGGCACGACCTCAGCCGCGACAACCTGACCGATTTCCTCAAAGGGGTTGCTGGCGTGCAAGAAGTGTCGATTGGCCATGCACTGATCTCCGACGCACTGGAGCTGGGTTATGCCGGCGCTGTTCAGCAATATCTGCGCTGCATCGATGCCGCGGTGGCAGGTGCGCCGGTACCTACATGATCTACGGCATTGGAACCGACATCTGCGATGTGCGGCGCATTCGCGCCAGTCTGGAGCGTCACGGCGAGCGATTTGCCCGCAAGATTCTCAGTGATGGCGAGTTGGCGACCTGGCAGGCCCGCAGTGTGCGTTGGCCGGAGCGTGGCGTACGTTACCTTGCAACCCGCTTCAGTGCCAAGGAAGCCTTCAGCAAGGCGATAGGCATGGGCATGCGCATGCCCATGACCTGGCGTCTGTGCGAAATCGATAAATTGCCCGCTGGCCATGCCAATGCGGGCAAGCCCTGTATCGTGTTGCACGGAGAACTCCGTCAATGGTTCGAGTCGCAAAACTTGCAAGCCCATGTCAGCGTGACCGACGAAACCGACTATGCCGCCAGTTTCTGCGTGGTTGAGACCCGAAGCTGAACCAGGTCTGACCCAATATCCGTAGCCCTCGACGGGGCGCCAAACCCTGATTGCGAATCCAACATGTTTGCCCATGCTCCCCTGATCATCGACATCGCCGGCCTGCAACTGTCGGCCATCGACCGACAACGCCTGCTGCACCCACTGGTGGGCGGCATCATCCTGTTTGCCCGCAACTGGGCCAGCCGCGAGCAACTGACAGCGCTGTGTGGCGAGATCAAGCATATGCGTGGCGATTTGCTGATTCTGGTGGATCACGAGGGTGGGCGGGTGCAACGCTTCAAGACCGATGGTTTCACGCATCTGCCGCCGATGCGCGTGCTCGGTCAGCTGTGGCAGGGAAAACCAGGCACGGATGGGCAGGCCAATGCCTTGCAGGCCATGCGCGCGGCGACAGCCTGCGGCTACGTGCTGGGCGCTGAACTGCGCGCCTGTGGGGTGGACCTGAGTTTCACGCCCGTGCTCGATCTGGACTATGGCCCCAGTGCGGTGATCGGCGACCGGGCATTCGCGCGCGACGCATCGGTTGTCAGCGTGCTGGCCAAAAGCCTGATGCAGGGGCTTTTGCAAAGCGGCATGGCCAACTGCGGAAAACATTTTCCCGGCCATGGATTTGTGGCCGCCGACTCGCACATCGACATGCCTGTCGACAAGCGCAGCCTCAAAGCCATTCTGGCCGCCGATGCCGCGCCCTATGGCTGGCTGGGAACCGCCCTGGCCAGCGTCATGCCCGCCCATGTGGTCTACCCGCGGGTGGATTCCCGGCCCGCCGGATTCTCTGCACGCTGGTTGCAGGATGTATTGCGGACCCGACTCGGGTTTGGCGGCGCCATCTTCAGCGACGATCTGAGCATGGCCGGTGCACGCCAACTCGACGGCCGGCCGGTCAGCTACGTGCAGGCCGCTGTGGCGGCGCTGGAAGCCGGCTGCGACATGGTGTTGCTGTGTAACCAGAGCCTGGAGGGCAATACGGCGATCGATGAGTTGCTGGTCGGTATGTCGCAGGCGATCCAGGCCGGCTTCTGGCGCACGGCACCTGCCAGCGAGCAGCGCCGGCGGGATTTGCTGGCGCTGCCGTTCGGATGCGACTGGGATGCCCTGATGGTGCAACCCTTGTATATGCGCTCGCTCGACCTCATTCCCTGAGCGCCATGGCCCTCGGCCGGGCCGCAGCGTCAACCGGTGAAGCGGTGCGTCTTCGACTTGGCGCCGTCGCAATGGATTGCGCCCCGCAGAGGGCGCCGCGCCGCCTTTGCGCACCACAGCGCCAGAAGCAGCGTCAGCGCCACCAGTTCAAATGGGCCAGTCACACCACCTCCGCCGCCGGAGCCCGGTGCCACGACCGTGATGCCGACGAAGCGGGTGTCGCCGCTGAGCAATCCGTCGCTGGGCGTGATGCTGATGGTGTAGTTGCCAACCGGACCGGCCTTGTCCCAGACAAAGCTGCCGTTTGCGTTGTCGAATGTGGCACCCCGCGGTAGCGTGCTCGCGTCAAAGCGGATGGCGTCGCCCTGCGCATCGCTTGCCATCGCGGTGAAACTCAGCGTATTGCCCTCAACCACCACCAGCGAGCCGATTTCGGCCATCTGCGGTGGTGTGTTGTTGGATAGAACCGTCAGGTCGACATAAGCTGATTGACCATTGATGTCGGTGGCGCGAAATCGAAAGACCAGGCTGTTGCCGCTGGCAGGCACGTCGAAAGAGGCGGTGCGCGTATTTGCGCCACTCAGCGTGACCGCCGTTCCGGCGATCTGGGTCCACGATACGGCGGCAATACCCAAACCAAGGCGACCGGCGTAATCCGAGCCGGTGAGCAGTATGGTTGAGCCCTGCAGCGCAACGCCTGTCGGTGCGTGGCGGGCGCTGACAACCGGCGCGTTGTCGGCCAGAACGTCGTTGACCGCCGCCGCCGCATCGAGCAGACCGGCGCCGCAGGTAAACAGGCCGGCGCAGAAGGTGCCCGCGGGATGGGGCCGCGCCGCGTTGAGCAGGCGCGAGTACAACTCGTCGGGTGTGATGTCCGGCTTGCGCTGGAACAACAGTGCAGCCACGGCAGACACATGTGCGGTAGCCATGCTGGTGCCGCGTTTGGCCTCGATGCTGTCCAGGCTCGGCGTGGTGGTTCCGGTATTGCTGGTGGAAAAGATGGCGGCTCCGCTGCCCAGGACCCGCGCGCCGTTGCCACCGCCGGGGGCGCTGATGGCCGTGCCCACGCCGATGTTGGCGTAACTGGCGTTGTCGCCGCCGATGGTATGGGCCGTGACACCGATCACTCCGATGCAGTTGGCCGGCTGCAGGATTGCCCTGGCACTGTCGTTGCCGGTGGCCGCCACGATCACGCTGCCGGCAGCGCGCACCTCTGTGACCGCATCCTGGAAGGTCGGCGAGCAATTTCCGGGCCGTCCCAGACTCATGTTCAGTACTTTGGCAATCTGCGTATTGGCGGGAATGCCGGGAACCGGCAGCCCGGCGGCCCAGCGCATGCCAGCGGCGATGTCGGAAACATAACCACCACACACGCCCAGCACACGCACCGGCAGCAACCTGGCGTTGAAGGCCCCACCCGCAATGCCGACGCCGTTGTTGGTCTGGGCGGCCACGATACCGGCGACATGGGTGCCGTGCCAGCTGGAGTTCGATGGCGCGCAATCGCCTTGCGCACTCCAGTCACCGGGATCGCGCGCGTCGCTATCGCGTCCATTGCCGTCATTGGCCGTCGTGAACGAGCCGTCCGGATCGGCGCCAATGAAGTCGTAACCAGCCAGTATGTTGGCGGACAGGTCTGTGTGGGGCCGGAATCCGCCGTCCAGAAGGGCAATGATGACGCCCGCGCCTGTTGCCAGATCCCAGGCCGCGGTGAAGTTGGCGGCGCCGGCACCGCTGGCCACCGAGCGAAGACTCCACTGGCGCGGTGCGAAATCGGGGTCGTTGGGGGTGAATTGCGCTGTCACCCGCTCATCCACTTCTGCCGACGCCACCTGTGGATCCTGTGTCAATTCGCGTGCGTATGCAGACAGTTCCACGCGACTCATGCGCCGGCTGGTCAGTGCAACATGGGTACGGGGCGCGACCGAGCGGTGGTAGCGCAGTTCAACGGGCTGGTGAGTGCTTGCCGGCGGCCGGAGCGTATGGCCCAGGTCCTGAATCTGCCGCGCGGGATCGGCATCGGTGCTTTGCGCCCGTACGCCGGCTGATGCAGACGTACCTGGGCGGAACCGGATGATGAGTCGGTTGAGTCCTTTCGCATCGCCCGAAACGGTCGCGGACGCCCCAAGAGTGACGCCAGCCGCAGTCGTGGTGCCGGGCTGCTGCGCAAACACGGACGGGGCCAGCCACAGCATCGTCGTTACAGCGGCGATCCGCCAGGTTCGGCGATCAATCATGGGATGCTCCAACAAGTCCAATCCTTGGTCGTGATGCAGTTGGACACCCTGTAGTGTCAGCTCGCCGGTAATTCGCGCCGCAAGGCCGGAAACAGAATCACGTCGCGGATGCTCGGGCTGTCGGTCAACAACATCATCAGGCGATCGAGACCAACTCCGCATCCACCGGTTGGCGGCATGCCGTACTCGAGAGCACGGATGAAGTCGTGGTCGTAGAACATGGCCTCATCGTCGCCGCTTTCCTTGGCCTCGACCTGGGCCTGAAACCTGGCAGCCTGTACCTCGGCGTCGTTGAGCTCGCTGAAACCGTTGCCAAATTCGCGCCCGGTGATGTAGAGCTCGAATCGTTCGGTAACCTCCGGATTCTGGTCACTGGCGCGGGCCAGTGGCGAGATTTCGACCGGGTGCTCGCAGATGAAGGTGGGCTGCCACAGCAGGTGCTCGACCTTTTCCTCGAAATACATCACCTGCAGGCTGGGCAGGCTGCGCCGGGCCAACTGGTCTTTCTCATCAGTCTTGCCAAGCTTGCGCAACGCGGCGCGCAGGAAGGCCGTGTCATGGGCGCCGGCACCTGCATCGGTGTGCTTTTCGATCGCCTGCACAATGCTCAGCCGTTCAAACGGTTTGGACAGATCGACCGGCTTCCCACCGTAGGTCGGCTGCAGGTGGCCGAGCGCCTTCTGCGAAGCGTCGCGCACCAGTTGCTCGGTGAAGTCCATCAGGTCCAGGTAGTTCCAGTAGGCCGCGTAGAACTCCATCATGGTGAATTCAGGGTTGTGCCGTACCGAGATGCCTTCATTGCGAAAGCTCCGGTTGATTTCAAACACCCGGTCAAAACCGCCCACGATCAGGCGCTTGAGGTACAACTCGGGCGCAATGCGCAGGTACATTTCCTGGTCCAGCGCGTTGTGGTGCGTGACAAAGGGTTTGGCATTCGCACCGCCCGGAATCGGGTGCAACATCGGCGTCTCGACCTCCAGAAAGCCATGGCTGACCATGAAGTCGCGTATCCCGCTGACTGCGCGACTGCGCGCCACGAAACGCTGGCGCGTGGTGTCGTTCATCATCAGGTCGACATAACGCTGGCGGTACTTCACCTCCTGGTCATGGATGCCATGGAACTTGTCCGGCATCGGACGCAGACTCTTGACCAGCAAGCGTACTGACGTGGCATGGATCGACAACTCGCCGGTGCGGGTGCGGAACATGCGGCCCTGTACCGCGACGATGTCGCCCAGGTCCCAGTGCTTGAAATCTTCGTAGACTACAGCGCCGATTTCATCTCCCTTGATGTACACCTGCATACGGCCGGTGCTGTCCTGCAAGGTGGCAAAGCTGGCCTTGCCCATGACACGCTTGAGCATCATGCGTCCGGCGATGCTGACCGTGGGCGCCTGGGTGCTCAGTTCCTCGGTCGAATGTTCGGAGTGGGTCTGCGCCAGATCGGAGGCTGTGTGCGTCGGCTTGAAGTCGTTGGGAAACGCGACGCCCTGGCCTTGGGCCTGGCGCGCACGCAGAACCTGCAGCTTCTCGCGCCGCTCCGCAATCAGTTGGTTGTCGTCGAGAATCGGTTCGGTAGTGGGCTGGTCGGACATGGCAGTGAGACGGCGGTGCACCCGGTTGTTTTCGGGGGCGACCTGCGTCGGATCATCAGGGTTGCAAGAAAATTACCGGGCCGGGTCCGCATACCCGGCCGCGGCGTTGTGCGTTATAAAGGTCCACCCAAGTCGCGCTAGCCGCGGCAATGGGCGCGAGAGCTTTCCATTATCGCCAGTGTGGCACCATTTTGACGGACACATGTTTTATCAAATTTTCAGCTTTCTGCTGCAGATCGCCGCGGGGCTCCTGGTGGGCTTGTGTCTGCTGCGCCTGTACATGCAGTATCACCGGGTTCCGCTGTCGGCGCGCTCGGGCAATCCGATCGGGCCGCTGATATTTGCACTGACCGACTGGCTGGTGGTGCCACTGCGCAAACTGATTCCCGCGGTAGGGCGGCTTGACACCGCCAGTCTGATCGCGGCGCTGCTCATTGAACTGGCGCAATACACTTTGTTATGGCTGATAGGCGGCGGTAAAGGCGCGCCGGTGCATGTGCTGGTGTTGTCGCTGTTCGGCGTTGTGCGTCTGGCCTTGTCCGGGCTCAGCGTGTTGGTCATTGTGTATGCGGTTTTGTCGTGGTTGCAGACCCATTCGCCGATGATGGGACTGCTGGCGCGACTGGTTTCGCCGCTGTTGCAGCCGATCCGACGGGTTATTCCGCTGGTGGGCGGCATCGATCTGTCGCCCCTGGTGCTGCTCGTTCTTTTGCAGGTGGGGGGCATCGTACTGGAATCCGTGCTCGCCGGCTTGATGGTCTGACCGCCGGCGGGCGGGCAACGCTCCGGTAGCGGTTCAGAAGACCGCGTCGGCCGGTTGGCGTTGTAGCATGGCCAGCGAGTTGGCCACCACCTTGCGTAGTTCGCGCCGGTCGACGACCATGTCCACCGCGCCTTTCTCCTGCAGGAACTCCGAGCGTTGGAAGCCTTCCGGCAAAGTGACGCGCAACGTGGATTCGATCACACGCGGACCCGCAAAACCGATCAAGGCCTTGGGCTCCGCGATCACGATATCGCCCATGAAAGCGAAACTGGCGCTGACGCCGCCGGTTGTCGGATCGGTCAGGATGCTGATGAATGGCAGGCTCTTCTTGGCCAGTCGGGTCAATGCGGCGTTGGTCTTGGCCATCTGCATCAGGCTGAGCAGGCCTTCCTGCATGCGGGCACCGCCGGTCGCAGTAAAACAAACGAAGGCGGTCTTTTGTTCGATGGCTGTCTCGACGCCGCGCACAAAACGCTCGCCGACTACCGACCCCATGCTGCCGGCCATGAAGTCGAACTCGAAACAGGCTACGACCAGATTGATGTTGTGGACCGTGCCGCCCATGACAACCAGCGCATCGGTCTCGCCGGTGTTGTCCATCGCTTCCTTGAGACGCTCCGGGTACTTGCGGCTGTCCTTGAACTTCAACGGGTCGACGGGAATCACCTCCTGGCCGATCTCGAAACGTCCTTCGTTGTCCAGGAACATGTTGAGCCGGGCACGGGCGCCGATGCGGTG
>JBKJRR010000208.1:0-18401 GCA_046594635.1 Burkholderiaceae bacterium
GCCTGCGGCGACAGCATCCACATCTCCAGGCCGAGCAGGCCCAGGGCCTTGTCGTAACGCTGGTCCACCGGAGTGTCGAAGATCACACCCAGGTCGGCATCCACCGTCAACCAGCTGTTGTCGCCCAGCTCGGACTCGAGCTGGCCTTCGCCCCAGGCCGAGTAGCCCAGCGATACCAGCACACGGCGCGGTCCGTTGCCATTCGACAGCGCCTCAAGCACATCCTTGGACGTGGTCATCTCCAGCCCACCGGGGATCGACATGGTGGATGCGTACACCGGCTCGTCCGGCTTGTCGGCCGCACTGAAGAACGCTTCATGCAGCACAAAGCCACGGTCCGTCTGAACCGGGCCCCCCTGGAACACCGGCAGGTGCTGCAGATCATCGCGCCCCAGCGGCAGCTGCACCTTGTCGAACAGTCCCTTGAGGTTGATGTCGCTTGGCTTGTTGATGACCAGGCCCAGCGCACCGCGTTCACTGTGTTCACACACATAGACCACACTGCGCGAGAATGCCGCATCTGCGAGCCCGGGCATGGCGATCAAAAAATGATTCGTCAGGTTGATCGGTGCTGTATCTTCGGACATCCCTCAATTTTAACGACCTCTGTGAACAAGACTTTCGACAGTGGACTGGTGTGGCTGCGACGCGACCTGCGGCTCGACGACAACGCGGCGCTGGCGTTGGCGCTGCGCAGCTGCCGCAAGGTGTATTGCGTCTTCGTGTTCGACCGCGCCATCCTCGACCCCTTGCCGCGTGCCGACCGGCGCGTCGAATTCATCCGCGACTGCCTGGTCGAGCTGGACCAGGCGCTGCGCGATGCCAGCACCGAAAACCACGCCGGGCTGATCGTGCGCCATGGGCAGGCCATCGACGAGATCGTGTCGCTGGCCCGGCAACTGCAGGTGCAATCGGTGTTTGCCGCACACGACTACGAACCATCTGCGCAGGCGCGCGACCGCATGACACTGGGCGCACTGGCCCATGTCGGCATCGCCATGCATACGGTCAAGGACCATGTGGTGTTTGAGCATCGCGAATTGCTCACGCGCACCGGGACGCCGTACACCGTGTTCACCCCGTACAAGAAGGCCTGGCTGGCACTGGTCGACGAACACCGGCTGCGCAGCCACGACGTTCTGACCCACATCGCGGCGCTCGCACCGCGCCCCGAAGGTCTGCGTCAGCCGGTGCCGAGTCTGCGGGACATCGGCTTCGAGGTAACAAACCTGCACCAGTTGCGTCTGGCGCCCGGCGCCGGTGGCGGGCATGCACTGTTTGCCGATTTTTTCGAGCGCATGGACCTGTACCACACGACACGCGACTTTCCGGCGGTGAAGGGGCCCAGCTACCTGGGCGTGCATCTGCGATTTGGCACCGTGTCGATCCGCCGTCTGGCGGCGGCGGCGCTGCAGGCCTCGATGGCGGGCAGCGCCGGCGCGGCAGTCTGGCTCGGTGAACTGATATGGCGCGAGTTCTATTTCCAGATCCTGGCGAACTTTCCGCATGTGGTGCAAAACAGCTTCAAACCCGCATTCGATGCGATCCGCTGGCGCCACGGAGCTGGCGCCGACAAACTGTTCCAGGCCTGGTGCAACGGGCGTACCGGTTACCCCATCGTCGACGCCGCGATGGCACAGATCAACCAGACCGGCTACATGCACAACCGGCTGCGCATGGTGGCCGGCAGTTTTCTGGTCAAGGATCTGGGCATCGACTGGCGCCGCGGCGAAGCCTACTTCGCCGAGAAACTCAACGACTTCGACCTGTCGGCGAACAACGGCGGATGGCAGTGGGTGGCCTCAAGCGGCTGTGATGCCCAACCCTGGTTTCGCATCTTCAACCCGGTGCGCCAGAGCGAGAATTTCGACCCGCAGGGCAAGTTCATCCATCGCTATCTGCCGCAGCTCGCCGCTCTTGCGGCCAAGGCCCTGCATGCGCCCTGGCTTTGTGGTGCGGTGGAGCTGACCTCCGCAGGCATCAAGCTGGGCGAGGACTACCCACAACCTGTGGTCGACCATGCCACGGCACGTGCGCAGACGCTGGAGCGTTATGCAGTGGTACGGACCGCGACGCCCGAGACTGGCAAGTCCGGCGCAGGCCACCGGCGCTGAGTCAGTCCCGGCCCGCGCAGGGGCGGAACAGCCGCCTTCCGACGAAGTGTTGGTGCCAGAGCAAAAATCGCTGCGCTTGTTTGTTGGTCTGGCACACAAGGTCTCAGGTTAGCTCTTCGGCGTCGACTTCGCGCGCGCAGTAGTGGGCGATCAGTCCAAGCAGTTGGTCTTCGGCGTACGGCTTGCCAAGGTAGTGGTCGACTCCGAGCTCTACCGCATGTTCGCGGTGTTTTTCGGCGATGCGCGAGGTGATCATGATGATCGGCAGTTTGCGCATGCGCTCGTCAGCGCGGATATTGCGCGCCAGATCGAAACCGTCCATGCGCGGCATCTCGATGTCCGACAACACCACGGCCGGCAACTCGTCCAGCAGACGTTCGAGCGCTTGCAGACCATCGTTGGCCAGCACCACCCGGTAACCCTCGCGCAGCAGTAGTCGCTGCGTGACGCGGCGCACGGTAATCGAGTCGTCGACCACCATGACCAGCGGCGGTTGGCCGCTTGCCACCGGCGGCACCATGGGTGACAGGCCCTGCGCAGCGCCGCTCACCGCTGCGCCAGCGTCACCCGGGGTATGGGCCGCGACCTGCAGTCGCAAGGCCGACTCGCCATATACCGTCGCCAGCGCGACCGGGTTGTAGATCAGCACCACCGCACCCGAAGCCAGCACCGACATGCCGGTCAGGCCCGGCAAACGCGAGAGTTGCGGGCCGAGATTCTTGACCACGACCTCCTGGTTGCCCAGCACCTCGTCCACGTGCATCGCGACACGACGACCGGCACTGCGAAACACCACCACTGCACGGTGCTTCTGCGCCGGCGCCGCACTGGCGCCGGACTGCTTGAGCAGCGCACCAGCCCAGAAGAACGGAAGTTGCTCTCCGCCATGCGCGAACTGCGTCGACGCATAGGCCTGCGCCACCTCGGCGTCTGGAACGCGTCGTACGATCTCGACCAGGTTGGACGGCACGCCGATGGACATGTCGCCCAGCCGCAACATCACGACCTGGGTCACCGCGGTGGTCAGCGGCACCACCAGCTTGAACTGGGTGCCCTTGCCCCAGTCGCTGGTGGTCTCGATACGACCGCCCAGCGCATCGACCTCGGCGCGCACCACATCGAGTCCGACTCCTCGGCCGGACAACTCGGTCACGCTTTCGGCTGTGGAGAAACCCGGCATGAAAACCAGACTGGCCGTCTCGTCATCACCGAGTGCCTGCTGCGCCGAAATCAGACCCTTGGCCAGGGCCTTGTCCCGGATACGCGACAGGTCCAGGCCAGCGCCGTCGTCACTGATCACCACGCAGACGTCATTGCCCTCCTGCTGCAACGCAATCGTGATGGTGCCCGAAACACTCTTGCCTGCAGCCTCGCGTTGCGCCGCAGTCTCGATGCCATGACCAATCGCGTTGCGCAGCATGTGTTCGAAGGCAGGCACCATGCGCTCCAGCACACTGCGATCGAGCTCCATCGAACCGCCTTCGATGTCGAGCTTGACCTGCTTGCCGGTCTCCTTCGCGGTCTGACGCACCACGCCGTACAGCCGCTCGGACACCGACTCGAATTCGATCATTCGGGTACGCAACAGGTCACGCTGCAACTCACGTGCCTGGCGTGCCTGGGCAATCAGGTCATCCTCGGCGCCCTGCATCGAACGCTGCAACTGGCGCTGCAAGGTGGCCACGTCGGACACCGACTCGGCCATGATGCGGGTGAGTTCCTGCACCCGCGTGAATCGGTCGAACTCCAGGGGATCAAAGTCTCGCGCCTGATCCTTGGTCTGCGCCATGCGCGACTGCATCTGACTTTCGGACTGCACTTCCATTTCGCGCAATTGCTCGCGCAGGCGGTCCAGATTGCCCGTCAGGTCCTTCAGCGAGCCGCGCATCTGCGCGATCCGTCCGTCCAGACGTGAGCGCGTGATGATGACCTCGCCGGCCTGATTGACCAACCGGTCAAGCAACTGCGCCTGCACGCGCACACTCTGGCCCGAGGTCGGACGCGGTGCCACCGTGGCACCTGCACCCCGTTCGCGGTTGCGCCGCTCGGCCACGCCTTGAGCGGCTGAGCCCAGTCGCGGCGCGGCGGTTGCCACATCGACGATCACCGGCGTGGGCGCGTCTGGTGCAGCGGAATCGGCCGCAGCAACGAGCGGTTCCTGCGCGCTCTGGTGCACGAAATCGCACAGTCCATCGAACACCGACTGCAGATTGTCGAAGCGTCCGAGCAAGGGCTCGATGCGGTGCACGGCAACCGACTCGGATCCCAGGGATTCGATCGCCGACTCCATCCGATGGGTCAGGTCGCCCAGGCGCATGGCGCCGGCCAGTCGGGCGCTGCCCTTGAGTGTGTGCAAAACACGCAAGGCCTCGGTACGGGCCGCGCGGTCTTCCGGCAGCGCCATCCACTGGCGCAAGGCCGCGCCCAGCTTCGGAAACAGCTCGGCGGCTTCCTCTTCGAAGATCGGAAACAGGTCGGCGTCGAGTGCGTCCACCGCGTCGGAATGCTCGTCCGCACTGACAATCAGCGGCGCCGCGCCCGCCCCGGCATAGGACGGTGCCGCTACCGCGTCGAACTCGGTGGCCAGCACGGCGCGCAATGCGGGCTCAATGGCCGGGTCGGCTTCCTTGAGGAAACCGGCGGCAAACTGGTGCAGCAGGCGACGGATTTCCTCTGCAGCCTGATTGAACGTGTGCGCATGCTCGGCGCGGCCTTGGCCATGGCGTTGCACGTATTCCAGCGTCTGCTCAAGCAGACGTGCCACATCAGCGACGGCGACAAAGCCCACCGTGGCCGAACTACCACCCAGCGCATGCGCCAGTCCCACTGTGGAATCCTGTACCGGCTTGTCGAGTTCCAGCGCCCATTCGCTGAGTTCGGTCTGCAGTCGACGCGACCACTCATCGGCCTCGTTCAGATAAACGTTGTACAGCGGGATGCCGATACGCAGGTCTCCAATGACCTTGACGGGCTCTTCCGGTTCGTCTTGCTCGCCGGCTGGCTCCGACTCATCGAGCAAGGCACCACGTTCGGTTTCAGTCTCGAAATCGGGACGCTGCTCTGGCAGGGCGGAATCCCCCCCGGACGCGTCGGTGCCAAAGTCGAAATCGAGGGCATCAAGACCCGGCAGCGGCGCGACCTGCGTCGACTCGTCTTGCACCGCGCCGAAGGTCGAGCCCTGGTAGATCTGGGTGGGTTTAAAGTCGGGCAGTTCGGTCGCGGGGCCCGCAGCGTCGGACGAAGACAGTTCGGTGGCGCCGAAGTCCGGCAAAACCGAAGCAGGACCGAAGATCGAGTCGCCACCTTGAAACATCTCGGTGGATACAAAGTCAGCCGGCCTGGCGCCTGACGGTGCCTGCACGGCGGGCGTATCCGATGGCGGTGTTTCGGCCGGCTCTGCGGCGTCTGTGGCGCCGGCGTCGGCCGCTACCGGCTCAGTTGGCGCCTGTTCCTGCGCATCGCCGGCCTGCGCGGCAACGTCGTCGCTGGTGACCGGCTTGGCCTCGTCGACCACCTGGGCCGGCTCGCCGGACGCCACAACCTCGTCCGGCACTTTCGCCTCGACCAGCGCTGCCTCCTGCGTCTCGCCTGGTGCTGCATCCATTGTTGCGGCGTCGGACAGCGTATGCGTGACAGGGGGCTGCAATGCCAGGGGCCGGTTCTCGACGCGCAACGCGTCAGCCGCTGCGCGGAATGGCTGAGCCGACCAGGGCGTGTCCGCACCGGTGGCGATATCCTCGACCCAGCGGCTCAACTGGCGCATGGCTTCGCCACACAACACGCGCAAACCCTCGCTTGCCGGTTTCTGGTCTGCCAGCCAGGTGTTGACCAATTGCTCCATCGCCCAGGCGGCTTCACCGAACTCGCTCAAGCCGACCATGCGCGAACTACCCTTGAGCGTGTGGAAGGCACGGCGCAGTGTCGTCTGTTCGCCCAGGGCATCCGGCGCTGCGTCGAGTGCGATCACCGCCAGCAAGCCGGTCTGCACGACTTCGCGGGCTTCATCCAGGAAGATGTCGCGCATCTCTGCATCGTCGTCCGACAAGGTTTTGGCAGCCACAACCGGCTCGGGCACTGGCGCCGTCGCAGCGGTCGCCACCTGTGGCGCCTGCGCCGCCGACTCCGGCTGAGCCGTCAGCGTCGCGCCGGGTTCATCGGCGACGACAACCGCAACCGGTGCTACCGGGACGGGTGCGGCGCGTGCGGCGGGCGCTATTTTCTCGCGGCCCATCAATGGCCGGAACTCACCCAATTGCTCGTCGTAGACAAACAGTTGTTTGGCCAACGTACGCTGGTAACTCAGCATGTCGATCAGGAAACCCATCGCACCCAGGCTGTTGCCCAGTTTCTCGAATACTTCCGTGGCACCTTCCTGCACCTGGTCGACGAGGAACTGCTCCACGCTGTCGCGCATGCGCCGCGCAGCCAGTGAGGCCTGGTCAAGGCCCAGCACGGAGAACACACCGCGCATCTGTGCCAGCTGGCTGGGCACTTCGTGCAACGGCGAGCGCTCCTGCGGATTGCGAAAGAACTGGTCGAGTGATTTTTCGACCAGCGCCAGCGTGGTGCGCAATTCGTCGACCACGCTGCCCATGGTCTGGCGATCGCTCACGCGCCGGTACAACTCCTCCATCCATGGCTCCAGCGGCTCGGGCTGCTGGCCACCGAGCACCAGTTCGAGCCGCTTCGCCAGGCGGGTACAGCGTTGCGCCATCTGCGAGTCGGTCGGATCCAGATCACCGTATGCGGCTTCCAGATACAACACGGAGGTCGCCACCTCCATGGCCACCGACGCGTTTGGCGGCTCACCGGTGCGTGCGACGACGTCCAGCGTGCGCGTCAGCGCACTGGCCAGATCGGCACTTTCCAAATGCAGCTTGACCATGGAATCGGCCACAGCGGCAAACTGTTCGACCGCTGTCTTGACACGGCTGGTGTCGCCACCGGCCAGCGTGGCCCAGGTCTCGGTAGCCGACGCAATACGCTTGCGCGCCTGCGCCAGCACGGCCGGATCAAATCGACCATACTGCGCCGTCGCGTAATCCAGCGCAGGCGTCAGGGACAAGCCATATGCCCGGCGTACAGCGACCAGAATGGGTGCGGCCGCCTCCTGTTTGGGCACCGCATGCGCACAATAAAACAGCAGGTCCTGTGCCAGGCGGTCGATGACGCCGGTCTCTCCGCGCGCCAGTGTCGTGTACTGCGCAATCACGCGCGAGGCCGTTCGCTTGACGAACACATCGTTCGGGCACAAGCCCAGACGCACCGCCTCGAAAAACGCGGCGCTGATCTTCCAGAAAATCCGCGGTTCGGTGGCTGTGGCCGCCTCGGCCAGACCCAGGCTGATCTGCTCCATGGCGCGGGCCGACGCTGTGTCGCCCGAGCGCACGACCTTGAGCACCGCCTGATCGAGCTTGGCGCGCACCGCTGGGCCGTAGTCCAGCGGCAATACGTTGATGGGTATGGGCGTATCGATCCAGCGCCACTCGTGCGGCCACAGGTCTGCCGGATGCACCCGATCACCGCCCACCAGGTCGAGCACGTCCCGGTATTGCGAAAATAGCGCGACTGGTGAGCCCTTGCGGCCTTTGAGCACGCCTTCAAGATACTCAGCCAACGCGAAACTGGCACGCTCGACCTTGTTCGCCGCGTCGTCGCTGCACAACTCGGGGCGTTGCACGAATTTTTGCGCCAGCGCCTCCATGCCACGGAGCAATTTGGCAGGCACACCCAGCCCGACCATTTCAAGCGCACCCACGGCCTGGTGCAACTGCTGGCGCGCGATACGCAGCTGGCTGGCGTCGAGCTCGGCCAGATCGGATCCGCGCGCGAGTTCGGCGTCGCGCACAAAGCGTCGCAGCGCCTTGCTCGCGCCATCAAGTGATTTGCGCAGTTCGTCCAACACCCAGGCCAGGGGCCCCAGGTCATTGGCAGCAATGTCGGCTTCAGCGTCTGGCGAGGTTTGTGTTTGCATCTGCGTGTCCACTCCTGCGGTTGGCCCGGTCCAATGGCTGGCCATCAGGCGATCTTGAACCGTGCCACGGACTGGCGCAGTTCTTCTGCCATGCGGGACAACTCGCGCACCTGCCCGGCGGTGGCCCGTGTACCTTCACTGGTCTGCTCGGTCACGGCAAAGATGTTCTGGATGCTGTCGGCCACGGCATTGGCCAGATTGGCCTCGCGCAACGAGGCATCCGAGATTTGCTGAATCAGGTCGGACAGTCGACGCGAGACCTGGTCGATCTCGCCCAGCTGTGTGCCGGCGGTGTCCGACAGTTTGGCGCCCTCGACCACACCTTGCGTCGATCGCTCCATGGCGGCCACCGCATCCTGGGTGTCGGTCTGGATGGCGCGCACCAGCGCCGTGATCTGACGCGTGGCATCAGCGGAACGCTCCGCCAGTCGCTGCACCTCCTCCGCCACCACCGAGAAGCCTCGACCGGCCTCACCCGCCGAGGCGGCCTGAATCGCAGCGTTGAGCGCCAACACATTGGTCTGTTCGGTGATGTCCGAAATCAGCTCGGTGATCTCGCCGATCTCCTGCGACGATTCGCCCAGGCGCTTGATGCGCTTGGATGTCTCCTGGATCTGGTCACGGATGGCGTTCATGCCGCCAATCGCGTTCAGCACCGCCTTGAGGCCCGAGTCGGCCGCTACCAGCGACTGGCGCGCCACGGCCGCTGATTCCTGCGCCTGAGTCGACACCGTGTTGATGCGCGCCGCCATCTCGAGCACGGATTTGCCTGTGGCCTGGATCTCGTTCATCTGCTCGTTGGAGGCCGCCAGCAATTCGGTCGAGGTGAGGTCCACATCAGACGTTGTCTGCGCCACCCTGGCGGCCGTGCTCTGCACGCTGGTCACCAGGTTGCGCAGTTCCTCAACCGTGTAGTTCACCGAATCGGCAATGGCCCCCGTGATGTCTTCGGTCACCGTGGCCTGTTGCGTCAGGTCCCCTTCGGCCACCGTCTGCAGTTCGTTCATCAGCCGCAAAATGGCCGCCTGGTTCGCGTCGTTGACGCGCTTGGCGTCATGTTGCAAGCGCTCGGCCTCCTGCATCTGCGACTCGGCCAAGGACTGCTGCAGCGAACCGGCCACCGACTGCAGGCGCGAAATCGCGTAACCACACAATCCGGCGAGTGCCAGCGCGATCAGCATGGCCAGACCGATCTGTGCGCCGGCCGGGTCCGACAAGGTGAGCGCAAACACGGCAGCGCCCGCCACCAGCAAGCCCGAGAGCATCAGACCGACCTTGAGTACCTGACGGTGATGTTCCGGCGCGCGGGCGCCGAGCAAGGGCAACGTCACGTGACCCTGCGGCGTGAGTGTGACCCCGGCAGCCTTTTGATCCTGGGGCAGCAGCGATGCCGGTCCCGATGGATGCAGCTCGGAATGCCCCGAATGCGTCGAGTGGCCCGCCTGCGTGACCGTGTCGCCATGTTTCGAGTCGGCGACTGTTTTCGAGAAGAAACTTTTGAGCCGGTCTACGGACATGTGGGTGCCTCAGGAATGGACCTGAGCGGTGACGCTCAGGAAACGGGGATGCTGGGACAGGGTCTGGATGTTGATCTCCTGCCAGGACTGGCCTGCGGCGTCGGTGAACCGGTTGCCGAAATACGGTGGCGCGCCCGGCGCCCTGGGCTCGGTTGCAGAAAAAACCTGAGGATTGCGCAGTCCGGCCAGCTCGTCGATCAGCAAGGCGCAATTGACATCGAGCGCGGCATTGAGTGTGACCACGACCTGCGTCGCACCCGGCTTGCGCTGCGCGCCGCCTGCCACTGGCACCCCCGTCTCGCCAGCCACGTACTGCGCAATGTTCACGACACCGTACAGGCCGCCGCGCAGATTCACCACACCCAGGAACCAAGGCTGCGCATACGGTACCGGCTGCACTGCAGCAATGGGGAAAATCTCGCCGGACTGGGCCAGCGGCAGCAGGTAATTCATACCGGCACTGCGAACCGCAAGCCAGGACACCGACAGCCCTTCGTCACGCGCGGTACGCAGCCGGTTGGCAAGACGCGTCTGCAGTTCCCGGATGGCTTCGCGGTTGGCCATTTCTTGCCTGGCGCTTAGCTCAGCGCCTTGATCTTGGCCAGGAGATCGCTTGGGTTGACCGGTTTGGTGACGTAGTCACGTGCGCCCTGGCGCATGCCCCAGACCCGGTCGGTTTCCAGGCTCTTGCTGGTGCAAAGGATGATGGGGATGCCCGCATAGTCTGGCGAGCGGCTGATCGCGCGCGTGAGCTGATAGCCATTTTGGCCCGGCATCACGACATCCATCAGGATCAGGTCCGGCTTGGCTTCGGCCAACTGCTTGAAGGCCTCGTCTGCACCCTCGGCGGTACGCACCGTCATGTTGTTCTTCTGCAGCAGATTGGTCAGGAACATCAGCTCGGTCTTCGAATCATCAATGATCAGTACATTGCGAATGGGCATCATGCGTCTCCCGGAACGCTGGCGCAGATCTGCGCCACTGCCTGCAACAACTGGTCCTTGGTGAACGGCTTGGTCAGGTAGTCCTGCGCGCCCACCATCCGCCCGCGCGCCTTGTCAAAAACACCGTCCTTGGACGACAGCATCACCACCGGCACCTGCGAGAAGCGGGCATTGCGCTTGATGATGGCGCAGGTCTGGTAGCCATCGAGGCGCGGCATCAGGATGTCGCAGAAGATCAGGTCGGGCTGATAGTCGTTGACCTTGGACAGTGCATCGAACCCATCCTCCGCAAGCAGGACTTCATGGCCGCCTTGCTTGAGAAAAATTTCGGCGCTACGCCGGATCGTGTTGCTGTCATCGATGACGAGGACCTTGAAGGTCGATCCGATAGGGTTCACGCGGTTGCTCTCCTGCACTGAAGTTGGGACCGGATCATCGGGCCGATCCATGCGCCTGCGACGGCAGGCTTCAGACCTGAACCATTTCGAAGTCCTCTTTGCGCGCGCCGCACTCGGGACAGGTCCAGTTCATCGGAACGTCGGCCCATCGGGTGCCTGGGGTCAGTCCGTCGTCAGGGGCGCCAGCCTCTTCGTCATAGATCCAGCCACAAATCAGACACATCCAAGTTTTAGGTTCGCTCACAGCTTAAAGGGCCTTCGAATAGAATGCAAACATTGTATAGAGACGGTCCTGGCGAATCGCGCCTGACGTGCCGGGACCCACGATATTCTGCCTCAGCGGCCCCCGTTCTGATCATGTCCACCGTTCTGCCCGACGACACATCCGAATCCGATGTGCAATCCGCCCAACCCGCCTGCGTGCTGGTCTTCAATGCCAACGATCCCAGCGGAGCTGGCGGACTCGCCAGCGACATCAACACGATTGCATCCGTAGGCGCCCATGCCTTGCCGGTTGTCACCGGCGCTTATGCACGCGACACCGCAGAGATCATCAACCATCACGCGATGGACGATGAAGCCGTAGCCGAGCAAGCACGCACGATCCTCGAAGACGTCACGGCGCAGGTCATCAAGATCGGTTTCTGCGGCTCGGCAGAGAGTCTCAGCGCCATCGCCGGGATCTCCGCCGACTATGCGGACGTACCGGTGATTGCCTACATGCCCGACCTTTCCTGGTGGGATGAGGTGCAGATCGACCTGTACCTGGATGCGTTTCGCGAGCTGATATTGCCGCAGACCACCGTGTTGGTTGGAAACCACAGTACGCTGTGGAGATGGCTTTTGCCGGACTGGAGTTCCGACAAGAGCCCGGGGCCGCGCGACATTGCGCGTGCCGCCAACGAGATGGGAGTGCCTTACACCTTGGTGACCGGTATCCTGGCACCCGACCAGCAGATCGAGAACGCGCTGGCATCGCCACAATCCGTGTTGTATAGCGAGAGTTTCGAGCGTTTCGAAGCCACGTTTGCCGGCGCTGGCGACACCTTGTCGGCGGCACTTGCCGCGCTGCTGGCCAGTGGCAGCGACCTGGCCGAATCAGTCAAGGAAGCGCTTGGATACCTCGACCGCTGCCTGGACGCGGGCTTCCGGCCCGGCATGGGCCATATCGTGCCCGACCGCCTGTTCTGGGCCCAGCCGGAGACGGAGGACATCGAAGAAGTCTCCGAGGAAACCCAGGCCGCCGCTGCCCTTTTCGATTTGCCAGCACATGACACCAAACACTGAAACCAACGATCAACTGTTCGCCCGCGCCCAACAAGTGATCCCGGGCGGCGTCAATTCGCCGGTACGGGCTTTCAAGGCAGTGGGCGGAATACCCCGCTTCGTCAAACGCGCCCAGGGGGCGTATTTCTGGGATGTCGAAGGTCAACGTTACATTGACTACATCGGCTCCTGGGGCCCGATGATCCTGGGCCATGGCCACCCTGGCGTGGTGCAGGCAGTGCAGGCGGCCGTACTCGAAGGTTTTTCGTACGGCGCCCCAACCGTGCGCGAGGTCGAACTGGCCGAAGCCATCCTGCGTCTGGTGCCGTCCATGGACATGGTGCGACTGGTCAGTTCCGGCACCGAAGCGGCCATGAGTGCCATCCGGCTGGCGCGTGGCGTCACTGGCCGCCACAAGCTGATCAAGTTTGAAGGTTGCTACCACGGCCACGCCGACGCCTTGCTGGTCAAGGCCGGCTCGGGTCTGGCGACCTTCGGCAATCCGACCAGTGCCGGCGTGCCGCCTGAGGTGGTGCAGCACACAATGGTGCTCGAATACAACAACATCGCCCAACTGGAAGAGGCGTTTGCGTTGCACGGCAAGGATCTGGCCTGTCTCATCATTGAACCCATTGCCGGAAACATGAATTTTGTCCGCGCGAGTGTGGCATTCATGCAACGCTGTCGCGAGTTGTGTACCGAATATGGCGCCTTGCTGGCCTTCGACGAAGTCATGACAGGCTGCCGCGTGGCCCTGGGCAGCGCACAAAGTGTCTACGCGAAGGCGATTGCAGGCTTCGAACCCGACATGACCATCATGGGCAAGGTCATTGGTGGCGGCATGCCGCTCGCCGCATTCGGCGCCAAACGCGCCGTCATGGAGCACCTGGCGCCGCTTGGCTCGGTCTACCAGGCTGGCACCTTGTCGGGTAATCCGGTGGCCACGGCCTGTGGACTGGCCACCTTGGCCGAGGTCTCCAAACCGGGCTTTTACGACGAGCTGGCGCGCAAGTCGCGCAAACTGGTCGACGGTTTGAGCGCCGCAGCCAAGGAGGCAGGCGTCGCTTTTTGCGGTGACTGCGAAGGCGGCATGTTCGGCTTTTTCCTGCTCGATCAACTGCCGCAGAACTATGCCCAGGTGATGAAGTCGGACACCACACGTTTCAACCGGCTGTTCCACGGCATGCTCGCACACGGCATCTATTTCGCGCCAGCCCTGTATGAAGCCGGGTTTGTCAGCGCCGCGCACACCGACGCCGACATCGCCGAGACCGTCGCAGCCGCGCGCGCCGTCTTCAGGACGCTTTGAACCAAGGCCGGCAATTGCCGGCGAACCACCCTGCCATGGTCGTGTCGGGCGTGCCAAGCGTGTCATTTGCTTACGACTTCCCTGGCCCGCAGGGGTACCGCCCAGGCACCGGCAGCAGTACGATGTTTGCAGCCCATGGCGCAGGGAGGTACCCCATGAAACTCACCGATCTCGTACCCTTGTTTGCGATCGTCTGCACCAGCGTCGGTGCACAGGAGATCGGCCACGTCGTGTCCAGCACGCCGGTTATCCAGCAGGTGCCGCTGGCGCAGCAGTTTTGCACGCAGGAATCCGTGGTCGTTCCCGGTGCGACGTATGGTGGAGGGGCCGTGATCGGTGCCATTGCGGGTGCCGCGATTGGCAACGCCGTCGGGCATGGCGCCGCCCGGGCGGGTAGCACCGTGCTCGGGATGATGGGTGGCGCGGCCATCGGACAGCAGATCGACGGCGGACTCCACGGTGCTGTGCAACAGGTGCGCCGCTGCACGACCCATACGACCTACGAAAACCGCATCACCCATTACGACGTGGTGTATGAATATGCCGGCAAGTCGTATGGGGTACAGATGCCTGGCGACCCGGGACCGACTGTCCAGTTGCAGGTCACGCCGATCGGCGCGACACAAGGCGTATCGCCTCAGACGGCCCCTGCCGGCACCTACCGCACCCCGGTGATCACCTCCTACGAGACCTTCGTGACAGCGCAGCCCTACGCCGGGTCCAGCGGCACGGTGTTCATTGCATTGCCGGTCTATCCCTATGCTGCGGTGCCGCAGTATCGCCATTGGCCCCATGCTGGCCACCAGCGGCCGCAGAGGCATGGCGCACCGCCTTATCCGCGCCATCACGGTCAGCCTCACTGGCGCTGAAACGCCCCGCGTCCGTCCGTGCGGACATCGGGCGCGACGGCAACCGATGGCAGGTTCAGTGACGGAAGTGGCGCACGCCGGTCAGGGCCATTGCGACATCACGCTCGTTGGCCGCGGCAATGACGTCATCGTCCCGCATGCTGCCGCCGGGCTGGATCACGCAACTGGCACCGGCATCGATCACCACGTCCAGGCCGTCGCGGAACGGGAAGAACGCGTCGCTGGCCACAACGCTGCCCTTGAGGCTCAGTCCGGCGTGTTGTGCCTTGATGCTGGCGATACGCGCGGAGTCGACCCGGCTCATCTGGCCGGCACCGACTCCCAGCGTCATGCCGTCAGCACAGAACACGATCGCATTGGACTTGACGAACTTGGCCACGGTCCAGGCGAACAACATGTCCTGCAGCTGGGCCGGCGTGGGTTGTCTGCGCGTGACCATCTTCAGGTCTGCCTCGCCCAGTTCATGGTTGTCGGCTGTCTGCAGCAAGATGCCGGAGCCGACACGTTTCATGTCCAGCGCGTTGCGTCCCTGATCCCAGGCGCTGGCGCCACCTTGGGGCAAGGCGATGCGCAACACACGCACATTCGGCTTGGACCGCAAAACCGTCAAAGCCTCCTCAGAAAAGTCGGGTGCGATCAGCACCTCGACGAATTGCTTGGTCACGGCCTCCGCCACCGGTCCATCCACCGGGGTATTGAAAGCGATGATGCCGCCAAAGGCCGAAGTGGGGTCGGTCTGGAAAGCCTTCGCGTAGGCCTGCAAGGGACCCGCACCAATCGCCACGCCACAAGGATTGGCATGCTTGACGATGACGCAGGCGTTGCGCGCAAAACTCTTGACACATTCCCAGGCCGCATCGGCATCGGCAATGTTGTTGTAGCTCAGTTCCTTGCCCTGCAACTGATCGGCACTGACCAGTGAACCCGGCGCGGGGTCCAGGTCGCGGTAATACGCCGCCTGCTGGTGCGGGTTCTCGCCATATCGCAGATCCTGCAGCTTGACGAAGCGGCCATTGGTCTGCCCGGGAAAAACCGCATGACTGCCGTCGGGCCCGATGCGCGACAGGTAGTCGCTGATGGCACCATCATATTGGCTGATGCGGTTGAAGGCAGCCACCGACAACGCAAAACGTGTTGCCTCGGACACCTGGCCATGCTGCTTGAGCTCTTCTAGTACGCCGGCATACTGCGACGGGTCGGTGAGCACCGCGACATCCTTCCAGTTCTTGGCGGCGCTGCGCACCATTGCCGGCCCACCGATGTCTATGTTCTCGATCGCATCTTCCAGCGTGCAGCCGGGCTTGGCCACGGTGGCCTCGAACGGATACAGGTTCACTACCAGCAGGTCAATGGTGGCAATGCCGTGCTCGCTCAAGGCCTGCATATGCGCCGGCATGTCGCGCCGCGCGAGCAGTCCACCGTGCACCATTGGATGCAGCGTCTTGACGCGACCGTCAAGCATCTCCGGAAAACCGGTCACATCCGCCACCTCACGTACCGCAATGCCTTTGGATGCCAACAGGCCGGCCGTGCCGCCGGTGGACATCAGGCCAATGCCCAAGGCGTGCAGAGCGGTGGCGAATTCGACAATCCCGGTCTTGTCGGATACGGAGATCAGGGCATGGGTCACGGTCGGCTTTCCATTCTTCATTTGAGCAACTTGTGTTCGAGCAGCTTCTTGCGCAAGGTGTTGCGGTTCAGGCCCAGCCACTGTGCGGCGCGGGACTGGTTGTTGTCAGCCTGCTGCATCACAACCTCGAGCAAGGGCTTCTCGACCACGTGCACCATCATGTCGTACATGCCGTCGGGCTCGGTGCCGTGCAGGTCGCGGAAGTAGCCGTCGAGGCTGGCACGAACGCACTCCTCGATGTGTTTCTTGCTCATGGAGTCTCCGAAGACATTTCAGGGGTGGCTGCACTGGCAGCAGGCACGGGCAAGCGGTCCATGACCGCGCCCAGTACATCAAAAAAATCGGCCACGGCGCGCAACTGCCCCTGGACGTCAGTGAGTTGGTTCATTTCGCTGCGAAAGACCTCGCCCCCGGGCAGCGAGCGGACGTACCAGCCGATGTGCTTGCGGGCACTGAGTACGCCAATATGTTCGCCGTAGAGATCGTAATGATCTTCCAGGTGCGCCAGCAGCAGTCGGCGCACTTCGCCTACCAGCGGCTGCGCGAGCTCGCCACCGGTTTCCAGGAAATGCGCCATCTGGCGAAAGATCCAGGGCTGCCCCTGTGCCGCACGCCCCACCATGACGGCGTCGGCGCCGGTCTGGCGCAATACCTCACGCGCCTTTTGCGGCGTGTTGATGTCGCCATTGGCGACCACCGGAATACGCACCGCGTTCTTCACCGCGGTGACGGTGTCGTATTCGGCCGCGCCCCTGTAGCCCTGTTCTCGGGTGCGACCATGGACGACCAGCATCTGCACACCGGCAATTTCGGCGCCCTGCGCGATGCGTACCGCATTACGCTGGGCATCGCACCATCCCGTACGCATCTTCAGCGTGACCGGCACGTTGCGCGGTGCGCAGGCACGTACCACGGCGTCGACGATGGACAAGGCCAGTGCCTCATCCTGCATCAGTGCCGAGCCAGCCCATTTGTTGCAGACCTTTTTGGCCGGACAACCCATGTTGATATCGATGATCTGCGCGCCACGGTCGACGTTGTAAACAGCGGCATCGGCCATCATCTGCGGCTCGGTGCCGGCAATCTGCACTGCGATGGGTCCGGGTTCGCCGTCATGATTGGCGCGACGCGACGTCTTGAGCGACAGCCACAGGTCGCGCCGCGACGTGACCATTTCACTGACCGCATAACCCGCCCCCAGTTGCCGGCACAACCGGCGAAAAGGCCTGTCCGTCACGCCCGCCATCGGGGCGACCATGAATCGGTTGTCGATTGCGAACTGACCAATCTGCATGCGTTCGGAGGGTGTAGAAAAAGCAGCTGGAAAAAGCGAAATACGATGCACAGGAATGTGCAGGGACCTGATTCTAACTGCTCAAAATTTCAGCAATTGAAATGCCACTCATCGTGCGCAGGGAGTGCACCAGGGTGCGCCGGCGTCGCCTGCCTATACTCCAGCCCCATGCCAAACTGGATTCAACACCTGATCGACCTGCTGGCATTACCCGAGGTCGGTCTGAGCACGATTCTGGTGATCTCATTCGTGTCGGCCACCTTGCTTCCGCTGGGTTCGGAGCCTGCCGTGTTTGCGCTGATCAAGATCAATCCGGCCATGTTCTGGCCCGCCATCCTGGTGGCCACTGCCGGTAATTCGCTTGGCGGCGCGCTGACCTGGCTGATGGGCTTCGGCGCCCACAAGGTGGTCGATAAATACCGGCACTCGCAATCCCATGTGCACGCGCTGCGCTGGCTTGAACGGCTGGGCCCAAAGGCCTGCCTGTTGTCCTGGTTGCCCCTGGTCGGTGACCCATTGTGTGCCATCGCCGGATGGTTGCGTTTGCCGTTCTGGCCATGCCTGCTTTATATGGCGATTGGCAAGTTCCTGCGCTACCTCACCATGACCGTTGGTCTGCTGTGGATTTTCCCGGGCGCCGGTGCCTGAGCCTCACCGGAACGGCAGACATGCTGTGCGGCCGCGGGTGACGGCATCGCCGCACCGCATAATTCAGCCATGGAAACCAAATGGCTCGAAGACTTCGTCAGCCTGGCCGAAACTCGCAGTTTCAGCCGCTCGGCGCAGCTGCGCCATGTCACCCAGCCGGCCTTTTCCCGGCGCATCCAGTCGCTGGAAGCCTGGGCCGGCACTGACCTGGTCGACCGCAGTTCCTACCCGACGCGCCTGACCCCGGCTGGCGAAACGCTGTACGACCAGTCGCTGGAGATGCTGCAGGCACTGCAAAGTACCCGCGCCATGTTGCGCAGCCACCGCTCGACCGAGCACGACGTGATCGAGTTCGCGGTACCCCACACACTGGCGTTCACGTTCTTCCCGGCCTGGGTGTCCGACCTGCGCGAGCCATTCGGGCCGATCAAGAGCCGT
>JBKJRR010000281.1:0-17582 GCA_046594635.1 Burkholderiaceae bacterium
CTTGAGCACGCCGGAGATATCGCGCATGACACCCTGGAAACTGCCGGACATGTGGTTCAGCGCACGGTCGGTGTAGACCACCGAAAATTCGAGCAGCCCTTTGGGGTCTACACCGACCGTGCGCTGAACCACATGTCCGGCAGTTTTCAGGGTGTCATGCGTGATATCTCCGGCGTGCTCAAGGAAGTCTACAAGGCACATGCAGCCGTGATCGTTCCCGGTAGCGGCACTTTCGGCATGGAGGCCGTTGCGCGCCAGTTCGCCACGGGCCAAAAAGTGCTGGTGATCCGCAACGGCTGGTTCAGTTACCGCTGGACCCAGATCTTCGACATGGGCGCCATACCGTCCGAGTCGGTTGTGCTCAAGGCCCGCCGCATCGGTGTGGGCAAGCAGGCGCCGTTCGCGCCGGCGCCGATCGACGAGGTGGTGGCCAGCATCCGCGAACACCGACCCGCCGTGGTGTTTGCGCCGCATGTGGAAACCGCTTCAGGGATGATCCTGCCCGACAACTACTTGCGTGCCGTCGCCGACGCGGTGCATGCGGTAGGGGGGCTGTTCGTGCTCGACTGCATTGCCTCGGGCACGATCTGGGTCGACATGCAAGCGTGTGGCGTCGACGTGCTGGTCAGCGCGCCGCAAAAAGGCTGGAGCAGCTCGCCGTGTTGCGCCATGGTGATGCTCAGCGAACTCGCCCACACGCGCATCGAGGCAACCACCAGCACCAGTTTTTCATGTGATCTGCGCAAGTGGCTGCAGATCATGCAGGCCTATGAAGGGGGGGCGCACGCTTACCACGCGACCATGCCCACCGATGCGCTGGAGCGTTTGCGCGATGTCATGCTCGAGACCCGGGCCTATGGTTTCGCCAAGGTCCATGCCGAGCAGCAGGCGCTGGGTGACGCGGTACGCGCGCTGATGGCGCGCCACGGCTTTGCCAGCGTGGCCGCCCCGGGCTTCCAGGCGCCGGGTGTGGTGGTCAGCTACACCGAGGATCCCGGCATCCAGTCGGGCAAGAAATTCCTGGGTCTGGGCCTGCAGACGGCCGCAGGTGTGCCCTTGCAGTGCGACGAAGGGGCCGACTACCAGAGCTTCCGGATCGGCCTGTTCGGCCTGGAAAAGCTGCACAACCGTGAACGTACCGTGGCCCACCTGGCCGGGGCGCTTGCGCAACTGGCGCCGATCATTGCAGCGGACCAGCCGCAGGCAGCCCTGCAAAACTGAATACGGCACCCTGTCGGTGGCCGGGCGCAGGTTTGCGCTGGCCGCGGCAGTGCCCGTGTCACCCGTGCCGGAGCTTCAATCCATCCCCTTGTTCCCACTGGGTACCGTGTTGTACCCCGGTGGTGTGCTGCCTCTGCGCGTCTTCGAGGTGCGCTACCTCGACATGATCGGGCGTTGTCACAAGGCGGGCACGCCGTTTGGCGTGGTGGCACTGACGCGTGGATCGGAGGTGCAACGTGCACCGTCCGCCGTGCCGACGGGTGACGCGTTCGCCGACGAGGGTTTTCACGATACCGGCACGCTGGCGACCATCATCGAGCTGGTGCGGCCGCAGCCCGGCCTGATACAGATCCGCTGTGTAGGCACGCAGCGCTTTGGCCTGACACGGCGTGAGAAATTGCGCCACGGTTTGTGGGTCGGCGATGTGCGGTTGTGGCCCGATGACCTGCCGACAACGGTGCCGGACGACCTGCTGCCGATTGCCCGCGCGCTGGAAAGTGTGATCGAGCGCCTGCAGGCGCAGAATGACCCGGCGCTGCGTTTGTCGATACCGACGCCGTTGCGGCTTGACGACTGTGGCTGGGTCGCCAACCGCTGGTGCGAATTGCTGGGCTTGCCGCTGCCTTTGCAGCAACGCCTGATGGCGCTGGACAACCCCCTTGTGCGCCTGGAACTGGTGGGCGACCTGCTGCAGCGTCAAGGTATTGCCTTGTAGGCCACGTGGGGTATGCCGGGAAGGGGGCCGCGGCGGCCCCGATAATCCGGGCGTGTCGATGTGTGAGGCGGCGGGCCTGTCTGCCTGTGCGCTGCATCCGCCGACATGGCTCCTTCCATCACCTGCCCTGCCTGCCTCTTCCTATTTGTGAATCCATCTTCGGCCACCCTGCTGGAACTTCGTGACGTGACCTGCGAGCGGGGCGGGCGCGCATTGTTCCGTCATCTGCAGTTGCAGTTGGCCCCGGGGCAGTTGCTGCGGGTACGCGGGGCCAATGGTGCCGGCAAGACCAGTTTGCTGCGCCTGGTGTGTGGCTTGCTGCCGGCGGCCGACGGCCAGGTGTTGTGGCGTGGTGAGCGCATAACCGACCTGGGCGGGCAATGGGGCCGGGAACTGGTTTATCTGGGCCATGCGGCCGCGCTCAAGGATGATCTGACGGCGCCGGAGAACCTGCAGTCCGCCTGCCTGCTGGGTGGCCTGGCCGTGACCCCGGCGCAGGCCCGTGCGGCCCTGACCGAATCCGGTCTGCCCGGTCGCTGGCGGGTTCCGGCACGCCAGTTGTCGCAGGGGCAACGACGGCGTGTCGCGCTGGCGCGCCTGTTGTTGTGTCGCGACGTGCCGCTGTGGGTGCTCGACGAGCCGTTCAATGCGCTCGATAGCGCCGCCACCGACTGGTTGTGTTGTGTCATAGCGACCCATCTGGACTGCGGCGGTGTGGTGGTGCTGACCAGCCACCAGGACGTAGCGCTGGACCGGCTGTCCGACCGGCTGGTGCCGCTGGAACTGGGATGACAAGGTGAACCCGGTTTCTGACAAACCTGCGGGCGTGCGCGCCGCCAGCCTGCTGGATGCGATGCGTGCCTTGCTGGCGCGGGACCTGCGCCTGGCGCTGCGCCGTCGCGCGGACCCGCTGAGTGTGCTGGTGTTCTTTGTGCTGGTGGCGAGCCTGTTTCCGCTGGGCGTCGGGCCCGAGCCGGACTTGTTGCGCACCATGGGGCCGGGCGTGGTGTTCGTGGCGGCCCTGCTGGCCGCGATGTTGTCGCTCGGACGGCTTTTCGCCGACGATTACCAGGACGGGACGCTTGAGCAGCTGTTGCTGTCGGCCTGCCCGCTGCCTTTGCTGGTGCTGGCCAAGATCCTGGCGCACTGGATCAGTTCGGGCCTGCTGCTGGCGCTGGTCTCGCCGCTGTTGGCCCTGCAGTTCGACCTGGGTTGGCCGGCCACCGGCGTGCTGGTGCTGGCCTTGCTCACCGCTACGCCGCTGCTGAGCCTGATCGGCGCTGTGGGCGCAGCGTTGACGGTTGGCGTGCGCGGCGCTGCGGTGCTGATGCCGCTGCTGGTGTTGCCCTTGTGTGTCCCGGTGTTGATATTTGGAACGGCTGCGGTGAATGCGAGTCGTAGCGGAATGGCGGTCGACGGTCATTTTTCGCTTTTGCTGGCATTTCTGGTGCTGGCCGTGGTCGGAGCGCCCTGGGCCACCGCCACCGCCTTGCGGATCGCGCTGGAATGATGCCCCCGACACCACGGATTACCCCGATCAAGGCTGCTGACTTGGCGACTAGGGTAAATTCAAAGGCTACCTATATTTGTCATGGCTGATACTCGGATCAACTGGTTCAAATACGCTGCGCCCCAGAATTTCTATGTTCTGGCCGGGCGACTGGTGCCGTGGCTGTCGATCGCGGCGGTATTGCTGTGCGCGGTTGGCCTTTACCTGGGCCTGTGGGTTGCGCCGACTGACGCCCAGCAGGGCGAGGCCTATCGCATCATCTTCATCCACGTTCCTGCTGCGTGGATGTCCATGGTGGTCTACCTGGCCATGGCGTTCTGGGCGGCGATCGGCTTGATCTTCAATTCGCGGCTGTCTTCCATGCTGGCCACAGCATTGGCGCCCACCGGCGCCTGGATGACCTTCATTGCCCTGTGGACCGGCGCCTTGTGGGGCAAGCCGACCTGGGGCACCTGGTGGGTCTGGGATGCCCGGCTCACGTCCGAACTGGTGCTGCTTTTTCTGTACATCGGTTACATGTCGCTGCATGCGGCGATCGAGGATACACGGCGTGCCGATCGCTCAGCGGCCCTGCTGGCGATCGTGGGCGTGGTCAACGTGCCGATCATCTATTTCTCGGTGCAATGGTGGAACACCTTGCACCAGGGCGCATCCATCAGTCTGACCAAGGCCCCGAGCATGGCGCCGCCGATGCTGATCGGCATGCTGGTGATGAGCCTGGCGTTCTGGGCGTATTGCATTGCCGTGTCTTTGGTGCGGGTGCGCACCGTCATTCTCGAGCGCGAGCGGCACACATCGTGGGCGCGCAAGCTGGTGATCGCATGACACACCTCGCTTGCAGCGTCCGCGCGGCGCGCCGCCCTGCGAAAGGTCGCATATGAATGGGTCGAGCTGGTCCGAGTTTGTTGCCATGGGTGGTTACGGGCTCTATGTTTGGGGCTCGTTCGCGATGTGTGCTGCGGTGCTGGCGCTCGAGCTTGGCCTGCTGGCCATGCGCCGGCGCGCGTTGCGCGGCGATATCGAAGACGGTTTGGATAACCCTGACACAGGAGCAAAGGCATGAAACCGCGTACGAAACGGGCGCTGGCCGTGGTGCTGGCATTGGCGGCCCTGGGGCTTGCCAGTGCCCTGGTGCTGCGCGCGTTCCAGAGCAACCTGGTATTTTTCTTCAGCCCCAGCCAGGTCGTGGCCGACGAGGCGCCACGTGAGCGCAGCTTCCGCATTGGCGGGCTGGTCGAAGAGGGCAGCATCCAGCGCGACGGTCAAAGCCTGACCGTGCGGTTTGCCGTCACCGATCTGGCCCACAAGATTCCGGTCAGCTACACCGGTCTGCTGCCGGACCTGTTCAAGGAGGGCAAGGGTGTGGTTGCCGAGGGCAAGCTGGGCGCTGACGGCGTGTTCAACGCCAGCCAGGTACTGGCCAAGCACGACGAAAACTACATGCCGCCGGAAGCGGCTGAAGCCTTGAAGAACGCCGCCGCGCACAAGGAACAGGCCACAGCCACCTTGTCGATCCCGCCAACGACTGCTGCAGGAGCCAAACCGTGATTTACGAACTGGGTCATCTGGCCCTGATATTGGCGCTGGCCATGGCGCTGGCCCAAAGTGTGCTGCCCCTGATCGGCGCGCATACCGGCAATGCGGCCTGGATGGCATTGGCGCGGCCGTCGGCGCGCGGACAGTTTCTGTTCCTGCTCATCGCCTACGGCTGCCTGACCCATGCCTTTGTCGTGAACGACTTTTCGGTCGCATTGGCCGCGCGCCACTCCAACTCGACCTTGCCGCTGATCTACCGGTTGACCGCAGTGTGGGGCAACCATGAAGGCTCCATCCTGCTGTGGTCGCTGATCCTGGGTGGCTGGACGCTGGCGGTATCGATCTTCTCGCGCCAGCTTGACGAGCGCATGGTGGCGCGGGTGCTGGGCGTAATGGGCCTGATCAGCTGCGGCTTCATGCTGTTCACGCTGCTCACCTCCAACCCGTTCGAGCGCATGTTTCCGCCGCCGGCGGATGGCAATGACCTGAACCCGTTGCTGCAAGATCCGGGCATGGTGATCCATCCGCCGATGTTGTACATGGGGTACGTCGGGTTTGTCGTGGCATTCGCGTTTGCGGTGTCGGCGCTCTTGTCGGGTCGGCTCGACGCCGCCTGGGCACGCTGGTCGCGTCCCTGGACCACAGTGGCCTGGTGTTTCCTGACCGTGGGCATTGCGCTGGGCAGTTTCTGGGCCTATTACGAACTTGGCTGGGGGGGCTGGTGGTTCTGGGACCCGGTGGAAAATGCGTCCTTCATGCCCTGGCTGGTCGGTACCGCCCTGATCCACTCGCTGGCCGTCACCGAAAAACGCGGTGGTTTCAAGATGTGGACGGCCTTGCTGGCAATCATGGCCTTCTCGCTGTCGCTGCTGGGCACCTTCATCGTGCGCTCGGGTGTGCTCAGCTCGGTACATGCGTTTGCAAGCGACCCCGCGCGCGGGGTTTTCATCCTGGGTTTCCTGGCCCTGGTGGTCGGTGGTTCGCTGACGCTGTTCGCGTTGCGTGCTCCCCGGGTCGGTCTTGGCGGCGGTTTCGAGCCGGTTTCGCGCGAGTCCATGCTGCTGGCCAACAACGTGTTGTTGCTGGTCGCGGCTTCGGCCGTGTTGTTGGGCACCTTGTATCCGCTGGTGATCGATGCGCTGGGCATGGGCAAGCTGTCAGTCGGCCCCCCTTATTTCGACACCGTTTTCGTGCCGCTGATGACGCCAGCCTTGTTCCTGATGGGTATCGGCCCGATCGCACGCTGGCGCCAGGCCAGCCTGCCGGATCTGGCCTACCGCCTGCGCTGGGCTTTCGGCGTCAGCGCTGTCAGCGCGCTGGTGGCCTTCTTTGCGCTGGGCAAATGGACGCCGATGATCGGCCTGGGCCTGGCGCTGGCCGCCTGGATTGCCAGCACCGTGGTGGTCGCGCTGGTGGTCCGGCTGAAGGAAAATTCCTCCGCAACTTGGTCGCGTCGTTTCCTGGCCCAGCCTGGCAGCTTTTACGGCATGTTGCTGGCGCATTTTGGTGTGGCGGTATTTGTTGTGGGTGTCACCATCGTCAGCGGGTTTACCAGCGAGAACGACGTGCGCATGGAGCCGGGCGATACCGCCAACGTGGCCGGTTACCAGGTGCGCCTGGACAAGATTGAAGACGTGGTGGGGCCGAATTTCCAGGCATCGCGGGCGACGCTCACGATCAGCCGCGATGGCGCCGTGGTGTCCACGGTCACGCCGGACCGACGCGTCTACAACGTGAGCCGCTCGCCGATGACCGAGGTGGCGATCGACCGCGGCCTGTTTCGCGACGTGTATATCGCGCTCGGTGATCCGGTCAGCGCCACCGCCTGGAGCGTGCGACTGCACCACAAGCCCTTTGTCAACTGGATCTGGATTGGCTGTGTGTTGATGGCATTCGGCGGTTTGCTGGCCGTGATGGACCGTCGCTACCGCAAGCTGCGCGCGCGCAGCCCGGTGGCCACACCCGCCAGCGTTGGCGACTTCGGGCGCGCCATGCCATCTGCCGGCGTGGCCGTCGTGCGCAGCGACCCGAGCGTCACATGAAAAAGTTTCTGATCCCGTTGGTGTTGTTTCTGGTGCTGGTGGGCTTCCTGGCCGTTGGCCTGGGCCTGAATCCGCGCGAGGTGCCCTCGCCGCTGATCAACAAACCGGCGCCAGCCTTCAGCCTGCCGCTGCTCGATGCACCTGAGCAGAAACTTTCGGCCCAGGACTTGCGCGGCAAGGTCTGGATCCTCAATGTCTGGGCTTCGTGGTGTGTGGCCTGCCGGGTCGAGCACCCCCTGCTGGTCGAATTCGCCAGGATGGGCGTGGTGCCGATGTATGGCCTGAACTACAAGGACAAGCGTCCCGACGCGATCGGCTGGCTGAACAAGTTCGGTGATCCGTACACACGCTCACTGTCCGACACCGAAGGTCTGGTAGGCATCGATTTTGGTGTCTATGGCGTGCCGGAAACTTTTGTCATCGACAAGGAGGGTGTGATCCGCTTCAAGCAGATCGGCCCCGTCACCCCCGAGGTACTTCGTGACACCATCATTCCGCTGGTCAGGAAACTCGGTGCTTGAGCAGGCGTCTCGGGGCTGGCAATTCCTGTGCATGCCGTTGCTGGCATGCTTGCTGGCCCTGGCAGCGTTCGGCGCCACAGCCAAGGAAGCCGTGCCGATGTCGAACGATCCGGCGCTCGAGGCGCGCGTGCTCAAGATTGCCGAGGAACTGCGTTGCCTGGTGTGCCAGAACGAAACCATTGCGGCATCCCATGCCGATCTGGCGGTTGACCTGCGCAAGCAGATCCGGATCAAGCTTGCGGCTGGCGAGTCGCAGCAGCAGATTCTCGATTTCATGGTCGCGCGTTATGGCGATTTCGTGTTGTACCGCCCGCCGCTCAAGGCCAGCACGGTCATGTTGTGGCTGGGTCCTTTCGTGTTGCTGGTGGTCGCTGCGGTGCTGATGGCCTTGAACATCCGCCGCCGCCGCCGCGGTGTTCTGGCGCCGGAGTGGACCCAGGAGCAGGCGCGGCGCGCGCGCGCCTTGCTGGGCGAGGGTGAGGGGCCTGCATGAGACGCCGACCCACTCACAAGGCGATTTCCGCCATGCACTGCACGCAGGGTCATCCGGTGCCCAGCGCGGCCCTGGCAACAATCAACGACCGGCGATGGCCGCAATTGTCGATCTATTGGGGGCGCCCCGGCGTTTTTGCATGAGCATGTTTCTGGTGGGGATGGTGGGCCTGATTGCCATGGCTCTGGCGATGGTGTTGCCGTCGCTGTTGCGGCGCAAGCCGGCGAGTGCGACCACGGCCACGGCAGTCGATGCCCGGCGCGTGAATCTTCAGGTGCTGCGCGAACAACTGGCGTCACTGGAAGCCGACCTGTCCGCAGGCCGCATCGATGCCGAGCAGTATCAGCAAAGCCGCACCGACATCGAGCGGCGCGCGCTGGACGAGGAGCAGTCTGCCGAGCAGTCCGTGGCAACGCCGCGCCGTGCCACGCGCACAGCGGTGTTGGTCGGACTGGTGATTCCGGTGTTCGCGGTTTTGTTGTACGCCACGCTGGGTCAGCCCCAGGCGGTCGAGCACCATGTCGCGCAGGCGCCTGAAGGCGCGGCCACGATGCCGGAGATCGAAGCCATGGTGGATCGGCTGGCCAAGCGGCTTGAGAGCCGGACCACGCCGCAGGAAGGTGATCTGCAGGGCTGGACCATGCTGGCCAATTCGTATGCCGTGATGCAGCGTTTTCCTGAGGCGAGCAAGGCCTATGCCCGCGCGCGCGCGCTGTCGCCCGACAACGCCCAGTTGCTGGCCGACCATGCCGACGTGCTGGCGATGCTGCAGAACCAGAGTGTCGAAGGTGAACCCGGCCGCCTCGTGATGCGTGCACTTCAACTCGATCCGCAGAACCTCAAGGCCTTGACCATGGCCGGCAGTTGGGCCTTCGAGCGGCGCGATTATGCCGGTGCCATCCGGTACTGGAGCATGGCGCAACCGATGGCGCCTGCGGGCAGCGATTTCGCGGCCGGCCTGGCCAACAGCCTGCAGCAAGCCCGCGCGGCGGCCGCACAGGCCGGGCAGGTGGCGGCGACCGAAAGCCCTGGCACTGACAAGGCGCAGCATCAGGGCGTGGCCGACAACGCCCACAAGAAGCAGGCGCCTGTGGGCAATGCCGGCGCGGCGCAGGTCAGCGGCGAGGTGCAGGTCACGCCGGTGCTGGCCAAGCGCATCCGCCCGGGCGACACCCTGTTCGTATTTGCACGCGCCATCGATGGTCCACGCATGCCGCTGGCCATCGTGCGGGCGCCGGCCGCCGGTCTGCCGTTCACGTTCACGCTGGACGACAGCAGCGCGATGGCGCCCCAGTTCCGTATTTCCGGATTCAAGCAGGTGATTGTCGGCGCGCGCATTTCGCCCACCGGTGACGCCACGCCGCGCACCGGCGACCTGATGGGACAGATCGGTCCGGTCGACGTGGGCGCGGGCAAACTCGTGCTGATGATCGACAGCGTCGTACCCTGATACCGGGCCGCCTACCACCTCGGCCCACGGCACCATGAAGCGGCTGCCACCCCTGACCGCCTTGCGCGCCTTCGATGCAGCCGTGCGCACCGGCAGCTTCACCCGGGCCGGTGAATCGCTGCACGTGACACAAGGCGCGATCAGCCGGCAGATCAAGTCACTGGAAGACTGGTTGGGCAAGCCGGTGTTCGTGCGGCATTACCAGGGCCTGACACTCACCCCGGCCGGCAGCCTGCTGGCGCAAAGCCTGGACGCCGCGTTCGGTACCATCCACGATGCTGTGGAGCAGATTGGTCACCTGGGGGCGCGCCAGCGTATTTCCGTCAACGTGCCCGAAACCTTTGCCTCGCGCTGGCTCGCGCCGCGCCTGCGCGCCTTTCACGGCCGGCATCCCGATATCGATCTGACCATCACCACCAATGCTGTCGCGAACCAGCGCGAGGCCCAGCAATACGACTGCCTGGTGCTGTTTCTGGACCAGCCCTGGACCCAGGGCGACTGCCGGCTGTTGCGCCAGGAGCAGTATGTGGCCGTGGCCAGCCCCGAGCTGTGGCAGGACGGCCTGGCGCCAGCGCTGGGCAAATGCACCTTGCTGCATGTGCTGGCGGGCAGCAAGCGTCTGCCGTTGTGGGAGAACTGGTTTTTGTCGCTGGGAGTCCGGCATATCGATGCGCGCCCGGGCATTGCTTTTTCGACCATGGACCAGGCGATCAGCGCCGCGGTGTCCGGTGCCGGGGTCGCGGTTGTCGATGCGCCCATGGTCGAGCGGGAACTGGCCGAGCAGCGGCTGCGTCGGCTCGATCAGCACGAACTGACGGCCCGCCACGGCTACTGGTTTGTCGAACCGCGCGAACCCGGTCTGCGCGACCCGGCGCACAGCGCCGTGGTGGCCTTGTTCCAGGCCTGGCTGCTGGAGCTCAGCCGCGCGCCTGTACCGCCGGGTTGAAAGGCTTCTTCAACAGGCCTTTGACGCAAGCTTGCCGCAAACCTCGGTCAAGGCGCGGACACTGCGACGGCCCTCGGTGGGGGCCTTTGCTCAAGGCCTGATCACGACCGCGTCCAGCTGCAGGGCACGAATCTGTTCGGCGGCTGCGTCTGCCTGGCCGCGGCTGGCGAATGGCCCGACACGCACCCGTGTCAGCGAGTTGTTGCCGCGTTGCAATTCTTGCGTGGTCGCCGGCAGACCGGCAGCGCGCAGGCGTTCAAACGCCCGGCGTGCGTTGTCGCCTTGGGCGAACAGGCCCACGTTGATCAGATAGTTGCCGTCCGGCACCACTGCGTCGGTTGCTTTTTTCACGGGCACCGGTGGTGCAACGGAAGGGGCAACAAGGAACTGCCCGTCCGGCGGGGTGGTCGCCGCGTCCAGCCCTGACCGTTCCTGATGGGCTTTGCGTGACCGTGCGGCAATGGCAGCGTGCCGAATGCCAGCTTCGGCTGCGGCCTGTGTACGCGCCGGCAACTTCGCGCCTTTGGGTGTGGCAATGGTGGCGGAAACGGGTACGGCTGGCGCAACCGCTGTTGTTGCTGGCGCTGGGGGCGCGGCCTGCGGTGGAGCCGACGTTGCTGATGTGGCCAAGGGCATGGCAGCTGGCGAAGGTGCCTGCGCGACGTCCGCCGGGGTGCTGCCGGACGCGCGGGTCGCAGATTGAACTGCGGCCGTGATCTCGACTGCAGCCCCCGCGGCGTCTTTGTCGGCCGCGCTGGCAGACGTACCAGGCGCTGAGGCTGGCATCTGCGGCGCGGAGTTGTCGGTCGCAGCCGCGGTGGGCTGCGACGCTGGTGACTCTGGCGCCAGCGCAGCGACACGCACGTCGCCATGGTCAACACTTGCCGACGCACCCAAGGAGGGACCGGACCGGAACCAGATCGCCGCGACGGATCCTGCCAGCACCAGGTTTGCCACCACCAGCACAACCAGGCGACGCCGCGAGCTGGCCTGCTGACCGAGCAACTGGCAGGCATCGTGCACGGTCGGGGTTGCGCTCAGGGCGCGCGTCAGGCGCAGCCGATAGTGATTGAACAGCCAGGTGTTGCCGAAAAAGCCGGGTACCAGAAAGGCCAGTGTGGCCCATGCCGCCCAAAGTCCCCATTCGACCGACGGCGCCATCGGAGCGACCAGCCGGATCACCAAACTCAGCGCTGCCATTGCGAGCACCAGCCCAGCCAGATACGCCAGAGTCGGCATCCACATGCCGCGGAACACCATCCAGTTCAACGTGCAAAGGCTCGCTGCCCAGTTCCAGCTCGGACTGCCGCGGTCATAGGTCTCAAAACGCGACAGGATGGGGCGGTAGTAGTCGGCGCTGACAGGCCCGATCGCCGCACCTTGCAATTGGTCAATATGGCTGTCTTGCGACTGGTCGAGCACGGTGGTCAGTGCCCGCGACCGGCTGGAAGTATCAAGGGTCTCGGGCATGCTGCATTTTGGCATTGCCATGTTTTGGCCCGGACGCGGCGGGCCCGGTCGTGGTAGCGTCGCTGCAGCCGGTACCTTGGGCCGGTTGTTTGTTCGTGGGAGAAAACCGCATGTCCACTGATTCGAAATCCCGTCGTGTGCGATTCGTTTGGGCCCTGGCCTTGCCGGCCATGGCCGCCGCGATGTGGTTGATGTTGCGTGGCGGTCCAGCCCAGGCACAGGTCCAGGGGCCGATGTCGGCGCCGGCTTGCCAGTGCTCACCGGCGGTGGCCATCCCCGGCATGGGCAGCCGCATCGCCCATTGCATCTGTGGCGTGATGGCCTGTGCGCTCACCGAGCCGATCGATGCGACACGTGGCGCCAGCATGATGCAATGCGTGCGCCAGTAACGGCGGGTGACCGACGGATAGGTAAAAGCGCTGAGCCCGCTCGCGGCCCTGTGGCGCGGTGCGGGCAGGCGCTGTTGGATTCTGTGGCGTCCATCGGCTCCGCCGGAGGTCGCCAGCGGCCCGTTCAGGGTGTTTCGCCGGTCCACACCGGCAGCTCGTGCATTGGCACGTCCAGTGCGTTCAGTACCGCCCATGCGGCATACGCATCGTTGGCCGCATACAGGATCTGGCGCGTCTCCAGTGTGGGATTGGCCCAGTTCGACGTGGTCACGCGTTTGGACTTGAGCAACCGGCGGTTGAACAACAAGGCAATCGCCGCCTTGACGCCGATGGAGCGTGGGTAACCCCGGCCGCTGAACACGAAATCGAGATCCAGCAGTGGCTGTGCATATACGCCCAGCAGGTGCTTCAGCTGTTTCTGGTCGCTGCGCAAGTCGAACCCGGCCTTGACGACGTCGCGCGCTGCCAGCACCTCCCGAACCAGTTCGGTATTGTCCGCGTCGTGCAGTTGGAACACATAGGCGGCAGTGCCAGTGGCGAACTGCACCACATCGGGTCCGCGCATCGGTTCACCAGCCTTGAATGTAGGCTTGACCTCGGTGTCGAAACCCAGGAACGGGCTGGCCAGCAATGCCTCGCGGGCTTGAGCGAGTTCGGCGTTTGAACGGGGGAGATGTATTTGCTCGCGCGGTATGCCTTCGAACGGCGCGAGTTGCAACACCTCTTCCTTGGGTATGGGGCGCAGACGCGACTGCGACGCAGATCGATCCGGATGGTCTGGTTTTGTAGTGGTCACCGGGGCAGTTTAGGGTATGGACCGAGCCGCATTGCGCAAAGCGGGCGAGTCAACTTGGCATGGTGACGCTGGCAGAGCGGAAAAATAAGGCGCCTGTGTCGTTCATCGGGACACCGTTGTGTTGATGGGGCACGCGCCGGCAAGTGCGCGCATGGCATCAATGCGCCTATCATGGTGGGTTGTTTTCGGCGCGGGCCGGGCGGGCTCTGCCGCTGCGGTCTGTTGCCGGACTTTGCTATTGCCCGCCCGTCTTATGCCCCTTGCCGACAGCCCTCCACCGAACGTTTCCCATCCCGCCCACGGACGCATGATCAGCATCCGCGGCGCCCGTACCCACAACCTGAAGAACGTCGACCTCGACATACCGCGCAATCAGCTGGTGGTGATCACCGGCCTGAGTGGCTCGGGCAAGTCCAGCCTGGCCTTCGACACCTTGTACGCCGAGGGTCAACGGCGTTATGTCGAGAGTTTGTCAACCTACGCGCGCCAGTTCCTGCAGCTGATGGACAAGCCCGACGTCGACATGATCGAGGGCCTGAGCCCGGCGATCTCGATCGAGCAAAAGGCCACCAGCCACAACCCGCGCTCGACCGTGGGCACGGTGACCGAGATTCACGACTACCTGCGTCTGCTGTATGCGCGTGCCGGCACGCCGTATTGCCCGGACCATGACGTTGCGCTGCAGTCGCAGACCGTGAGCCAGATGGTCGATGCGGTGCTGGCCATGCCAGAAGGCACGCGGCTGATGGTGCTGGCGCCGGTGGTGCGCGAGCGCAAGGGCGAGTTTGTTGACCTGTTCGCCGAACTGCAGGCCAAGGGATATGTGCGGTTTCGCATCGGTGGCGAGTCGTTCGAGGTGGAGAACCTGCCCAAGCTCAAGAAGACCGAAAAGCACAACATCGATGTCGTGATTGATCGCATCAAGGTGCGTGGCGACGACGACATCGCCGCGCGCGACCAGTTGCGCCAGCGGCTGGCCGAGAGCTTCGAGGCGGCGCTGGCACTGGCCGATGGTCGTGCTCTGGTGGTCGAGATGGATGCGTTGGCCGGTGCAGACCCTGCGCACCCCAGTGGCGAGCACTATTTCAACGCGCGCTTCGCTTGCCCGGTGTGCAGTTATTCGATTGCCGAGCTCGAGCCCCGGCTGTTTTCTTTCAATTCGCCGATGGGCGCCTGCCCGTCCTGTGACGGCATCGGTACGATGGAGTTCTTCGATCCGGCGCGGGTGGTGGGTTTTCCGACATTGAGCCTGGCCAGCGGCGCGATCAAGGGCTGGGACCGGCGCAACGCCTATTACTTCGCGATGCTCGAGAGCCTGGCGAAACACTACCAGTTCGATATCGATACGGCCTTTGAAGACCTGCCCGAAGCCACGCGCCAGGCGGTGTTGCTCGGCTCCGGTGAAGACGAGATCAAGTTCAGCTACGTGATGGAGTCCGGCGCGCAGCAAGGCAAGAAACTCACGCGCAAACACCCGTTCGAAGGCGTGATTCCGAACATGGCGCGGCGTTACCGCGAGACCGATTCGGTGGTGGTGCGCGAAGACCTGTCGCGTTACCGCAGCACCCAGCCCTGTGCACAGTGCCAGGGTACGCGGCTGCGGCGCGAGGCGCGCCACGTGAAGATCGGCGAAGGCGACCAGGCGCGCGCTATCTTCGAGGTGAGCCACACCACCTTGCGCGAGAGCCTGCAGTATTTTTCGACGCTGGAGATGCACGGCGCCAAGGGTGAGATCGCCTCCAAGGTGGTGCGCGAAATCGGCTTGCGCTTGAAATTTCTCAATGACGTGGGCCTGAACTACCTCAGTCTGGACCGCAGCGCCGAGACCCTGAGCGGGGGCGAATCGCAGCGCATCCGGCTCGCCTCGCAGATCGGGTCGGGCCTGACCGGCGTGATGTATGTGCTCGACGAACCCAGCATCGGCCTGCACCAGCGTGACAACGACCGGCTGATCGGCACGCTCAAGCATCTGCGCGATATCGGCAACAGTGTGCTGGTGGTCGAGCATGACGAAGACATGATGCGCGCGGCCGATCATGTCATCGACATGGGGCTGGGCGCGGGTATCCATGGCGGGCGGGTGGTGGCCCAAGGCACGTTCGACGACATCCGTGCCAGCAGCGAATCGCTGACCGGCCAATACCTGGCCCACGTACTGCGTATCGAAGTGCCGCGCCGACGCACGCCCTGGCTGCCGACTGTGGCGGCGCAAGCTGAACCCGCGCGTGCCACCAAGGGGCGGCCCAGCGCCGCTGCCGTGGCCTGGGCCGAGCGCCAGGCCGAACATGTGGCCACGCAAGGTGATTTGCAGGCGATACGGCTGGTCAAGGCCAGCGGCAACAACCTGCGCGATGTTGACGTGGCGTTCCCGGTCGGGCTGCTGACCTGCGTCACCGGCGTGTCGGGCTCGGGTAAATCTACCCTGGTCAACGACACCTTGTATGCGGCCGTGGCGCGCCAGTTGTACCGATCCCATGTTGAACCTGCGGCTCATGCGGAAATCCACGGCATTGAACATTTCGACAAGGTCATCAACGTCGATCAGTCGCCGATCGGCCGAACGCCGCGCAGCAATCCGGCCACCTATACCGGCATGTTCACGGCGATCCGCGAGTTGATGGCCGAGATGAACATGGCGCGCGAACGGGGTTATGGCCCGGGCCGCTTCAGCTTCAACGTGGCCGGCGGGCGCTGCGAAGCCTGCCAGGGCGACGGCGTGAAGAAGGTCGAGATGCATTTCTTGCCCGACGTCTATGTGCCGTGTGACGTGTGCCGCGGCCAGCGCTACAACCGCGAGACGCTGGAGGTGATGTACAAGGGGCGCAACATCGCCCAGGTGCTGGACCTCACCGTCGAGGCGGCAGCCAAGTTCTTCGAATCCGTACCCACCATCGCACGCAAACTGCAGACGCTGCTGGACGTGGGGCTGTCGTATATCAAGCTGGGTCAGTCGGCGACCACGCTGTCGGGTGGTGAGGCACAACGCGTCAAGCTGGCGCTCGAACTCTCCAAGCGCGATACCGGGCGCACGCTGTACATCCTGGACGAGCCAACGACCGGCCTGCATTTTGCCGACATCGCGCTGCTGCTCAAGGTCTTGCAGCATCTGCGCGATGCGGGCAACACCATCGTCGTGATCGAACACAACCTGGATGTCATCAAGACCGCCGACTGGATCATCGACATGGGCCCCGAAGGTGGCGCTGGCGGCGGTAACGTGGTGGGCGAGGGCACTCCGGAGGACATCGCGGCGAACCCGGCCAGCCATACCGGCGTGTATCTGAAGCGGGTGTTGTAGCGGGCGCGATCGCGGTGCGCCCGGTATCCGCAATTATTCGATCTTGACGCCGGTGTCCTTGACCACTTTGCCCCATTTGACCATTTCCGAGGTCATCAGTTCTGTCAGGCCTTCGGGAGTGGAGAGGCTGACTTCGACACCGGCATCGAACATCGCCTTCCTGGTTTCAGGGGTGGCCATGATTTTTGCGATTTCGCTGTTCAGGCGGTTCACGATCTCCTTTGGGGTGCCGGAGGGGGCGAGCATTGCGAGCCATACTGACGCGTCATAACCGGCCACACCCGATTCCTGCATGGTCGGCACATCGGGCAGTTGTGGCGCGCGCTTGGCGCTGGTGACGGCCAGCGCCTTCAAGCGACCATTGGGCACCTGAGCCAGGGCATTGGGAATCCCGGCAAAGCTGCTCTCCACCACGCCTGACACCAGATCGGTGGCGGCTGCACTGCTGCTGCGGTAGGGCACGTGCTTGAGAGGAGCGCCGGTCGCGGCGATGAACAGGCCGCCGATCAGGTGCTGGGCACTGCCATTGCCGGAGGATGCGTAATGGACGGTGTCGGGGGTCTTCTTGGCCAGTGCAACAAACTCCTGCACGTTCTTGACGGGCACCTTCGGGTTGATCAGCAGGACATAGGGCGAGTCCACCAGTTTGGTGACCGGCGTGAAACCCTTGATCGGATCGTAGGGAATGCTTTTGTAGATCCAGGGGCTGATCACATGTGTGGAGGACACGATCACCAGGGTGTAGCCGTCCGGTGCTGCCTTGGCCACAAAATCGGTACCGATGGTCGAGCCCGCACCCGGCTTGTTCTCGATGACGACGGCCTGGCCCAGGGCTTCGCCGAGTTTGACTCCGAGCAGGCGCGCCACCACGTCAGTGAAGCCACCGGGGCCGAAGGGTGCGATGATCTTGATGGGTTTGCTCGGATAGGTATCCGCAAGTGCGGCGTTTCCTGTGAGGCTCAGAAAGGCGGCTGCGCAAATGGTGCTGAGTAGCGTTTTCATGGGATCAACCTTTGTAGGATGGTTCGGGCTGGCTAAAGAAGCTGTGCAGGATGTGATAGACCATCAGATAGTTCTTCTGCTGGAAACTGGCGTGTGAAATGCCTTGCATGATGCTGAACTGCTTGTTGGTGCTCGGCAGCAGCTTGTAGAAGTTCAGCAGGTCATCGAGGCCGGCAATGCCATCGAATTCGCC
>JBKJRR010000270.1:0-4057 GCA_046594635.1 Burkholderiaceae bacterium
GCTGGGTGATGGTTTCCTTCTTGCCGAAGGGCGTGGACTCTTCGACCTTGACCACCTCCATTTCGAACGCGCAGTTGCGCACCGACAAGTAGAACGTGGTGGCCATCGGAATCGCCAGCAGCAGCAACATCATGACCACGGACGGGCCGACGAATTGCAGGAATGATTTTGTCTTCATCGGTTACTCCGCATGGCTTTGGCCGGTCGCGCCACGCCGCTGGTGTGGCCGCGCTGGGGTACCTGCATGGTGCTGGGGTCCGGATCAACCGGACCGGACTTGGCGGTGGAACAACCGCCGTACCCGGGCCGGAACATGATCTGCACTTACTTGATGAAGCCCTTTTCGGTCGCAGCCTTGACGTAGTTCGCCGCAGCCGTGTCGAGTGCCTGCTTGGCGCTCATCGTGCCACCCAGCGCCTCGGGTACGAGTTTGCCAAGTTCGCCGGTTGCCAGGCCCAGGTAGGGCTCGGTCGGCCAGATCGGCGCACCGGCCTTCTGCGACAGGATCACGCCAGTACCGAAGCGGGTCGGCTTGTAGACCGAACGGATCCAGATGGTGGAGTCGTTGCCGGCCTTGGTGGTCTCTTCATCCAGCGCGTCCATCAGCACCTGGAACACCAGGTCGCGGTCGGAGCCCAGGTTCTTGGGTATGGCCACGCCGTCCCACCACAGGTGGGTAGCACTCTTGCCACCCACCATGGTTGCCGGCGCAGCGGCAAATTCCATCTTGCCAACGATCTTGGAGGCGGCCGGGTCATCCATGCGTGCGGCACGACTGGCCCAGAGCACGCCCATGGCCGCCTTGCCCTGCTGGAACTGGTTCATCACGTCGTCCGAGTTCGAGGCCAGGAAATTGGGCGTCATGAATTTGGTCATCGACTTCATCAGCTCGATCGTCTTGACGCCGGCCTCGCTATTGAAGTCCGGCTGCGCCGTGCCCGGCTTGAACATCTTGCCGCCGAAGCCGGCGAAGATGTTGACGAATTCGGTGGACACGTCAAACCCCTTGGAGAAGGTCTGGGCAATCGGGAAGTCGATGCTGGGTTCCTTCGCCTTGATCACGGCGGCAGCCTGCAGCATCTCGTCATAGGTGGTCGGAACCTTGATGCCGTGCTTGTCGAACAGGTCCTTGCGGTAGTACAGGTTCTGCGCGTTCTGCTGATAGGCGATCGCATACACGTCGTTACCCTGCTTGACCAGCATACCGTCCTCGATCTTGTACTTGGCCTTGTACTTGCCCACCAGATCGGTCATCGGCTGCAACTGCCCCTTGCCCATCAGGCTGGAATAGACACCACCGGAGATCACGGCCGCATCGAATGCCGATTTTCCCTGCGACTCGAACGCCCGTTCGGTTTCGGTACGCGCCTCGGGCGTGATCTTGATCTGCACCTTCAGGCCGCCCTTGTTGCAGGTCTCCATCTCCCTGGCCAGGTGCTGTACCGACGGCATTGAACTGCCAACGATATTGATGTCGCCCTTGCCGGTGATGTCTCCGCACTTGGCGAAGGCCATGCCGGGCAGCAGAACCGCAGTCGCCGCAATGGCCACCAGGGTACGACGGGGAATCTGGAAAGTTGTCTTCATGAGAGTCTCCTTGGAAAAAATGGATGGATGGGCCGGCGATCAAACAGTGGACAGACGCATCCGGTTCTGCGTCTGGCCGTCAAAAAGGTAGCAACGCTCGATCGGCACCGTGAAGCCGACCTTCTCGCCCATGCGGACTCTGAATTCCTTGTCCGCCTTGGCAGTGATGAATTCGTCCTTCACCTTGATCGTGACCGTGGTCGAGTCGCCCAGCAATTCGAAGGAAAATACCTCGCCGCTGACCTGACCAGCCTCTGCGGTGGTCACGGCCATGTCTTCGGCGCGCATGCCCAACACCACCTGGGCCTGGGTCAGATCGCCGAACCCGGCCACGCGGACCGCGTAGGTCTTGTCGGCAGACTCGAACACCCCGTTCTTCAGCGCACCGCTGACCAGGTTCATGGCCGGTGAGCCAATGAAGCCGGCCACGAACAGGTTGTTCGGGTCGTTGTAGATCTCTTCCGGCGAGCCAACCTGCTGGATCTCGGCCTTGCTCATCACCACCACGCGGTCGGCCAGCGTCATGGCCTCGACCTGGTCGTGTGTCACATAAATCGTCGTCACACCCAGTTCATGGTGCAGGTGCTTGATGTGCGCGCGCATGCTCACGCGCAACTTGGCGTCCAGATTGGACAGCGGTTCATCCATCAGGAACACCTTGGGCTCGCGCACGATGGCACGTGCCAGTGCCACGCGCTGGCGTTGACCACCCGACAGTTCCTTGGGACGGCGCTGCAGAAATTCATCGAGTTCGACCTTGGCTGAGGCCTTCATCACGGCCGGACCGATCTCGGCCACCGGTGTGCCGCGGATGCGCAGCGGAAAACTGATGTTCTCGTATACCGTCATGTTCGGGTACAGGCCGTAGCTCTGGAACACCATGGCCACGTCGCGGTCCTTGGGCTCCAGCGTGTTGACGCATCGGTCGCCGATCCAGATCTCGCCCTCGGACGGGTCTTCCAGTCCGGCAACCATGCGCATCGTGGTCGTCTTGCCACAGCCCGATGGCCCGAGCAAGACCAGGAATTCGCCGTCGGCGATGTCGAGCGACATGCGTTTGACGCCCACTGCCGTACCCCAGGACTTGGCAATATTCTTGAGTTGGATTCGGGCCATGGTGTGTTTCCGTTGAAAGTTAGGGCGCGGTCAAGCCTGCGCGGTCAGCACCTGCATCCACAAGGCGACCTCGTCGATCAGCACCCATTCGCGCAGTACCCGGCCGTTGACAATTTCTGCATGGTTGATGCCCATGATCTCGACGCTGCGACCACTGGCCGGCCCGTAGAGGCCCTGGGTGGTGGCGTGGTTGGTGTGCCGCGCCAATGCACGCCAGCGCAGCGCGACCCGGTCGGGCCGCCCGCCACCGCGGTTCAGGGCCAGATGCTCGACTGCGAAGGACTCGACCTGCAGCGACGCGAACAATGCGCTCCAGAAGCCAATGACTTCCAGACGTCCATAACGTGTGGCCTCGCCCGGACCCATGTGGTGCACTGCCTCGTCGTATACCGTTGCATCCTGACCACCCTGGGCAAACGCGGTGATCGCCTGGGCATACGCCTGTGCGACCGACTCAGCGCTGACATGCGACAGATATCCATCCGGCGCCGGGCCGGCAACCGGCTTGTTCCATCCGCCTCGCTGATTCAGCCAGGTCTGCGCCAGATCGCGCGGTTCGATTCCGATCTGGCGGGCGATGGCGCCCTGGTCGCGCACCAGCCATTCATGTACCACGCGGTTGTCCTTGCATACACAATCGGCAATGGTGCGCGCATGTATCAGACGGGAAGTGGGTTTGCCAAATACGCCGTCACCCCGGTGCGTCATGGTCGAGATGATGCGGTGCGAACTGAGAAAGCCACCGTCCTCGTCACCTGACCACAGGATGTCCTCGGCGAGCAAGCGGCGGTCCGGGAACATCTTGAGCGTCGCGCGGGTACCGGTGACGACCTCTTCGACTGCGGTGCTGACGGCGGCCGGCGTGTCGACGATGCACGGGTCACTGTAATAAAGGCGGATGTCGTCAATCCGGCCACCCTCCCAGATGCGATCAGTGATGACCCGGATGTAGTGCTCCAGGTCCCTGAACTCGGCGTCGAAACCCTTCATTTCTTTTTCCCCTGGTTGGCGTTCTGGCGTGGCGCACTCGATTGGCGCAATACAAGACGGGTAGGCAAAACAACGGCACGGTTCTGTGTGGCCCCGTCCATTTCTTCCATCAGCAGGCCGGCCGTGGCCTCGATCATGGCGTCGGCATCCTGCACCACCGAACTGAGCTGGTAGGAACCCCATTCGGCCTGCTTGACGTTGTCAAAGCCGACCACACTGACATCCTGTGGAATGCGCAGACCCAATTCGATACGCAGGGTGTCCATGACGGCAATGGCCATATGGTCGTTGGCGACAAACACCGCGTCGGGCCGTTGAACTGCCTTGACGGAAAACAGGCTGCGTGCGGCCGCCTTGGCGTCCT
>JBKJRR010000424.1:0-3934 GCA_046594635.1 Burkholderiaceae bacterium
GACCTGATGCGTCCCATCTACGAAAAGACCGCCGCCTACGGCCACTTCGGCCGCGAAGAACCCGAATTCACCTGGGAACGGGTGGACAAAGCCGCCACGCTGCGTGCAGCGGCTGGCCTGTAAGGCCAGAGGGAGCGCAGCGACCTGGCTCTGGGTCTATTCGATACTGCGTACCCAGCGCCGCAGACCCCAGGCGCCTGCAACGATCAGCGCGAGGCTCAACCCGAGCAAGACGAACGTCAGCGGAGTCGGCGCGCGCAAGGCCGCCGCGATCTGATCAACAAAAAACGCCATGGCCAGCGTCGAGGGCGCCATGCCGATGGCAGTTCCGATGAGCAGGTCGCGCAGCCGGATATGGCTGGCGCCGGCCACCATGTTGATCACGGCAAAAGGCGCGACCGGCACCAACCGGATCACGATGACTGCGAGGACACCGCGGCTGGCCAGCCGCCGGCTGAGCAGGTTCACACGCGGACCGGCCAGCCGCTCAAGCGCCTCGCGCCCCAGCACATGGCCCAGACCATAACTGGCTGCCGCGCCGATCGTGGCGCCGGCCATCGCACACCCGAGACCGCCCCAGGGTCCGAATGCGACCAGCGCCACCAGTGTCAGAAAGGTCAGCGGTATGGCCACAGTCAACGCCAACGCGAACCCGGACACCGCAGCTACCGGGCCGAAGGACTGGCCGAAGGAACGCAATGCACCGACGATCTGGTCGACGTCCAGCCAGGCCCGCAGCGGCGTCCAGGTCCAGGCCAGCGCCAATGCGAATGCTGCCACCAGTATCACGACCAGTACGGCCAGGCGTCGCCGCAACGCGGGCGCACGGTCGGGCGTGGACAGGTTGCATGGCATGACCGGCACCCGTTCAACGCAGCCGGCGCAACACATCCGTCAGCACCACGACCAGGTCACCTACCTGACCAGCACCGAAGATAGATCCATGCAGACCGGCAACGCGGCGCTCCTGTAGCCGCTCACCCAGCAATTTTCTCCACGATCCGAACAGCGGCTGCTCCCAGCCGAGCAATCCGGAGGTCTTGATCAGCGTCGTTGGCGTCTGGACCGGCGCCACCCGATAGCCGCCCATTGCCATGACCTGACCCACAAGGCCCGCGTCCTTGACCATGGCGCCCAGACGGCGCCCGTTGATGCTCAGTTCCTGCAGGCGCAGCAAACGCACCATCGCGCTGAACAATCGCCAATAGAAGGTTCCGCCCCAGATCATCTTGGGGTACACGGTGTCGATCAATACCAGTCCCAGCGGGGGCGTGCCACGTTGCTCAAGCAACCGCACGGTTTCCAGCGCTGCGATGCCGCCGATCGAGAACCCCGCCACCAGCCCGGGGGCAGCTCCGTGCGCCGCGATGGCGTCGGCGTACATGGCGGCCAGGTCCTTGATACGTTTGAATGCCGAGTCGGCCGGCGGTTGGAGCATGACCAGGTCGCAGATGCCCTCGAGTGCACGCGCCAGCGTCTGAAACCGCAGCAGGTCGCCGTGGCCCGAGGCGGCCAGGTAGATGGTGTTGCCCGTCAGGCCCGCACTCATCGGCATCAGTATGCCGGGCGGCACCGCCTGCTGATCCAGCGCCGCCGCCAGCCGTTCGACGGTCGGATTCTCGGTCAGCAGATACAGCGGAATCCTGCGCTGCAGCAGGCGCTCCGCACCGGCCAGAATGCTGATCGCGGCCAGTGAGTCGCCTCCGACATCAAAAAAGTTATCCTGCACCGACAGTGACTTGCGTCCGAGCTCGGATTCCCACAGGACCAGCAGTTCGGCCTCGCGTGGGTTCGCCGGGCCGCGACCGGCGTGCCGGATCAGTCCATGGGTCGCAGCCGGCAAAGCTGCAAAATCGATCTTGCCGGCGCCCGTGACAGGCAGCTGTGACAATACCGCGATGACAGAGGGCACCATATAGTCCGGCAAGCGCACACGCAGCGCCCGTTGCAGCTGTTCATGGTCGTTTGCTCGCGTACTGGCGACCCACGCGTGTAACGCCGGCTGGCCGTTGTGCTCAACCTTGCTGGCTGCCGCCTGCGTGACGCCCTCCACCGCCAGCAAAGCCGATTCGATTTCGCCGAGTTCGATGCGGTAGCCGCGCAACTTGACCTGCCGGTCCAGTCGCCCGAGAAAATGCAGGCAACCCTGGGCATCGAGCCAGCCGCTGTCACCGGTGCGGTACATGCGTTGCCCAGCGGCGAATGGATCGTCCACGAAGGCCGCATCGGTCAGGTCTGCACGGTTCAGGTAGCCACGCGCCAGACCCCGCCCGCCGATGAACACCTCGCCCGCAATACCGTCGGGCACCGGTTGCAGTCGATGGTCCAGCACATAGATGCGTGTGTCGTCCACAGGCAAGCCAACTGGCAACACCGCTGCGGTACCGTCCAGACTGCATTCCCAGGCTGTCGCGAAGATGCAGGCTTCGGTCGGACCATAGACGTTGAACAGACGGGCCTGCGTGCCGCGCAGGTAACGGTGCGCCAACTCCGGCGCCAGCACCTCACCGCCACAACAGGCTACGCGCAGCTGCAGACCTTGTGCATCTGCCGCGCGTTCCAGAAAGCCGGCCAGCGTCGACGGCACAAACGCCATGATCGTGACCCCGTGGCGCCATGCGAACTCGGCCAGCGCCTGCGGTCGCAGCCGGCCTGGCGGCGCCAGCGCAATGCTGGCGCCATGGATCAGCGGCAGACACCATTCAATCAGCGACGGATCAAATGTCACCTGCGTGGCCATGCCGGCACGATCCTGGGCAGTGACGTCCCAGCTGCGCGTCAGCCATGCCAAGCGCCGGCTCAGGCAAGCATGTTCGATCATCACGCCCTTGGGGCGTCCGGTCGAACCGGACGTGAACAACACATAAGCCAGGTCGTCTGCCGAGGGCGTCGCCGGCGCCTGGCCGCCATCAACATCCAGATTGTCCTGCGACCAGTCACTGATCAAGGTCTGTGCATGCAAGGGCGCAAGTCGGTCCCAATCCGGTTGCTGCACCAGCAGCGCCAGTGCACCGCTGTCCTGCAACACGGTGGACAACCGCGCCAGGGGTGCATCGGGATCCAACGGCAGGTAGGCCGCGCCGGCCTTGGCCACGGCCAGCATCGCCACGACCAGTTCGGGCGACCGTTGCATCGCAATGGCCACGATCCAGTCGCGTCCGGCGTGAAGGGCCACCAGTCGCCGGGCCAACTGGTTGGCACGTGCATTCACGGTGCGGTAATCCATCTGGCCACCATCCCAGACCAGGCAGCAAGCATCGGGTTGCCGGGCCACCTGCTGCTCGAATGCGGCGATATAGGTCCCAGGCTGTTCGTGGCAAACCACAGCGGCGTGGCGCTCGTCGACGATCAACGCGCGTTCCTGCTCCGACAGGATCGGTATTTCGTCGAGTCGGGCCTGTGGCGTTTCAGCCAGGCACAACACAATGCGCCAGAGCCGCGCCGCAAGCTGACTCGCCTCGTCCTGAGAAAAATAGGCGTCGCTGGCTTCGATCACCAGTTCCAGGTCCTGGCGCGCATGGAACTCACACACCGTGATGCCTAGCGGATACCGCGCCGTGCCGGAAAAGAGCTGGCGGGATTCGACCAGGTCGGCGGCACCGAACGACACCTGGTAATCCTGTCGCTCGAACGACAGCAGCACGTCGAACAGGCCATCACGTCCGGCACGGACCACCTCGAGCGCACGGGCAAGCTCGCTCAGCGGATAACGCGAATGGCGCAGCGCGCCGCGCATCATCGTTCCTGCCGCCGTCACCAGCGACGCTGCCGTCATATCGGCCCGCACTGCCACCGGTATACCCAGCACCCCGACAAACATGCCCATGGTGTCCTTGTAGCGCCGCCCGCTGCGGTTGAGGCTGGGCACACCAATCAGGACCAGTTGCTGATCGGTGACACGCGCGAAATACAAGGCGATCGCCGCCAGAAAGAA
>JBKJRR010000516.1:0-6492 GCA_046594635.1 Burkholderiaceae bacterium
TTGCGTTCACTTTCGTGCTTGCCCAGGTTGCTGATGATTTCGCCGTAACCGAAGATACCCATGCCGATGACGATGAAGCCGATGCCGTCGGCATGGGTATCTTCGGTTACGGCGAGATCATCAGCAACCTGGGCAAGCACGAAAGTGAACGCAAGGTGTTTGCGGCCGAGGTCAAGGGCCTGATGCCGACCAAGGAAGACTTCCGCAACATGTTGCCGGCTGTGCTGCGCGGTACGCTGCTGGGTTCGGCACTGGGCATCCTGCCCGGCGGCGGCGCCACGATGGCGGCTTTTGCCGCCTACACGATCGAGAAAAAGGCGCGTATGCGTCCGGGCGAAGTGCCCTTCGGCAAGGGCAATATCCGCGGCGTCGCGGGCCCCGAGTCGGCCAACAATGCGGCCTCGCAGACGTCTTTCATTCCGCTGCTGACACTTGGCATCCCGCCCAATGCCGTGATGGCGCTGATGGTTGGTGCCATGACCATCCACAATATCCAGCCCGGCCCGCAGGTGATGACCAGCAACCCCGAACTGTTCTGGGGTCTGATCGCCTCGATGTGGATCGGCAATGCGATGCTGATCATCCTGAACCTGCCGCTGATCGGCATCTGGATCAAGCTGCTGACGGTGCCGTACCGCTGGCTGTTTCCGGCCATCGTGTTGTTCTGCGCGATTGGTGTGTACTCGACCAATAACAATACCTGGGATATCTGGATGGTGGCGATGTTTGGCGTCATCGGGTACACCTTCATCAAACTGGGAATCGAGCCTGCGCCCTTGCTGCTCGGTTACGTGCTCGGCCCGATGATGGAGGAAAACCTGCGCCGAGCCTTGCTGCTGTCGCGTGGTGACTGGAGCGTTTTTGTGACCCGCGGCCTGTCGGCAAGCTTGTTGGCGGTGGCAGTCTTGTTGTTGGTCATCGTGCTGCTGCCGTCGGTCAAGAAAAAGCGCCAGGAGGCGTTTGTAGAGGAATGACCTGACTCGCTGACAATCATTTTTTGCTGAGCGGCACCTTCGGGTGCCGCTCGCATTTCCGGCATCTTGGCTCCTCCATAATCGCCTGCTAGGACCCGCCATGCAACACACTTCTCGATTGCCCCAACACCCACTGCGCCTGTCGCTGCACAACGAAATCCATGCCCGCCCGCCGGAGGCGATGCAAGCGCCGCAGGTCGTCTCGCGCGTGGTGATGTTGTGTGACGAGCCGCAGAGAATGGCCAGTCGGGAACATCTGGCCCGCTTGTTGCGGGATCACCATCTTCCGCTGCCCGATGCCAACGCCACGCATCTGCGACTGGATGTGGGTGCTTTTCGTATTCGTTGGGAACTGCATACGGAGTTTGTCACCTGGACCTTCATGATGCTCCGACCATCAGCCGAGCTCGATGGTCGCGCGCTGCAGACCGCTGTCGAGGTGGTTCCGCGTGACTGGCTGATGACCTTGCCTGGCAGCAACCTGGCGAGCCTGCACCTGTGGATCGCGGCGTCTGAAGGCCATTCGGCGGACAAACTGGTGCGCGCGATGCTGCAGGAAGAAACGGTCGTGGCATCCACGGTCGCAGAAGGGCGTGCCAGCCTTTACACCGATTTTGCGCTGCATGCTGACGGGTTTTCGCGGATGTTGCTGCTGACCGACGATATTGCCCCGCGCCGCCTGGGTCGGCTGGTGCAGCGCCTGCTGGAGACCGAGACCTATCGTATGGCCGCTTTGCTCGGATTGCCGGCCGCGCGGGACGTGTCGGCGGTATTGGCCACTGCCGAGCGCGAACTGGCGGAGCTGGCCGAATCGATCAGGACAGCGACGCGCGACGACGAACCTGAACTGCTGAACCGCTTGACGCGACTGGCCGGCCAGATCGAGAGCCAGCATGCCAAAACCCATTCGCGCCTGTCGGCCAGCACGGCCTATTTTGAATTGGTGGACAAGCGCATAGAGGACATTGCCGAAACGCGCCTGGCGGGGATGCAGACGATGCGGGAGTTCATGGATCGTCGTTTGAGCCCGGCGCGCAGCACCTGTGAGTGGGCGGCACGTCGCCAGGACGCCTTGTCGCAGCGGGTCTCGCGCATCAGCAACCTGTTGCGCACGCGCGTGGAAATCGAGCAGCAGCAAAGCAGCCAGGACCTGCTCACCGCAATGAACCAGCGTCAGGCGATGCAGCTCAAACTGCAGTCGACAGTCGAAGGTTTGTCTGTGGCGGCAATCACCTATTACATCGTGGGGCTAATCAGTTATGGGGCCAAGGCCGGCCATGCACTGGGCTGGCCATTCAGTGCCGAGACCAGTGCGGCAGTGGCGATTCCGTTTGTGGCGCTGATCGTCTGGTCGTTGACGCGCCGCTTGCACCGGGACCTGGGCGCTACGTTGTCCGATCGCCAAAGGACCTGAGCGCAGCCCAGGTCTGTCAGCGACGCGGGTCGATCAAGGCTTCTTGGCCTTGCCGGTTGTTGCTGCCGCCTTGGGTGGCAACCTGGTGGCTGCAGGCGGCTTGCTCAGGATTGCCGTGGCTGCCGGTGCCGCTGATGGCGCGGGTGCCTGGGCAAGGGCCAGTAACTCCATGCGTTGCGTCACGCTGATCGCCGGCTTGCCGCTCAAGGCATCGAGCCGGTTGCCCATGGCCAACTCCATCTGGTCGATGCGCAATTGCGCCGGCGGATGGGTGCTGAGCGACAGGCTGAACACTGGATTGTCCGGCGTAGCCATGCGCAGTTGCTGCAACACCGCCACCAACCCGTAGGGGTCGAAGCCTGCGGCAGCCGCCAATGTGACACCCAGACGGTCGGCCTCGTATTCGTCGTCCTGGTCCAGTCCTTTGGAATACAGGTTGCGGCCCAGGCCGATCAATTGCGCCGACAAGGCAGCACCCAGATTATTGTTCAGCTGCGAACCGATGAGCTGCGTCACGATACCTGCGCGGGCGTTCTTGCGTATTGCCTCAAGGTGGTGCTTGCGCACCACGTGGCTGATTTCATGGGCCAGAATGCCGGCGAGCTCCGATTCGTCTGCGACCCGGTTGATCAGCCCCTTGGTCACGAACACGTAGCCACCGGGCGCAGCGAATGCATTGAAACCGTCGTCGTCAAGTACCGCAAAGGTCCAGGGCAGGTCGGGTCGCCCCGACTGCAGGCTGATCCAGCGCCCCAGCTGATTGACATAGCGCTGCAACTGCGTGTCGGGATGCAGTGGCTTGCTGCCCAGCAACACGGCAGCAAGCTGCCGGCCGATCTCGATCTCCTGGGGCTGGTCGATCTGGGTTGCCGATTGCGATAGCAGCCCGACCAGATCGGCCGCCATGGCGACGTTCCCCGCGTTGCGGTTGGCATTGCCACCTGACAAGGCATTGCCGAGAAATCCAGCGCTGCAGATTCGGTTGTGCGATTGAAGAGGTCATCGTTGGCTCTCCGTCTGACCACCACCGGGACTGGTACTTGTGCCGGTTGCCGACGGCGGTCGGGGCGGTACCGGCAAGGGATCGATCGCCAGCGGCGTCAAGGCGGCCGTTGACGCGAACTGGCGCGCCTGCACGGCGTCGAGCCGCAAGGCTTCCACCAGCGCGACGGCGGTGGGGTTGGGCTGTGCGTTCGTGATGTCCTCGGCGCCCAGGCCGCGGATGCCAACCGTGGCTGTGGCGGTGCGGGCTGGCGCGAGGGAATTGCCGCCACCGAACAAGCCTGTCAGGCCGCGCAACGCACCGGTTGCAAAATTGCCACCTTGTGCCGCCGGCGTCGTGCCGACATCGAACATGTGCAACCAACCGGTGACGCCCTGTGCAGTTCGCACTTCGATCCACGGGCCACGACGCGCCTGCAGCCTGGACACTGTGGCCTGTGGCGCCAGTGCAGCCAGTCCTGGCGCAGCTTCTGATGGCGTTTCGCGCAGTTGTGTGGCGCGCTTGACGAACAGGGTGTCGGATGCAGGAGCGAGCGTCTGAGCCTGCGCTCCCAGGATGATCATGAGAGACAGCCCGGCAGCCACCCATGATTTGCGGATTCGCGTTCGCATCTTCAATCTCCCACCGCCAACTCGATTTCCCGGGATGTTACCTTCCAACACAAGTTCTGGCACCATGTCCGGCCCTGCCTTGTCTAACCCGCCTTCTGGAGAAACCGTATATGCCGATTATTTCCGTCAAAGCCATTCAAATCGATCAGACCGGAGGGCCCGAACAGCTCAAAGCCGTGACCGTGGAAGTGGGCGACCCGGGTCCGGGCGAAATCCGCATTCGCCACAAGGCCATAGGACTCAACTTCATTGATGTTTACCAGCGCTCGGGCCTGTATCCGTTCCCCATGCCGCTGCGCTTGGGCATGGAGGCCTCGGGGGTGGTGGAGGTTGTCGGCGATGGCGTCACGCATCTGAAAACCGGCGACCGGGTGGCCTATGCCAGCAACCCGCCGGGCAGCTATAGCGAGGCGCGCGTCATGCCGGCCAAGACGGTCTGTGTATTGCCCGATGCGATTTCATTCGAGACCGGTGCCGCCATGATGCTCAAGGGCCTGACGGCCCAATATCTGCTCAAGCGGACCCAGCCACAAGGGGGTCTGCAGCCGGGTGATCACGTCTTGTTCCATGCGGCGGCCGGCGGTGTGGGCCTGATTGCCTGCCAGTGGGCTAAAGCCATGGGGCTCAAGCTGATCGGCACGGCCGGTTCAGATGCCAAATGTGCGTTGGCCAGGGAACATGGTGCGGCCCATGTCATCAACTACGCCAGCGACGATTTTCTGGCCCGCGTCAAGGAAATCACCGGTGGCAAGGGCGTCAAGGTGGTGTATGACTCGGTGGGCAAGGACACCTGGGAGAAGTCGCTCGACTGCCTGTCGCCGTTTGGCCTGATGGCCAGTTTCGGCAATGCGTCGGGCCCGGTGCCACCGTTTGCGCCAGGTATTCTGGGCGCCAAGGGGTCCTTGTTCGTGACGCGCCAGACCTTGTTCACGCACATCGCCACGCGCGAGACCACGCAGACGATGGCCGATGACCTGTTCGCGGCCGTGGTGGGGGGTGACGTGAAGATCCGGATTGATCAGCGCTATCCGCTTGGCGAGGTGCAGCAGGCGCATCGAGACCTTGAGGCTCGCAAGACCACAGGCTGCTCGATCTTGACCCTGTAAGCCTGGCTGCCCGGCCGCGCGGGGTCGGGTGGTTGTTCTCAGCTCTCTGCGTCAAGCACCGACTGCTTGAGCCGGTTCGGGGCCAATGCGCCGGCCGTATCCAGGATCGGGTAGGCGATCGAGCAGATATGCGAATTGATGCGTTTGAGGTCGCTGATCAGGTCCAGATGCAGCGAACTGGTCTCGACACTCTGCAACGTATTGACCGCCAGACGGCCCAGATGGGTAGACGCGTATTCCCGCTCCAGATTACGGAAACGGGTTTTTTCTTCGAGCAGCTTTTGCGCGTCGCGCACGTTGCCATGCAGAAAAACGCTCATGCCCAGGCGCAGGTTCTCGACCAGGCGCTTGTGCAGGTCGTTGATCTCGGCAACGCCGGCTTGGGAAAACTCGCGCCCCTTGCTGATTTTCTTGTCTTCGATGTCGAGCAGCACACGTTCGACGATGTCGCCGATCTGCTCCATGTTGATGGTGAAACTGATGATGTCCGTCCAGCGCCGGCCTTCGCTGTCACTCAGGGCCTCGCGCGAGATCTTGGTCAGGTAGTACTTGATGTCGGTGTACAACTCGTCGACCGTGTCGTCCATTTTGCGCAACTCCAGCGACAACTTGCTGTCGTTGTTGCTGATGACGCGCATCATGCCGGTGAGCATGGTTTCGACCACGTCCGCCTGGTGCATTGCCTCGCGCACCGCACAGGAGATGGCCAGTGACGGCGTGGCCAGGGCGGTGGCATCGAGGTGGCGTTGCCGGCCCGCGACGGTGTTGCGCTCCGGCTGCGGCAGCAAGGCCTTGACCCAGCGCGCCACGACCTGAGTCAGCCCGATGAACAGGGCCGCCACGCCGACGTTGAAACACAGGTGGTACATCACGACCAGTGTGGCCTTGTCGTTGACCCACTCTTGCAGGAAGGTGATCCAGTAGCCCACGAACGGCGCGGCAATGGCGATGCCAATGATCTTGAAAACCAGGTTGCCCAGTGGCACCTGACGTGTCTGGATGCTGGTACCCAGCGTCGTCAGCACACCCAGCAAGCCACTGCCCAGGTTGGCACCCAGTACCAGACCCAGCGCAACTTCGAGCGGAATCACGCCCGTAGTGGCCAGCGTCGCAGTGAGCAACACCATGGCTAGGCTGGAATAACATATCACCGTCAGAAACGCACCGGCGAAGATTTCCAGCAGCAGGTCGCTGGTCAACGATGCGAGCAGCGCCTGGACGGCCGGTGCTTTTGTCAGAACGGTGGCCGACTGCGACACCAGGCTCAACGCCAGCAGCATCAAGCCCAGGCCGATCAGCACGCGGCCGATCCGTCCGACCGTGGTCGACTGGCGCGCAATGAACAAGATGACGCCAATGAGGATGAACAGCGGCGACAACCAGG
>JBKJRR010000094.1:0-4002 GCA_046594635.1 Burkholderiaceae bacterium
ATGCAAGGCAGGGATTATTCCGGTTGCAATGCTGGAACTGGCACGAACGACTGCTTCAGGACGACACATCAAAGGACGGCAACGGGTCGGGTGCGGGTGTCCGTGCCACCAACCTGTACGGCTGCTCCCTGCCATTATGAGAAGTTCCCAGTTATGAGAAGTGCGATGAAGTCGAGCACCCGGAACACCTTGTAGGCAGGTGGTCCGCGGCACTCAGGCACTTCTCATAATCACAGCCCTTTCAGGAATTCAAGCAGCGAGTCGGAGGCCTGGAAGCGCCGGCTGGCGGTGTCGGGATCCTCCATCCGAGCCAGTGCCTTTTCCTTCATCGCAAGGTTGGCTTCGATGTACTGATGCGTGGTGGTCGGGCTCTCGTGACCGAGCCACAAGGCAATGCCGTCGATCGGCTCGCCGGACTGCAGAAGATGCATGGCAGTCGTGTGACGGATGGTGTGCGGGGAGATGTGACGATCTCGCAAGCTCGGCATGGCCGGGGTTGCCGCCACCACAGCCAACGCGAGCCGCTGCGCGACGTTGGTCCTCGTCATTGGGTGCCCATCGCGGTTGGGCAGTAGTGCCGATGCTGGTAGCAGTCCGGGATTGAACCTCAACCACGAACGAACCGCCTTCACCGTCGAGCGCCACAGCGGCATCGTCCGCTGCTTGCGCCCTTTGCCGTGCAGGTGCACGCAGGCTGCGCCGTCCAGCACGACATCGGCCAGCCGCACGCCGATGATCTCCGACACCCTGGCGCCGGTGTTGTAGAGCATGTGCAGCAGCAGATGGTCGCGCTGGCTGGTCCAACTTGATCCCGGCTTGCCGATGATCGCCAGCATCTCCTCGCGCGACAAGAAGCCAAACATTGGCCGCTCGAAGCGCTTCATTGGCACGCCCAGTGCCTGCTCGACCACATGCAGCGCGTCGACGTCACGGTGTCCGGCGAACTTCAGGAACGCGCGCAGCGCCGCCAGCCGGGCATTGCGGGTTCGCACCGCGTTGCCACGGTCATGTTCCAGATGGTCGAGGAAGGCTAGGATCAGCGCTGGCGTGATCTCGGGCATCTTCATCGACGTGGGCTGCTTGTGCAGATGCACAGTCGCGAAGTCCAGGAACAGCACGAACCCGTCGCGGTAGGTCGCCACTGTCCGTGGACTCATCGCGCGCTGTTGCGTCAGGTGTTCGGTGAAGAACGACTGCACCAGTGCGGCGAAGCTGGGCGGTACTCGTGGGGTTGGCGGCCTACTCATCGCCGCTCTCCCAGGCACTGGCATAGCGCTCGAACGCCTGGCCGAGTAGGCCCATCAACTCCGGCACGCCGGTGAGGTACCAGTAAGTGCTTGAGACCTTGACGTGGCCGAGGTAGGTCGACAGCGCAAGCATGCGCTGGTTGATGTCCTCACCCTGCTCGTGCCAGAGCACCAACCGTCGCACGGCGAAGGCGTGCCGAAGGTCATGGATGCGCGGTGTGCCATGGCTGCCCCGATCGACCCAGCCAAGTTGCCGTCGCAGTTCGCCGAAGACGCGGTGTACTTGGCGGTCCCCGATGGGCTGACCCATCAACTGGCCACGGCTGGCGACGAAGAACGGCAATTCGGGTGTGGTGCGCACATGCCGCGCGCGTTGTGTTCGGTAGCGCGACAAGGCATCGACGGCGCTCGGGTGCAGTGGTACCAACCGGGTCTTGCCGAACTTGCTCCGCTGGATCGTCAGCACCCCGGCACGCAGGTCGACATCGGCATCAAGCAGGCCCAGCGCCTCGGAGATGCGCAGCCCCGTGCAGGCGAGCAGCCCGAACAGTGTCTCGATCACTACCGGGCGAAGTCCACCATTGGGCCCGAGTTGCCTGGCGGCGGCCAGTAGTTCGACGATCTCGTCGTCACGGTAGATGTGCGGCGTCATCCGGCCCGGCACCCGTCCAAAGACGGCCTCGTCGGGCACCTCGGTGGCGGGATCGAACTGTTGCAGCCAGGCCGTGAACGGCCGCAGCATCTTCAGTCGGCGTGCAAAGGTGGCGCGGTCACCGCGGCCGGCCTTGGCCCGGCGCGCCCAGTCCGCCATCAGCTCGACGGTGAGCGGTCCATGATGACCAGCCTTGGCAACATAGCGCGCGAAGCTGGGCAGTCCATGGCCCATAGATCTGAGCTTGAAGCCCAGTTGCCGTCGCTCGCCCAGATACTGCTCGACCCTGGCCTGCAAGCTGACCCGGGCGCTCACGTCGCACTCCCAGGCCACGGCAGCGCGACGCCAGACAGCGCACCATGGTTCACCTTGGCATAGATCATCGAGGTGTTCAGAGATCGGTGACGCAGCACGTCGGCCACCTCCTTGATCGAACCGCCCCGGTTGATGATCCGACAGGCAACGGTGTGGCGCAGCGCATGGCCTCGGCCATGCTTGATGCCCACACGTCGGAATGCATCACGGACGATGCGTCGAATCGCGTCCACGCCGATAGGTTCGTCGTGGGGCGCCTGACGGCGTACAAACACGGCGGTGTCACTGGTCTTGGGTCGTTCGTGTCGCAGGTAGGCCTCAAGCGCCTGACCAGTCACCACCGGCAAGGGCAACAGGTCCTGGCGGCGCGACTTCGTGTGCTTGAGCACGACGATGCCCTGACGCCAATCGATGTCGGCCAGTTGCAGTCGGCTGATCTCTATGCCGCGCAGTCCCAGGTCCAGTGCCAGGCGCACGATGGCATAGCCGCGTTTGGGGGAAGGCAGCGCGTCGGTGAACGAGTTCAACAGCCGGTCGACCTCCTCGGGCTTGAGGCCTCGGGGGAGCGACGCCATGCTCCAGTGCGCGGGTGAAGCGATCACGGCAAGCAGCGGTTGCACTGAGTCGCCGCAGGTGGCCCGGTAGCGCAGGTACGCGCGAAGCGTGGATGCGACGGTGATGGCGTTGCTGGTGGTGCCCAGGTTCTGCAACTGATCGACGATGAACTTGCGCACGTCCTCGGTCTGGAGCGAACTCACGATGACAGGTCGCCCAGCAAACTTCGACAGCAGCAATCGCTCGACGATGCGCAGGCGGCCACGTCGAGTGCCAGCGGCCAAACCCCGAGCGCTGTACATATGCGCGTCGTAGCGGCTCAGCTCGTCAGCAATCGGGCCTGTCGGCGCTGGCGTAAGGGCAATGATGCCTTCGGCGCGCAAGATGTCCAGCACGGGGATCAACGCGGCATGCAACTCCCTCGGGTTGCGCAACGCGCCGCCCAGGCAGTCGCAGCGCGGCAGGTGATAGCGCAGGAACTGTTCGATGCAACCGTCATTTAGCATGTGCGCCGGCAGATAACACATCGACATCCAGTGCGTGAAGTGCGCCATGCCGTTCAGGCAACGACTGGAGGTGTGCGTGGCATAGCGGCCGCGCCGCAGGCGCTCGACGTACGCCGGAACTTGTGCTGACAGTGGACCTTCAAGCAACCAGGCTTGAAGAAGGGGATTGATCGCAGGGATCTTGGGCATGACGGTCTCCGTTGGTGGAACCGTCAGTGCTGCCCGAATAGCGAACTTATGTCCAGTGCGACGAGGGGTCGCAACGCGAATCGCCAGTGTCCACAAGGTCTCCCGGCCTATGCCTTAACAGAACTTCTCATAACTGGGGACTTCTCATAATGGCCGTTATGGAAAGCTTTCCATAACTGCCATGAGCGGGTATTCACGGGCACCGGCAACCACCCCCATGCGTCACGGTCAGCCACAGATCCAGCTAGCGAATCGGAGACAACAACGTGTGAAGGTCGATTGCGCAGACTTGTCGCGCCGCGTTCGCTCTCAACTGCCGACCGCCCGACCAATGCTCGAAAAAACTCCCTGTCTCACTTTTCCCGTAACCCGTTGATTTTTATAGGGGTGATCTTGCGGACTTTTGACTCTGCAAGTCCGCAAGGCCAGAGAAGAGAGAGCGGGAAAGGGCCGAAATTGGCGAAAACCAGGCGCGACACCAAGGCCGAAGTCCGCAAGCCAAACGTGAAAAACCCGGCCAGGCTTGGGACCCAGCGGG
>JBKJRR010000101.1:0-8975 GCA_046594635.1 Burkholderiaceae bacterium
CCCAGCGGCCGATCGGGCCCTGTTGCCGCCGCTGTTATTGCAGCCGCTGGTCGAAAACGCGGTGCACCATGGCGTGGAGCCCAGTAATGCCGGTGCCACCGTGCGTATATCGAGCCAGCGACGTGGCACCGTCGTGGTCATCAAGGTCACCAACACCGTACCGTCGGGAGCCGGACTGCCTGGACACGGTCTGGCGCTCGACAACGTACGCGCCCGCTTGCGGCTGCTCCATGATGTGCAAGGGCGTTTTCGCAGTGGGCTGGTCGACGGCGTGTTCCAGGTGCGCATGGAGGTGCCGTTGTGACGCTCAAGGCCCTGATCGTCGACGATGAGGCACTGGCACGCAGCCGCATGCGCAGCCTGCTGCTCGATTGTGGTTCGCCCAAGGTGCTGGTCGAGGGCGAAGCGGCGCATGCAGCGCAGGCGCTGGCCTTGCTGGCACAACAGGTGTTCGACGTGGTGCTGCTGGACATCCACATGCCGGGCACCGATGGACTGGCGTTGGCCCAGCAGATCGCCGGGCGGCCGGGTGCGCCTGCGGTGGTATTCGTCACGGCGCATGCAGGACATGCCGTGCGGGCATTCGATCTGGAGGTGGTCGACTATGTAACCAAACCCGTACGCCTGTCGCGCCTGATGCTGGCGCTGCAGAAAGTCGAGCGTCGCGTTGCCGCGACACGTGCCCTGTTGCCCGATACGGCAGCCCCGTCGCTGACCATTCAGGACCGCGGGCGCACCGAGCGCGTACCCCTTTCAGAGGTGGTCTATCTCAAGGCCGAACTCAAGTACGTCACGGTGCGCACGGCCGACCGCAATCTGATCCTGGACGGGTCACTGGCCGAACTGGAAGAACGCCATGGTGCCTTCTTCGTGCGCGTGCATCGCAACGCCCTGGTCGCCCGGCGCCGGGTGCGTTCGTTGGAGAAACATTTCGACGAGGAGGAGGGTGATGGCTGGGGCGTGCGGCTGCTGGGCGTGGACGAAATGCTGGCAGTTTCGCGCCGGCAATTGGCCGTGGTGCGCGAACTGCTCAAACCGTCGGACTGACCTTGCAAGCGCAGGACCTGCGTGCGGATGGCCAACTGGCGGCGCTGGTGTCGCTGCTGCAGCGTTGCCACCGCGACATACCCCGCCATCTGACGGGACCGGTGCTGATGTTCTGGGTGTTTCAGGTGATCCGCAACTACCTGGCGCGCCTGTCCGATGGTGCGGACGGTGAACTGCGGCATCAATTGGCCGATTTTGGCGCGCTGGCGTCGGTGCTGGGGCAGGCGGTGGGGCCGGTCGAGATCGTCTTCGGACACAACGACCTGCTGGCGACCAACTGGATCGACGACGGACAACGCCTGTGGCCTATCGACTGGGACGACGCTGGCTTCAACAGTCCGTTGTTCGATCTGGCCAATCTGTCCTGCAACAACGCGTTCGACGCGGCGCAGGACCAAACATTGCTGCAGGCCTATTTCGGGCGGAAACCGGATGTGGCGTGTTTGCGCGCTTTTCTGGCCATGCGCTGCGCGGGCAGATTGAGGTAGGTCGCTCAGCCGGTGTTGCGCAGGCCCGCGGCGATACCGTTGATCGAAATATGGATGCCACGCCGCAGGCGGTCATCGATCTGTCCGGCGCGGTGGCGCCGGATCAGTTCTATCTGCAGATGGTGCAGCGGATCGATATATGGAAAGCGGTGGCGTATCGAACGCTGCAAGGCCGCATTGTGGGCCAGCCGATGCTTGTCGCCGGTGATCTGCGCCAGCGCAGTGGAGGTCAGGTGCCATTCGGCCTCGATCGTTCCCAGGATCTTCTTGCGCAGTCGGGTGTTGGTGACCAGCTCCGCGTAACGCGATGCCAGGGCCAGGTCGCTCTTGGCCATCACCATGTCCATGTTGGACAGCAAGGCCCGGAAGAACGGCCACTGGCGTTCCATTTTTTGCAGCGTGGCCATGCGTTCCTTGCGTGAGTCCGGGCCGCTCGCATGCAGAAACTCGCTGATCGCCGAGCCGAATCCGTACCAGCCTGGTAATGTCAGCCGGCATTGGCCCCAGCTGAAGCCCCAGGGGATGGCGCGCAGATCCTCGATCGCCTGGGACGGTTTGCGCGAGGCCGGACGCGAGCCGATGTTGAGTTCTGCGATCTCGCGTATCGGCGTGGCGCCAAAGAAGTATTCGGTGAAGCCGGGCGTCTGGTAAACCAGCTTGCGGTAGGCCGCCATGCTGGTTGTCGACAAGGCACTGGCCGCTTGCAGAAACGCTTGCGGAACCGGCTTGGCAGCAGGCATCAGCGTGGCTTCGAGTGTGGCCGCAACCAGGGTTTCCAGGTTGCGCCGACCGATGTCCGGGTTGGCGTACTTGCTGCCGATGACCTCGCCTTGTTCAGTCAGGCGGATCTGGCCGCGCACGGTTCCTGGTGGCTGGGCCAGGATCGCCTGGTAACTCGGTCCGCCGCCGCGTCCGACCGTGCCGCCACGGCCGTGGAACATGCGCAGCCGGATCGGTGCCTGGTCGGGCCGGGCGCCAGCCAATTCGTCGAACAAGGCGACCAGTGCCACCTCGGCCAGGTACAACTCCCAGTTGCTGGTGAAGATGCCGCCGTCCTTGTTGCTGTCGGAGTAGCCCAGCATGATGTCCTGCTCGGCGCCGCTGCGCCGCACCATGTCCTGGATCGCCGGCAGCGCGTAGAAGTCGCGCATGATGCCGGCGGCGTTGCGCAGGTCTTCAATGGTCTCAAACAGCGGTACGACGATCAGGTCGGTGTGCGGTTCGCGGTCCAGCGTGTCGTGCATCAGGCCGGTTTCCTTTTGCAACAGCAACACCTCGAGCAGGTCGCTGACAGTCTCGGTGTGGCTGATGATGTAGTGGCGCAGCGATTGGCGGCCGAAGCGCGCCAGCATGTCACGGGCGCAGGCGAAGATGGCAAGTTCATCCTGCACCAATGCCGAATAGTCATGGTCGAACACGCGCAGCGGTCGGGCGTCCTTCAGCAGTTTGAGCAGCACCTGGCGCTTGGCCGCTTCGCCCAGCTTTGAATAGGCAGGTTCGATGCGGGCAACCGCCAGCAGCTCAGCCAGCACCTCCTCGTGTTTGTCCGAGCTCTGGCGCAAGTCGACGGTGGCCAGATGAAATCCGAACACATCGACCGCGCGGATCAGTGGCTGCAACCGGTTGCTTGCCAGCGCGCCGCTGTGGTTTTCCAGCAGCGAGGTTTCGATTGTGCGCAGATCGGTGCTGAACGCCTGCGCATCCGGGTACGGGTTCTGTGGTGCCACCGCGTGGCGCGCTGCCTCGCCGCCGGTCAACTCCTTCAGCGTCGCGGCAAGCCGCGCATAGATGCCGGTCAATGCGAGCCGATAGGGCTCGTCCTGGCGATGTTCATTGGTATCAGGCGAGCGCGCCGCCAAAGCCTTCATGTCCGGTGAACAGGTCGCCAGAATGGCCGAGATCGAAAGCTCGCCGCCGAGCAGGTGCACTTCGGTCAGGTAATGGCGCAGCGCCACTTCCGCCTGGCGCTTGAGCGCATAGGACAGGGTTTGAGCGCTGACGTTCGGATTGCCGTCGCGATCGCCGCCGATCCACTGGCCCATACGCAGAAAACTGTGGATATTGCGCTGGCCCAGTTCGCGCTCCAGGTCGGCATAAAGCCGGGGAATCTCGCGCAGGAACGTGGCCTCGTAATAACTCAATGCATTCTCGATTTCGTCGGCCACGGTAAGCTTGGTGAAACGCAGCAGGCGTGTCTGCCACAGCTGTGTGACGCGCGCCCGGATCAGCGCTTCGTTGCGCGCCAACTCGCGCGGCGTCAAAGCGTCTTTGCCGCTCTGCCCGGCCAGCGCCTGAAGTCGAATGGCGTCGCGTGCGGTGAGCAGTTGTGCAATGCCGCGCTCCGCGTCCAGAATGCTCTTGCGCTGCACCTCGGTCGGGTGGGCTGTCAGCACCGGGGACACATAACTGCCGGCCAGCGTCTGGACGATGGTCGACGGCGAAACACCGGCCCAGCGCAGCCGCGACAGGGCGACGTCGATGCTGCCCTCCTGGGTGTTGCCGGCGCGCTCGTGAAACGCCCGCCGGCGGATGTGGTGGCGATCTTCTGCCAGGTTGACCAGGTGGCTGAAATAGGTGAATGCGCGGATCACGCTGACGGTCTGGTCCCCACTGAGCCCGACCAATAACTTCTTGAGTGCCCGGTCGGCGTCCTGGTCGGCATGGCGGCGGAAGGACACCGACAACTTGCGGATCTGCTCGATCACATTGAACGCAGCCTCGCCGTCCTGGTCGCGAATCACGTCGCCCAGAATGCGTCCGAGCAAACGGATATCTTCCACCAGAGGGCGTTCGTTTTCACGTGTGCGGCGGGTTGTTTCGGGCAGTGTTTTGCGGGTCATGACAGGGCTGGGAAATGGGGCAGGACAGGATCGGCCATGCTAGCATCGCGGCGCTCCCTGTGATTACCAAACGGTTACGACTTTGACCCTGTCCGCTCGCCCCCCTCTTGTCATCGCCACGCGTGAAAGCCGACTGGCGTTGTGGCAGGCTCGCCATGTGCAGCAACTGCTCGAAGCCCAGGGTCATCGTGTGCAACTGCTGGGTATGACAACGCGTGGCGACCAGATCCTGGATCGCACGTTGAGCAAGGTCGGAGGCAAGGGGCTGTTCGTCAAGGAGCTGGAAGCGGCGTTGGAGGATGGGCGGGCCGATCTGGCCGTGCACTCGCTCAAGGACGTGCCGATGCAATTGCCCGACGGGTTTGTCCTGGCCTGCGTCATGGAGCGCGAGGACCCGCGCGACGCCTGGGTGTCATCGCACTGCGCGAACCCGGCTGCTTTACCGCAAGCTGCCGTGGTCGGCACGGCGAGTTTGCGGCGCATGGTGCTGCTGCGTGACATGCTGGACCGCATGGGGCGCCATGATGTGCGGATCGAACCATTGCGCGGCAATCTGGACACCCGATTGCGCAAACTCGACGACGGTGGTTACGACGCCATCATCCTGGCAGCGGCCGGACTCAAACGACTGGAGCTGGCATCACGTATCCGGCACGCATTCACGATCCAGGAAATGCTCCCGGCGGCCGGTCAGGGCGCGCTGGGCATCGAGATCCTGTCGAGCCGGCGCGATCTGGTGGAAACACTGGCGCCGTTGTCGCATCTGCCGACCTGGCACGTGGTTGCGGCCGAGCGGGCGGTCAGCCGGGCCATGGGGGGCAGTTGCTCGATGCCCTTGGCGGCCCACGCGGTGTGGCAGGCGGACCAGCTGCAGCTACAAGCCGCCTGGGGAGATGCGGAGCCACCTGCAGACAGCGCATCCGCTGCTGCACTGGTCCGGGCCATGGGTCGGGAGCCGGTTGCAACACTGGCGCAGGCCGAACAGTTGGGCGAGCGAGTCGCACAGCGGCTGCGCGACGGCGGCGCCCGCGCGGCGACGCCTGTCGCCTGACGCCAGGGCGGCGCCGTTGCCATGCGCGTGTATGTGACACGACCGCAGGCTGAAGCCGAGCGTTGGGTGCAGGCCCTGGTTCGGGAGCGGATTGACGCTGTCAGCCTCCCCTTGATCGAAATCCGGCCGGTCGCCGACGATCGTGCCGTGCGCGCGGCATGGCAGGCGATCGGCCAATTCGATGCGGTGATGTTTGTCAGTGCGGCGGCCGTGACGCATTTTTTTGGCTGTCTGTCGCGCCGGGGTGGGCAGTGGCCCCACGGCGGATTGGTGCGGGCATGGGCACCGGGACCCGGGACGGCGGCTGCGCTGGTTGCGATGGGTGTTGACCTGGCAATATCGACGCGCCAGACCCCCACGCTGGGCAGTTCGACTCGGAATCACTTTGGCGTCAGGTAGGCCCCGCGGTCCGGGCGGGCCAGCAGGTGCTGGTGGTGCGCGGCCTGCAAGGTGACGGCGGCCCGGTGACCGGTGTGGGTGCGGTCGCTTCAGCGCAGCCCGCGCAGAGCGGTCAGGGGCGCGATTGGCTGGCCGGGCAACTGATCGCGCATGGTGTGAAGGTCCGCTTCGTCGCCGCCTATCAGCGCTGCGCGCCTGCCGTGGCGGTGCTGCGCCAGGCAATACGCGAGGCGCAGGTGGACGCTCCGGCCTGGTGGCTGTTCACCAGTTCCCTGGCCATCGAAAACCTGCTTGCGGCGCTGCCCAGCCAAAACTGGGCGGCCGCGCAGGCCCTGGCAACCCATCCCCGGATTGCTGCTGCGGCGCGTGCCGCAGGCTTTGGTGTTGTGCAGGAGTCACGCCCGACGCTGACCGATGTGGTGGCGTCGATAAAATCACTGGCATGAACCAGGACGCCAACACCCCGACTGCCGCCGAACAAGGTGTTGCTGCGGCATCCGCGACGCCGGCCACGCCCGCTGCGCCGCCTTCGGCTGAGGCAACGCCTGCGCCGGCGAAGTCACCGCCAGTCGATGCCTTGCCCTCATTCAAATTTTCCCCGTTGGCGATGCTGGCACTGGTGATTGCGGCGGTCGCCATGGCCGGATCCGTCATGGTCTGGCAGCGCTTGTCGGCAACCCAGGAACAATTGGCGCGTCAAAGTGGCGAGTCGGCGATACACGCGGCTGAGGCGCGAGCCAGCGCCAAGGCGGCACAGGACCTGTCGCGCGAAACCGCGGCACGTCTGGCGGTAGCCGAGGTCCGGCTGAGCGAGGTGGCGGTTCAGCGCAATCAGCTCGAAGGACTGATCCAGAGCATTTCGCGCTCGCGTGATGAGAATCTCGTGGTCGATATTGAGTCGGCCGTGCGACTGGCACAGCAGCAGGCCCAGCTCACCGGCAGCGTCGAGCCGCTGGTGGCGGCCTTGCGTTCGGCCGACCAGCGTATCGCTCGCGCAGCCCAGCCGGGGCTTGCCCAGCTGCAACGTGCACTGGCGCGCGATATCAGCCGTATCACCGCGGCGTCATTCACTGACACACCCGGTTTGCTGGCGCGTATCGACGAATTGCTGCGTCTGGCCGACGATTTGCCGCTCGCCAACGCCGTGGCTTCAGTCAGTGCCAGTGGCTCACTCAAGCGCCCGGATGCGCAGGGTGCGCCCGAATGGTGGCAACGCGTGTTGACCGTGGTTGGCGAGGAGGCCAGCAAGTTACTGCGCGTGAGCCGGATCGAACAACCCGAGGCGGCGCTGCTGTCGCCGGAGCAGTCCTACTTCGTGCGCGAGAACTTCAAGCTCAAACTGCTCAACGCCCGCCTGGGTCTGCTGGCGCGCCAGCTCGAGTCTGCACGCGCGGACATGGCCTCGGCATCCACGACCTTGTTTCGCTATTTCGATCCGACGTCGCGCAAGACCCAGGCTGTCGCCGGTTTGATGCAGCAGGTGCAGGGCCAGATGAAGAACCTGGAGCTGCCGCGTGTCGACGATACGCTGGCAGCATTGGCCACGGCTGCCGCCGGTCGTTGAGGCCGGATCGACATGCGTGTATCGCTCTGGCTTCTTGCCCTGTTCGGCCTTGCGGTGGCCACCGCCCTGTTTGCCGGCAGCAACCCTGGTTCGGTGACGGTGTTCTGGCCTCCATACCGTATCGACCTGTCGCTCAACCTGGTGATGGTGATGTTGCTGGGTGCATTCCTGACCTTGCATCTGGCACTGCGTGCACTGTCCGCCCTGTTCGCAATCCCGCGCGAAGCGCGGATGTGGCGCCAGCGTCAGCGTGAACGCAGCATGCAGTTGTCCCTGCTCGATGCCTATTCGCAACTGGTGGCAGGTCGTTTCGTGCGTGCCAAGAAGGCCGCCGAGTCGGTACTTGAGCAGGTGCGCAACCTGGCGGTCAGCGACGACAAGCTTGCCTATGCCGACCAGTTGCTCTCCACCGCGCATCTTCTGGCAGCAGAGTCTGCCCATGCACTGCAGGACCGCGGCGCGCGCGAAGTGCATTACCGCTCGGCGCTGGAGCATGCGTCCCGCGTCGTGTCGCCCGAGGCAGGAGAAGGCGCGCGTCTGCGCGGCGCCCGATGGGCGCTGGATGACCGGGACGCGGCGACGGCTTTGCAATTGCTCGACGAGGTCGCACACGGGGCTGGACGGCGCGTTTTGGCGCTGCGCATGCGGCTCAAGGCCGCGCGCATGGCGGGACGTACCGTGATGGCGCTGGAGACGGCGCGCCTGCTTGCCAAGCACCATGCCTTGTCTCAGGTCGCGGCCCACGGCGTTTTGCGCGGCCTTGCGACAGAGCTGATCGCATCGGCCTACGATCCGGCGCAACTGATGCAGGTGTGGGCCCGGCTGGATCCGAACGAGCGGGTGATGCCCGACGTCGCATTGGCGGCTGCGATGCGTCTGCTGACCTTGCAGGGTGATGTGGCGCTCAGCCGCCAGTGGTTGTTGCCGGTCTGGGAGCAGATGCTGAAGCAGCCGTCGGCGCTGGCGCTCAGCCAATGCATCGATGTGGTTCGCGTGCTGGAGACCGGCTTTGTCGCCAATGCCGAGACGCTCGAGGGCGACTGGTTGACCCGCATTGAGAGTGCCCAGCTCAGCCATCCCGGTGACCCGGTGTTGCAATACCTGGCCGGCGTGACCTGCATGCGTCTGCAGCTCTGGGGCAAGGCCCGCCAGTTGCTGCAGCAATCACTGGTACGCCTGCAGGACACCAGCATGCGCCGCGATGCCTGGCGCCTGTTGGCGGACCTTGCGCTGGAGCAGGGTGATGAGCAAGCGGCAACCGATGCTTGGAAACAGGCTGCACAAAGCTGAAGTTCAGCAGCTATAACCGGCGTGGCCCGTGTAGCGTTCCGACAAGGGTTTGCCGGTCCGAGCTGGGTTGTCGGCTTTTTGCGGGCCATTTTATCCATCGCGTGCTAAGCGCTGCGAACTGCCAGCGGTCTCTGATCACAGGGTACAGGGTACAGGGTGCCGGGTGCCGGGTTTGTCAACACATCATGGCGATTAATGGTGCAGTTCCAGGCCGGCGCGGGCAAACCAGGTCGGGCATTGGGCAGCAGGGTCGAATGTCTGGTCACATAGCGCAGCACTGCCAGACCACAAACAAG
>JBKJRR010000140.1:0-18241 GCA_046594635.1 Burkholderiaceae bacterium
GTGACGTATTTCGCTGAGTCCAGTGCCTTCAGCTTGATCGCGCTGCTGGTGGCCGGCTTTGGCACTGCACAAGTGGCCGGGCACCAGATCGCGCTGAACTTTTCGTCGCTGGTGTTCATGGTGCCGATGAGCATGGGTCTGGCTCTGTTTACGCGGGTCGGCCAGGCTATCGGTGCGCAGGACATGCAAGCGGCGCGTTTTCGTGCCTGGCATGGTGTGGGCTTGTCGTTTGTCGCCGCCTTTGTGTCCGCGGTGCTGATCCTGCTGTTCAACCACCAGATCGCCGGCGCCTACACCAGCGATGGCACCGTGGCGGCCGTGGCTGCGCATCTGCTGCTGTTCGCCGCCTTGTTCCAGTTGCCCGATGCGGTGCAGGTGTCGACCAGCTGCGCGATCCGTGCCTACAAGGTCACCCGCCCACCCATGATCATCCACATGGCCGCATTCTGGGGCATCTGCCTGCCGCTGGGTGTCGCACTGGGCCTGGCACCTGCCTGGTTGCCCTGGCGACCGGTCGAAGCGATGGCCGCCCAGGGTTTCTGGATCGCGCTTGTGGTCGGCTTGACCATCGCGGCCGCCGGCCTGGTCTGGCTACTCGACCGGCTGTCTTTGCAGTGGCTGCGCGCGGCGCCGACTGTGCCCTGACAGAATCGGGCCTTGACCATCTGGGAGTTCACGATGACAGACGGATTCACCACGCACCAGTTCGATGCCGTGCGCGCCGCCTTTGCGCGCAACCTGTCGGAAGGACCAGAGCACGGCGGCGCGGTGGCGGTCTGGCTCGATGGCCAGCCGGTCGTCGACGTCTGGGGCGGCACCCGCGACCTGGCACAGTCGCTACCGTGGCAGCGCGATACCCTGGTCAATGTGTGGTCGGTTGGCAAGGGGGTTGTTGCACTGGCGGTGGCGATGCTGGTCGAGCGTGGCCAGCTCGACTACCAGGCGCCGGTTGCGCGTTACTGGCCGGAGTTCGCTGCCAACGGCAAACAACACATCACGGTCGATCAGGTCATGTCGCACCAGGCCGGACTCGACGGCCTGAGCGTCGAGTTGCCCGATGCCAACCAATACGACTGGGACGCGCATGTACACGCGCTGGCCGCGATGGCGCCGAACTGGCCGCCGGGTAGCGTTTGCGTCTACCACCCGATGACCTATGGTTTTCTGGCCGGCGAGTTGGTACGACGCGTCGACGGCCGCAGCATCGGGCGTTTTGTGGCCGAGGAAATTGCGGGCCCGCTGGACATGCAATTCTGGTTCGGCCTGCCGCAGGCGCAGGACCATCGGGTGGCCGAGCTGTCAGCCGGCGACAAGGCTTATGACTGGGTGCGCCAGGGCGAAGCCAGCGCCTACCCGGCGGCATTCCTGCACCGGAGCCTGTCGGCGACCGCGCCGAACGAGAGGTCCTGGCGCGCGGCCGAAATGCCGGCCGGCAATGGCCAGGGCGACGCGCGCTCGCTGGCCCGTATGTATGGCGTGCTGGCCTGTGGCGGCAGCTTCGATGGCCGCGTGCTGATCACACCCCAGGGCATCGCACGAGCTGTTGCCGAGCGCTTCAACGGAAGGGACGCCTGCTTTGACGCCGACACGGTGTTCGGTGCCGGCTTTCGGATCGGCGCCATCGGCTACGGGCCGCATGTCAGCGTAGGCCACTTCGGCCACACCGGCTGGGGCGGCTCGGTTGCCTTTGCCGACCCAGCGCGTCGGCTTGGCTTTGCCTATGTCACCAACCGGCTGCTGGGATTCGACGACGGAGTCGATCCCAGGCGCCATCGTTTGCTGGATGCGGTGTACGCCGCGCTGTAGCGGGCGGCAGATCACAGCATCGCGGCTGCAGCGCGCGCTGTACGCGCATGAGGCGCGAACTTGGCCGACGCGGTTGCCGGTCAGGGTGTGGCCATCGGTCGATTGCCGCTGATCGACGAATTGCTGCGCGATGGCCGTCTGGTAGCGCCGTTCAAGAGCCGCAACACGTCGCGCAGGGGCTACTTCGTGCGCTTGTCTGCACGGGCATCGTCCAATCCGCGCGCGCAGGACTTTGTCCGCTGGTTAGATGCACGGGCTCGCCAGGTCGAATGAACCGTGTGTTGCGCTGACTCAGCTGCGGTCCGGGTCCAGCATCGCGATGATCCGGCTCCAGTGTGCGTGTTCCACTGGCGTGATCGACAGTCGGTTGCCCCGGCGCAGCAGCACCATTTCGGCCAGTTGCGGCGTTGCGCGCAGCTCGGGCAAGGCCAGCAGGCGTGTCTTGCGCAGCGCTTTGACGTCCACCAGCAGCCAGCGTGGTGCGTCGCGCGTTGACTTGGGGTCGTGATAAGGCGAGTCCGGCTCGAACTGCGTCGGGTCGGGTCGCACCTTGGATGCCACGCGCGCAATGCCGGCAATACCCGGCTTCGGGCAACTCGAGTGGTAGAACAACACGCCGTCGCCCACCTGCATGTCGTCGCGCATGAAGTTGCGCGCCTGGTAGTTGCGTACACCCGTCCACGGCACGGTGTGCTTTTGCGCGGCCAGCGCGTCGTCGATCGAACACTCGCTGGGTTCGGATTTCATCAGCCAGTAGTGGGTCATGTTCGTTCAGTACAAGGTGGGTGGAGGCCGGCGCGGTGCGTTTTTCGGCACGGTCATGTCATTGCACAGTGCCATGCCCGGTGATCCGGTGGCGGGACTTCACGCAGTCACCTCCAATGATTGCCAGGCGTCGTCTCATGGCCGCTTCCCCGTTCGTTGTGGTGTAGTCTTCGCTCCGCTCCCGAATTGCCAGTCTAAAGGGTGTTGCCAACGACGGCATGCGACAGTGAGGAATGGCCGTGAGGGGGCAGTGCTGCAAACTTTTGGGGCGTTGCATTGCGGCTATAGACCTGCCGGAGCCGCTTGCCGAGGCATATTCAGATTCACCGAGTGAACAGTTTCGCCTGCGCTTGCCAAACCGTCATGCGGAGCCGGAGCGGGGCAGAGCGAGGAAGAAGCGCGCCATCTCGGCCGACGCATCCGGACCCTTGCCATCGGTAAAGCTGCCATCAGCACTTCCGCCAGACCATGCGTGGCCGGCACCATGCACTGTCCAGTCTTCAATTTGGGGCTGGCCGTTTGCATTGACATGCACAGCCCGGCTGTAATTTCGCCCGCCCGGGGCTGTGCCGTTCTCGGTGTGGATGCGCATGACCACGTTGCCGACCTCTTTCGCATGCGCGTTCGCGGCCTGCCGGATGATCTGGGCACCGTTGGCGTGTTGCACGGTGTGATCCCTGTCGCCGTGAAAGACGATGGTCGGCACGGCACGCGTAGCCCTGTCCGGGGGTGCCGACGCGGCACCCATCGGATTTCTACTGCGCGCAGGCCCGCTGCGTCCTGCCTTCATTGCGGCCATCGCAGACGCAATGTCATGTGCACAGCCATACGGTAAGCCCGAGTGTGCGCCGACTCCTGCAAACAATTCCGGATAGGTCTCGCCGAGAATCACCGCCATGGCCGCGCCGGCCGACAGCCCCGCGACAAAAGTGCGGCGCGGATCGGCGCCATGGCGCTCGGTCACCACACGCGCGATTCCGGCGATCAGGGACGGTTCGCCAGAGTCGCGTACCTGGTCAGGCGCCTTGAACCAGCTCCAGCATCTGCTTGGGTTCGCGCTGGTGGCCTGTTCCGGGTAGGCGACCAGGAAACCGTGTTCGTCGGCCAGCTGGTTCATCCGTGTGCCCGCTGCGAAGTCATCCGCGGATTGGGTGCAACCATGCAGCATCAACACCAGCGGCGGCGAGGTACCGATCCCGGCCGGCACGTAAAGCTTGTACGCCCGGGTACCGGCACGGTTGCTGAATGTGTGGGTGTCGAAGGTGCCGCCCGCTAGCGCTCGGTCCATCAGCGGCTGGCGCGCCGGCGCGCTGCCTGGGAGACTGGTTTCGTCGATGACACGCGCAGCGACATCGATGGTGTTGCCACGTGCGACGCTGGCGACGTCGGTCGCCGCGGACTCGCCCGGCGCCAGTGCACGACGGATGGTTTCGGACACGGTGCGCATCGGACCCGATTCCGTGTCCAGGCCTGCAGAAGTCAGTGCACGCCGGATCGTTTCGTTGATGGCCTTGGCGTCAAAGGATGGTGATCGAATATTGAACGGGAGTTTCATGGTGGGGCCTTGTTCGGTAGGGGACTGAATCAGAGAATGCGGTCGGACAAGGCCCGTCGCACAGCAGGACTGGCCTGGAACGCGCCAAGAACGGTCACCGATTCGATGGCTGCGAGCGCCAACTCTGGCGTCACATCGTCTGCGATGCGTGCCAGGCCAACGACCTGCACCTTGAGTCGCTGCCCTGTCGCCATTGCGTTCTCGAGGTCGGCGCGGCTGAAGTGCTGCAAGCCAACCGTCAGCGTTCGGCGCGTCACGGTTTGTTTCACCGTGTCCGCATGCAGGGCGAGTTGGTTGCGCAGCGCCGTGCGAACAAGGTCGGAACGGTTTGAATAGAAACCTTCTTGCACCAGCAGGTCCACGTGGCCAAGATCGACCACGCCGACGTTCACTGTCATCTTCTCGGTCTCGCCTGCACGCTGCCTTGGCTCCAACACACTGTTTCTTGTCATTTCATCCTCCTGGAATCTATGTGGAATCTAATTGGAACATATTTATGACTTTGATGCGATGTGAGGGACGATTGAACCTTGTCCTCGGTATGACGGCACGGCGTTGAACGCCGCAACTCTGTTGACCAAGAAGTTTGCGGACAGTGCCTGCGGCTGGTGCAAGGACAAGTGGGGACTGTTGTGGCAAATCACGCCACGTGCCCGGGCGACCGCTCAACCGCCCATGAATAGCCCGCCGGTGACAAGCGCCACCCGGTCAAGGAAGTCGAAGCGGATCTGCGGTGGAGGCATTCAGTACGCGAATAGCGCCGCCGCGTTGTCACAATATCGCGCAACCTTGTCCGGGTCCAGCTCCACGCCCAGGCCGGGTCGGTCCGGAATTTGCAGGTAGCCGTCTGCGTCCAGTGCAAAGGGTTGCTTCAAGATGCCGTCGACATACGGACTGCCGCCGATGTACTCGACCAGGTCGGAGTCGTGTATGGCGCTGGCCAGCTGCAGGTCGGCGGCCAGACCCAGGGCGGTGTTCCAGCCGTGGCCGATGTACTGGATGCCGAAATCCTGCGCCATCCACGCGATGCGGCGCTGCTCGCTGATGCCTCCGACCTTGGTCACATCGGGCTGCACGACATCGAAGGCGCCACGCGCGAGCCAGGGCAGAAAGGCCTGGCGCCGGGTCAGCACCTCGCCTCCGGCGATCTTCACCGGGCTGGCGCGGCGCAAGACGCAGAAATCGTCGATCGCGTCGGGTTTGAGTGCCTCCTCGAACCAGCCGACATCGAATTCGGCCAGCATGTCGGCGGTGCGCAACGCCCATTTCAGGCCGTGTGGCCAGTAGGCGTCGCTGGCGCCGGCGTCAACCATCAATTTTGCGTCGGGCCCGGCGGCGTCGCGGGCGGCGCGCACGATGGCGGCATCGAGCTTGTGGTCCATGGCGCGGCCGAATGGGCCCCAGCCGATCTTGAACGCGGTGAAGCCCCGTTCGCGGTAGGTTGTGATGACGTCAAACATCTCCTTGGGTTGTTCCATCAGGAGCGAGCAATAAGGCTGCACGCGCTCACGGTAGCTACCGCCCAGCAGTCGCCCGACCGGCAGACCCGTGGCCTTGCCCAGGATGTCCCAAAGCGCAATGTCGATGCCACTGATCGCATGCGTCAGGCTGCCGCCGCGGCCCATCCAGAAACTGTTCTGGTGCAGCTTTTCACTGACGCGTTCCGGCTCCAGTGCGTTCTCGCCCAGAAATAGCGGCTCCAGCACCTTGAGCGCGGCCTGCACCAACCGACCGTCGGTGAACACGCTGCCGTAACCAGTGATGCCTTCATCGGTATGGACGGCCACCAATGCATGGACCGAGTCGTCAGGTTTGATCTCGGTCGACCAGCCGCCCTTGGGGCTGTCACCGATCAGTGCTGCGCTGGTGATGGCGCGAATCTTCACGGGTTGCTGGCGCAGGGCGGGCGGCGGCGATGTGGACATGGCGGGGTGGGCTCAGGCGGATGGTGAACTGCGCTGTGTCTCGGCACGGCGCTCGGCAATGATCTTCTCCAGGTCGACCTTGTGGATTTCGACGTCGATGTGGTCGCTGATGGCGCGCGCCATGTCGCCCACCTTGCCGGAGCGGAACACGCGTATCAGTTCCCGGTGCTCCTCCACGATCGCCTCCATTGGCTTGCCCAGCGCCGACAAGCCGAAGATGATGGTCATCTGACGCGCCAGCATCTCCCACATGTCGCTGAGCACCGCGTTGCCGGCGTAGCTGCACAGCGTGCGATGAAAGGCGGTGTCGTCGGTTGCAAAGCCGAACACATCATTGCGCTCTGCCATGATTTCCATGTCAAACACGATGGATTCGAGCTCCTGCAGACGCACCTTGTCATTGCGCTTGAGCCGGATCGCGCGGGTGGCGGCTGTGGTCTCCAGCGCCACGCGTACCTCGATCAGCTGGTCGATGCGCTCAGGGCTGACCGGCGTCAGGCGGATGCCCTTGTACGGCTCGTTGACGACCACCCCCTGGCTCTCCAGCACGCGCAAGGCCTCGCGCACCGGCACCCGGCTCACACCGAGCTGTTCGGCCAGGTCGGCCTCGATGATGCGATCGCCCGGCAGTATCAGCCCTTCGGCGGCTCCTGCGACCAGCGCATCGATGACCTGGTGCACCAGCGTGCGGGGCTGCAGTTTGAGGAAAGTCTGAGGCGATGACGGAGCCGCCGGATCCACCAGATGCAGTGATTTGACGAGTGCTTTCACCATTTGAACATTGTATACATTTATAAAATATGCTATTCTGAATTTACACGCAACCGGATCCGGACGCCATGCCCAAGACCCAAAGCCCGCAAACACCACCTGCAACGCCCGCGGTGGACCCGAGTCCGAGCCGCGTGCGCTGCGAAGTCGATTTTGACCGGCCGGGGCGGCAGGCCGCATACCTTCGCGCGCCACAGTCGCGCAACAGTTCGGGCTGGGGCGTGGTCGAGATTCCGATCTACGTATTCAACAACGGCAAGGGTCCCACGTTGCTGCTGACCGGTGGCGTGCATGGCGACGAGTACGAAGGCCAGATCGCAATCTCCCGACTGGCGCAGACGCTCGATACCCAGAAACTCAAGGGTCGGCTGATCCTCATCCCCGCTGTGAACATGCCCGCCGCGTTGAACGGCACACGCTTGTCGCCGATCGACGACCGCGACATGAACCGCTGTTTCCCCGGCAACCCCCGGGGCACCTTCTCCGAGATGCTGGCGCACTTCATTGACAGCAAGATCTTGCCGCATGCCGATGTGGCGGTCGACATGCACACCGCCGGCCACTCGGCCGAATGTGTGCCGAGTACCAACATGCACTATGTGGCCGATCCCGCGCTGCGCCAGAAAACCATGGATGCCGCCGCCGCGTTTGGTGCGCCCTACAACGTGGTGTTCTGGGGTGTGGACGAAGGCGCGACGCTGACCTCGTCGATCGAGCGTCGCGGAATTCTCTGTCTGGGCACCGAGATCGGTGGCTGGGGCCGCGTCAGCGTCGAAGGCGTGCGCATCGGCGAGCGCGGTGTGCACAACATGCTAAAGCACCTGGGTATGACCAGTGGCAAGGTCGACACGGTGCAGCGCAGCGGCGCCAAGGCGACCCGCCACATGATGGTGCGCAATGCCAGTTGCTACAGCTTTGCCCCGGCCTGCGGCATCTTCGAGCCACGCCACGTGGCAGGCGATTCAGTGAAAGCCGGGCAGGTCGCGGGATATCTGCATTTCGTCGAGGATATTGACCACGCGCCGATTGAAGTTCTTTACGACGACAGCGGCGTTTTATGGATGGCGTCCGGCCCGGGCCGTGTGCAGCGCGGCGATTGCGTCGCCGTGGTGATGCAGGACTATGTCGATCCCGGGAAATGATTCCTGGCAGCAAGTTTCCGTCGGAGGGTGTGCGCACCCTGTTTGAGGCAACCCTCCCGCACCGCGGGCCCTATAAAAGGAGAACGTTTCCATGAAGCTCAAATTCCTGCACCTTGCAGTGGCTGCCGCCCTGGTCTGGGGTGTGGCTGCACCTGCCGCCGCCCAGAAGAAGGGTGGCGATGTCGTGGTGGCCATCACCAACGCCCCGCCGTCATTCGATCCGCACTCCACGTCTGCGCAAGGTGCGCGACATGTCAATCTGCACATGTTCGAGACCTTGTACGCCCGCGACGAAGGCGCCAAGCCGGTGCCGGACCTGGCCAGGTCGGTCGCGGTGTCTCCCGATGGCCTGACCTATGTGTTCACCTTGCGCAGTGGCGTCAAGTTCCACAACGGCAAGACCATGGGGCCTGCCGACGTGGCCGCCTCGATCGAGCGCTATCGCAAGGGCGGCGCGTCGGCCAGCCTGATCGCTGCCATCGACAGTGTCAACGCCAGTGGCACTGACACTGTCACGATCAAGCTCAAGTCGGTGCAATCGACCTTTCTGGGTAATCTGTCGAGCCCGCGCGCGCCAATTGCCATCATGCCGGCCGAAGAGGCAGCCAAGGAAATGGGCAAGGCCGATCCGGTCGGCACCGGCCCGTACAAGTTCGTCGAATACAAGCCCGACAGCCATGTGAAGCTGGCGCGCTTCGATGGATATGTACCCAATCCGGCCTACAAGGAGCGCGACGGATTCGCCGGTGCCAAGATCGCCTATCTCGATAGCGTGACCTTCCGGTTCATTCCTGAAGCCGGCGCCCGCGATGCCGCAACGATGACGGGCCAGGTGCACCTGAACGAGACCAGTGATGAACCCACGGCCAAGCGCCTCAAGGGCAATCCGAACTTCACGGTGATGAAGGCCTTGCCGTATGCGGTGCAGGTGCTCAAGTTCAACATGGCCCAGGGGCCGGGCACCGACCTCAACTTCCGCCGTGCCATCGCGCAGGCCATCAACGCCGAAGAAATCCTTGGCACGGCCTACCCGGATCTGTACCTGATGGACCAGAGCTGGGTTTATCCCGGCTCGCCGTACCACAGCGGCCGTGCGCTGCTCAAGCAGGACGTTGCCGCCGCCAAGGCCAACCTGGCCAAGTCGAGCTACAAGGGCGAGAAGCTGATCTTCATCATCGACAACATCCGGCCCAATGTGGACGCCGCCACGGTGTTCCAGCAGCAGGTCGCCGCCATTGGCGTGAACCTCGAGCTCAAGGTCGGAGACTGGCCCACCATCTCGGGCATTGGCCTCAAGAGTGATCAGGGCTGGAACTTCTGGACCCACGGCTTCGGCATCGAGCCGTACGAAGGTCCTGCCTCGGCCATGTCGCACTGGGTCAAGGGCCAGGGCCAGCGCAAGGCCGATCCGGTCATTGACGATTTGTTCACCAAGCTCAACAGCGAAATGGATGTCGCCGCGCAGAAGAAACTGTTCGCCGACTTCGAGAACCGCATGGCCGATCAGGCGATTGCGATCAACCTGGGCGACTATGGTCTGTTCCAGGTCGTGTCCAACAAGCTGAAGAACTTCAAGCCCTACCGCATCACGCGCATGTGGGGTGTGTGGCTCGAATAAGCCAGCTGCCGCAGCGATTGCCGGTGTCGTTCACCCTTGCGACCGCGCGGCCTCCCGCGTGGTGGCAGCGCTGAACGCGGGTCAACCCATCTGCTTGCTGAATGATCCGCTTCATCCTGCGCCGCCTGCTCGCGTCGATTCCGGTCCTGCTGCTGGTGTCGCTGATCACCTTCGGCCTGTTGTGGCTGGTCCCGGGCGATCCCGCCTCGATGTTTCTGGACGCCGGGGCCACGGCCGAGGCGCTGGACCGGGTGCGCCGTGAAATGGGCCTGGACCAGCCATTCCTGGTGCGCATGGGGCAGTGGTATGCACGGCTGCTGCAAGGCGATCTGGGCCAGTCGCTGCTGCTCAACCGCAGCGTGGTGGGCGCCATACTGGAGCGCCTGCCGGTCACCTTGTCACTCACCGCATTGGCCTTCGTGGTCTCGGTGCTGCTGGGTGTGGCGGCCGGCGTGGTGGCTGCGGTACGCCACGGCCGCCTGGCCGACCAGGGCATGATGACGCTGGCCTTGATCGGCTTGTCCATTCCCGAGTTCTGGCTTGGCCTGGTGCTGATCTGGCTGATCGCGGTGCTGGTGCCGATTTTCCCGGCGGGGGACTATGTGGCCTTTGCCACCGACCCCTGGCAGTGGGCGCGGCACATCGCCTTGCCAACCTTCTCGCTGGCCTGCGTACAGATGGGTTTTGTCGCGCGCATGACACGCTCCGGCATGCTCGAGGTTCTGGGCCAGGACTTCATCCGCACGGCGCGCGCCAAAGGCCTGCCCGAGGCCTATGTGGTGGTGCGCCATGGCCTGCACAACGCGATGGTGCCCATCGTCACGGTGATGGGCATCATGGTGGGCGCCTTGCTGGGTGGCGCCGTCGTGACCGAGCAGGTGTTCTCCATACCGGGCCTGGGCCGGCTCATCATCGGCGCCGTGCTCAGCCGGGATTTCCCGGTGATCCAGGGTGGCCTGCTGTTCCTGGCGCTGATCTACCTGGCGGTGAACCTGGTGGTGGATCTGCTGTACGCGGCGATCGATCCGCGGGTGAGGTTGGAATGAGCGCCATATTCCTGCGCCGGCTGCTGGCCAACCGCTCGTTCACGATCGGCCTGGCCCTGGTCGGCGTGGTCGTGCTGATGGCGTTGCTGGCGAACGTGATCGCGCCATTCGACCCGCTCAAGGGAAACTTCAAGGCGCGCATGGTGCCGCCGGGCGCAGAGCACTGGCTGGGCACTGATCATTTCGGTCGCGACATCCTGTCGCGCATCCTGCATGGCGCGCAGGTGTCGCTGCGCATAGGATTTCTGGTCGCATTGTTCACGGCGGTGGCCGGCGCCGTCATCGGTGCGACAGCGGGTTACTTCCGGTTCGCCGACAGCCCGGTGATGCGGCTGATGGATGCGTTCATGGCGTTTCCGCCCATCATCCTGGCGATTGCCATCAGTTCGGTGCTCGGCGCCTCGGTGGCCAATGTCGTGATTGCGCTGGCCATCGCCGCCACGCCACATACGGCGCGTGTGGTGCGGGCCTCGGTGATGGTGGTGCGCGAGATGGAATATGTCGAGGCCGCGCGCGCGCTGGGCGCCGGCCATGTGCGCATATTGCTGCGCCACGTGCTGGCCAATGCGATGGCGCCGCTGGTGGTGCGCGTGACCTATGTGTTTGCGATAGCCATCCTCAACGAAGCGGTGTTGTCGTTCATCGGTGTCGGACCGCCGCCGCCGACGCCGACCTTCGGCGCCATCATCGCCAACGGACGCGACTTCATCGTGGCCGCACCGTGGATCACGGTGGCACCGGGCATGGCGATTCTGCTCAGCGTACTGGGGCTGAACATGCTCGGCGACGGACTGCGCGACGTGCTGGACCCGCGCATGGCGGTGAGCACCCGATGAATGCCGCTGCCCGGGCCGCAGGACCTGTCGCGCCGCCTTTGCTGCAGGTGGAACAGCTCACAACCGGCCTGGGTGCAGCCGGCCCCGAGATCCTGAGTGCGGTCGACCTGCATCTGGACGCCGGTGAGGTGCTCGGCGTGGTCGGCGAGTCCGGTTCCGGCAAGAGCATGCTGGCACTGTCCCTGATGGGGCTGTTGCCGCCGGGCGTGCAGGTGCGCGGTGGCAACATCCGCTTGCAGGGCCAGAACCTGCTGGCGCTGGATGCGGCGACGATGCGCGCCCTGCGTGGCAAGGACATGGCGATGATTTTCCAGGAGCCCATGACCTCGCTGAACCCGGTGATGCGGGTAGGCCAGCAGATCGGCGAGGTGCTGCGCTGGCATACCGATCTGCGCGGTGCACACGCGCGCCAGGAGGCCATTGCGTTGTTGCAGCGGGTTGAAATGCCCGACGCGCAGCGCCAGATTGACGCTTATCCGCATGAACTCTCGGGCGGCCAGCGGCAGCGCGTGATGATCGCGATGGCGCTGGCCGGCAGACCCAGGCTGCTGATCGCCGATGAACCGACGACGGCGCTGGACGTGACCATACAGGCGCAGATCCTGGACCTGATGCGCAAGCTGCAGGCCGACAACGGCATGTCCGTGCTGCTGATCACGCATGACCTGGGCGTGATCGCCGAAATGAGTGATCGGGTCGCCGTGATGTATGCCGGCAAGGTGGTCGAGACCGGATCGGCGCTGGACATCTTTGACCGACCAGCGCATCCGTATACCCGCGGCCTGCTGGCATCGCGGCCCCGCATCGAAGCTGGCGCGGCGTGGCTCAGCACCATCGAGGGTACGGTACCGGCCCTGGGGCAACTGCCTGCGGGCTGCAGCTTCGCGCCGCGTTGCCCGCTGGCGCAGCCGGCATGTGGTGTCGTGCCGGCCTTGCGCGAGGTGGGCCCGTCGCATCGTGCGGCGTGTTTCACGCCGTTCGCACCAAAGCAGCAGGCCACGTCAGAAGGGGTACCCGCAACATGACGTCGCCAACCGTACCGCTGATCGAGGCGCGGGGCCTGCGCAAGTATTTCAAGCGCCGTCAGGGCTTTCTGGCCAAACCGGTACCGCCGCTGCGCGCAGTCGATGGCGTGGACCTGCAGATTGCGGCCGGCGAAACGCTGGGCCTGGTCGGCGAATCGGGTTGCGGCAAGTCCACCACCGGGCGCCTGCTGCTGCGCCTGATCGAGCCCAGCGGCGGCAGCATCCTGCACCACGGCGAAGACATCACCACACTGGACGCGGCCGGCATGCGTGCCAAGCGCCGCGCGATGCAAATTGTTTTCCAGGATCCCTATGGCTCTCTGAACCCGCGCATGCGGGTGGACGAGCTCATCGCCGAGCCTCTGGTGATCCACCGTGTGGGCGACAGCACGAGCCGGACTGCTCGGGTGCGCGAGTTGTTGCAGCTGGTCAGCCTGCCCGTGACCGCCTTGCAGCGTTATCCGCACGAATTCTCCGGTGGCCAGCGCCAGCGCATCGGCATTGCGCGCGCTTTGGCGCTGCAGCCGGAGTTCATCGTGGCCGACGAGGCAGTGTCAGCGCTGGATGTGTCGGTGCAGGCCCAGGTCATCAACCTGATGCGCGACCTGCAGCGCGACCTGAAGCTGACCTACCTGTTCATCTCGCACAACCTGGCGGTGGTGCGCAACATCAGCGACCGGGTGGCGGTGATGTACCTGGGCCGTATCGTCGAGGTCGCTCCGGCCGGTCTGCTGTTCGCGCATCCGCGCCATCCGTATACGCAGGCGCTGTTGGCGGCCTTGCCGAGCGAGCACCCGTTGCAGCGCCGCACCCGCGCGCTGATCCGTGGTGACATGCCCGATCCGGACACCATTGGCACCGGCTGCCGTTTTGCCAGCCGCTGCCCGCATGTAATGCCGCGCTGCCAGGTTGAAGACCCCCAACTGACACGCCTTGACGACGGCCAGCAGGTGGCCTGCCTGAGGGTTGCCGATGGCAGCCTGCCCGACTGACAAAGGCACTGGCGTCGTATCCCGGGCACGTTGCACATTGATTCCGTAGAAAGGACACCCGATGGCCCGAAAACCGCGCATCCTGATTGCTGAGTGCATGCAGGAAATTTCGTCGTTCAATCCACTGCAGTCCGAATACAGCAACTTTCACATCGAGCGCGGCCACGAGATGCTGGCGCAAAAAGGTATCAACACCGGACTGGGCGGCGCGTTGGCAGTGTTCGACGAAGTCGGTTTCGACCCGGTGCTGACCATCTCGGCACGCGCAGGTTCGGCCGGCCTGTTGTCCCGGCCCGGCTGGAACCGGCTGATGGGCGAGGTGCTGGAGGCCATCGCCGCCGAGGCTGGCAGCGGCATTGACGGTGTGTATTTCTCACTGCATGGCGCGATGGCCGCCGATGGCGAACTCGACCCGGAAGGTTATCTGCTCACCGAGACGCGAAAGCTGGTGGGCCCGGCTGTGCCCATCGTCATCACGCTGGACCTGCACGGCATCCTGACCGACCGCATGTTGCGTCAGATCGACGGTCTGGCGATTTACCACACCTATCCCCATGTGGACTTCGCGTCCACCGGCGATCGCGCGGCGCGGGTATTGCACCGGCTGGTGACCGACAAGACGGTGAAGCCGACGCTTGTGCGGGTGACGATACCAGCGCTGGTGCGCGGCGACGAGCTGATCACGAAATCGGGCTGTTACGGTTCGCTGATCCGCGAGGCACGCCGGCTGGAACTCGAAGGCGTGGCCATGTCGGCCGGCATCATGATCGGCAACCCTTTTACCGATGTGCCCGAGTTGTGTTGCCAGGTGATCGTCGCCACCGATGGTGATGCCGCAGTTGCGGAGAAACAAGCCTTGCAACTCGCGCATGAGTTCTGGCCGCTGCGCCAGCGTATGCAGGGCAAGTTCAGCAGCCTGGAGCGCGCCATCGCGCAGGCCCGCTCCATCCCCGGACCCGTGATCTTCACCGATGCGGCTGACGCTACCTCGTCCGGTGCCACCGGCGATTCCAACCTGATCCTGCAAGGACTGCGCGACGCGCGTTACCCAAGGAAAGTACTGGCGCAGATCGTCGACCCCGACGCCGCCGCCGCCGCGCACCGGGCTGGCGTGGGTGCCACGGTGGACGTGGCGCTGGGCGGCGCAATTGATCGGCAGCGCTTCACGCCGATGCCGGTCACGGCGCAGGTCCGGTTGCTCTCGAACGGCCAGGCTCGGCTGGAGACGATGAAGGTCGGACTCGACGCCGGGCCTACCGCGGTGCTGACCTGGGACAACTTCACGGTCGTGGTTTTCAGCAACACACTGAGCCTGTTCGACCGAGCGATGTATTTCGCGAACGGACTGAACCCGCAGGATTTCGACCTGATCGTCGTCAAGTCTCCGCACACCGAGCACCACATGTACGAAGCCTGGGCGGACTGCAATTTCAACGTGGATGTACCCGGCGCCACCTCGGCCAACTTGCCCACGCTGGGCCACACCATCTGTGCCCGGCCGATTTATCCGCTGGATGCGCAGGTAGCATTCGAACCCCGGGCAGTGATCTACCAACGGCCATGACAATTCCATCCGCGAAACCCGTGCAATCGTGCGCCGCACGAACCCGCAAGCGCCGTCCTGTCTGGAGCCTGCGCCATGAAAATTGAATCAGTCGACTTCTTCTATCTATCCATGCCCGAGGTCACGCTTGAGGCCGATGGTAGCCAGGACGCGCTGCTGGTGCGGGTGGCCGCCGGCGGGCATGTCGGTTTTGGTGAATGCGAGGCCGCGCCGCTGCCGTCGATCGCCGCCTTCGTGTGTCCCCAGTCGCACGGCGCCTGCCAGCCGGTCAGCGCGTCGGTGCTGGGGCGTGCGCTGGACAGTCCGGCGGACATTGCCGCGATTGCCGCCGACGTGGCCTACAACAGCATGGACGTACTGCAGGCCGCGCACACTTTCTCGGGCATCGAGATGGCCTTGTGGGACATTTTGGGCAAAGCCCGCGGCGAGCCGGTATGGCGGCTGCTGGGCTATAGCGCCAGCCATGCAAAGACACCCTATGCGTCGTTGCTGTTCGGTGACGATCCGCAGCAGACTCTGGTGCGTGCGCGTGATGCCCTGGCCGACGGTTTCACGGCGGCCAAGTTCGGCTGGGGGCCCATCGGTCGCGGTGCGCCACAGCAGGACGAGGACCATTTCATGGCGGCGCGCGAGGCCTTGGGCGCCGACGGTATCCTGCTGGTCGACGTCGGGCAGATCTTCGGCGCGGATGTGGCGCGTGCGGCCGCACGTTTGCCGGCGCTGGAGTCGGCCGGTGTGGTGTGGCTGGAGGAGCCGTTTCACGCCAGTGCCTTGCAGGAATATGGCGCGCTCGCGCGGCAATGCGCAACCGTGCGCCTGGCCGGTGGCGAGGGAGCCCACAACGCATCGATGGCGCGCCAGCTGATCGACTACGGCGGCATCGGCTTCGTACAGATCGATTGCGGCCGTATCGGCGGCATCGGCCCGGCCAAACAGGTGGCAGACCATGCGGTGGCCAAAGGCGTCACGTATGTAAACCACACCTTCACCTCGCACCTGGCTCTGAGCGCGTCCTTGCAGCCATTTGCCGGGTTGGCCAACCACACCATCTGCGAGTATCCGGCCGCTCCTAAAGCCTTGGCGGTCGAGCTCACAAGCAACCATTTGCTGCGCGATGCCAATGGCCGGATTCGGGCACCCGACGCGCCGGGTCTGGGCATGGCGATCAATGCCGACGCGGTGCGCCGCTATCAGCTTGACACCGAGTTGCGCGTGGGCGGCAAGGTGTTGTACCACTCACCTGCCTTTGCCGACTGACTCCATACGTCGGCGCTGGCCGAACTGCAAGGGTGCGTCGGATGCGGTTAGGATGGCCCCGCCAACGTGGCGCCGGGCCTTGCGTTGCACCCGCTCGCATGGAGATCTCATGAAGCACTGGAGGGCTTGTCTGCCAAAGCGTTTCACGTTTGCCGCCGACCCTCCAGGTCCAGTGCCAGCAGCATGGGCAACATGACGGCTGGTACTACCGCAGCGCGGGTCACGGGCTTCGCGCCAATCGCCCGCCCCGACGCCCGCGTACTGGTGCTGGGCAGCATGCCCGGCGTGGCATCGCTGCGCGCGCAGCAGTATTACGGCCACCCGCGCAACGGCTTCTGGCCGATCATGGGCGACTTGTTCGGATTTGATGCCCGACTGCCGTATGCGCAGCGGGTGCTGGCGCTGCAGGCCCATGGTGTTGCGCTCTGGGATGTGCTGGCCCATTGCAAGCGCCCGGGAAGTCTGGATTCGGCCATCGAACCGGGCAGTGTGGTGGTCAACGACTTCGCCGGCTTCTTGTCCGAGCACCACCAGATCAAGCGGATCTGTTTCAACGGTGCCGCAGCCGCGAATCTGTTCCGACGCCATGTGACCAGCAGCTTGGCGCTGGCACCCGGTGTGCAGACCTTGCGCCTTCCATCAACCAGCCCGGCGCATGCCGGCATGGCGCTGTCCGACAAGCTTGCAGCTTGGCGGGTGGTGCATCCCCACGTTCCGGGTTGACTCAGGCCGGCGGAACCGGGCGCTCGCTTGCGTGCCGCGACACCGCGATGTCTTCGCCCAGCAACCCGCGCGGACGCAGCACCAGCATCAGCGCGATCAACACGCCGATCAGTACCACCTGCAGAGCGGCGGCGCGCGCCTGTTCGGCGGCCGGAATCCAGCCGCGCATCAGCGCGCCAGCGCCGGCCCAGAAGATCCAGACCACGAAAGCGCCCAGGATCGCGCCGCGGTTGTTGCCCGACCCGCCGACAATCAGCATGGCCCAGAGCTGGAACGTCAGGATGGGAAGAAAATCCTCGGGTGCGATATAGCCCACGAAGTGCGCATACACGGCGCCGCCCAGGCCCATCAGCATGCTGCCGATGACGAAACTCTGCAGCCGGAACAGGAAAGCCCGCTTGCCCAGCGACGAGGCGGCGTCTTCATCCTCGCGGATTGCGCGCAACACCCGGCCCCAGGGACTGCGCACCAGCTTTTCCAGCGCGACGTAGGCCACGCCCAGCAGTGCCAGCGACAGCGCCAGATAGGCCAGATTCCATGCCAGCCCGGTGCCGAGCCAGGCTTGCATGGGCTTGGGGATGAACTGCACGCCAAAAGGTCCGCCGGTCAGCTTGGTGGCGTTGTTCGCCACCAGTTGAATCGTCACCGCGATGCCGAAGGTGGTGATGGCCAGGTAGTCGTGGCGTAGCCGTAGTGCCACCGCGCCCACGAGCAGCCCGGCAAGGCCACTGACCCCCATCGCTGCCAGCCAGCCCAGCGCGACCGGCCAGCCCAGGCCACCCAGGCGATCTGCCGTCTCCGGCGTGGTCAGCAACGCCGATGTGTAGGCCCCCAGCGCAACGAAGCCGGCTACACCGACATTGAACAGGCCGGTAAAGCCCCATTGCAGGTTCAGCCCGAGCGCGATGATTGCGAAGCTGCTGGCGAACACCAGGAAGAAGCTGCCGTAGGACAGCCAGCCGAGGATGTCGGGCATCAACTTTTCTCCCCGAACAGGCCGCTCGGGCGCAGCATCAGGATCAGGATCAACACGAAGAAGGCGGCCGCTGCGCGGTATTCGGCGCCGACGATGGACACCGATGCGCTTTCGGCCAGTCCGACGATGAAGCCGCCGAGCACCGCGCCCCAGACCGAACCGATGCCTCCCAGGATGACCGCGGCGAACAGGGGCAACAGCAGGTCCACACCCATGGTCGGACGCAACTGCACCGTGATG
>JBKJRR010000334.1:0-2965 GCA_046594635.1 Burkholderiaceae bacterium
ACCAGCACGCCGCCCAGTGGCGGCAGCATCAGCGGAACCGCCTGCGGCAGGATGATGTCGCGGTACAGGTCGAAGTTCGACAGACCCAGGCTCAAACCGGCTTCGCGTTGCCCCTTGCGCACCGCATTGATGCCGCCGCGTACGATTTCCGCGATAAATGCGCCTTCGTAAAACGCCAGGCACAACACACCCGCCCATTCCCGTGGTATCCCCAAAATGGCGGCGATGATGAAGTAAATAATCAGCATCTGAACCAGGATTGGCGTGTTGCGGATCAGTTCGACATACAGCCATGCCAGCGCGGGACCGATCGCCGAACGGGACAGTCTCAGCAGCGCCGTGAACAGACCTATCGCCAGCGCCAGCAGACCGGCCTTCCAGGTGATGTCCAGCGTGACGAACATGCCCTTGGTCAGCGGTCCCCAGATCAGTTCGCCGTCGATGACGCGGTACAGGTAGCGCGGTACCTTCTCCCATTTCCACTGGTATCCCATGCTCTGAGCGCCGTGGATCGCGAACCAGGTGAGCAGGCCCATCAGCACCAGAAACTGCAGTGTCTCGAACCAGGCGCTGCGGTGCCAGGGAACTGCGCGTGCGGGCGGACGAATGAAGGTTTGCATCGGGTTAGCGGCGGTCAGCCGCGCGCACTGATGGTCGATGCATGTTTGCCACGGTAGTCGAAGGACTTGCCGAAACGCCATTCCAGGTAGTCCCCGCAGCTGATCAATTCATCGGCCGGATCGGCATTGCCGAACACCTGCTTCGGATCGATCAGTGTGTCCGGATCCGGATCGAAGGCCAGCACCAGCGACAGGCGCTCACGCCCGGAGCGATTGACCACCCGGTGCGGGGTCGAACGATAGGTATCGCGGGTCCAGCGCGCCAGCAGGTCGCCGACATTGACGACCAGTGTCCCTTCGATCGGCGGCGCCTGGACCCAATTGCCATGGGCGTCCTGAACTTCCAGTCCGCCGACATCGTCCTGGCACAACACGGTCAGCACGCCGAAGTCGGTGTGCGGTGCCACGCCGTAGCCTGTGTCGCCGACGCTGCCCGGTTGCGGTGGGTAAAAGACGAATGCGGCGCGGCTCATCGGGCGTGTGGATTGGATCAGGAAGTAGCCGGGGTCCAGACCCAGGCCGATGGCGAAACCCCGAAGCAAGTGGCGTGCCACCTGGTCTGCCTGCTCGGAGAATGCCAAAGCCGATCGGCGCAGCGCGGGCATGGTCTCGGGCCAACGGTTTGCGCCGCGCAGAACGTGGTCTTCAGGTGTGTGGCCGTCCTTGTCCTCGTAGCCCCAGATAAAACTTTCCTTGAGATCGGGCTGGGCGCCGTCGTGCATGCGCGCCTTGCCCTGCGCCAGGAAGCCGCGGTGCTGGGGTGAGATCGCAACCATCTGCTTTGCTGCCTCAGGCTGGCGGAAAAATTGCATGGCTTGCGCGCGTGCCTCGGCAAGCAGCTTCGGGTCGATACCGTGGTTCTCCACATACAAAAAGCCCACCTCGCGGCTGGCCCTGTGCAGAGTATGTGCGACGCGCTCCGGGTCGGACCCGTCGCGCAACGGGCCGATGTCAATCACCGGCACCGGATGATGGCCTGCCCGTGATGCACCGGTGTGGGATTCTGGTTCTGGGCACATGGGCGTCGGTGATAAGGATGGTCGTTTTCAGTATATCCATACTTCTGAGCTCTTGTCTAGACAGGTCTAGGTGAGCTCACGGGTCGTGGCGACGCCACAGCCAGGTAGGCTGCATGTGAGGCAAGGCGGGCACGCGGAGGATCTTGGAGGTGCAAAATGCGCAATAGATGGATTTCTTGCGCATGCGGCGCGGAGATCGTCACCCGGTCGAAGCCGCCCAGCCGGGCCGACCTGCGGCTGAGGACACCGCCGTGATGATTTCCGCGAAGGGCCGGATCTAAAGCCGGGTGCATCGGTGGGTATGCAAGGCATCAATACGGCAGCGCAATGGTGATACCCGCCGCCAGACCGGTCTCATGGTTTTTTCTGATGTCGGGCCAGCGGTAAGCCGTTATGCTGGTCATGTTGGAAATAGGACCTTGATCAAAGAAACCAGGAGTTGGACCATGTACAAAAGAATTTTGATGGCCTACGACGGCTCCGAGGCCGGTCAGAATGCATTGCTCGAATGCAAGGACCTCATGCAATGGACCGGCGCCGCGCTGACACTGGTGGCCGTGATGCCGCACCATATCGATTTCATCGGTGCCGAGGGGGGGTTTTATGACCCCCAGATCACGGAACGCGAAAAGGAAAACTACAAGAAGATCCTGGAGCAGGGCCTGCAGGTCCTGGCCAAGTCCGGATTCGCGGCCAATGGCGAGGTGTTGGTCGGCGAGACCGTCAGCGAGATCACGGGTTATGCGAAGAAGGTCGAGGCCGACCTGATTGTGGTCGGCCACAAGCATCTGGACAGCATGGCGGCGCGCTGGTGGCGCGGATCGAGTTCCGGCGCCCTGATCGAGCATGCACATTGCAGCGTGCTGGTCGCCATCACGCAGTAGGGTTTGCCTGGCAAAGCGCCAAGGGGTTCTACAGGGCGCCGCGGCGCCCTTTTTGCTCAAGGTGCTCACCGCCGCCGACCTGCGCTCCTGGCGCACCGGCAACACCCCGCGAGCAGACGTCGAAGAACTGCAGGCCGCCGTCACCCGCGCCGACCACCTCGTGCTCGCATTCCCGACCTGGTGGATGGCGCCACCGGCCCGCACCAAAGGCTTCCTCGACCGCGTGCTCACCCCCGGTTTCGCATTCGATGAGCCGAAGCCCGGCGGCGCGCTCGTGCGCAGGCTGCACCGACTTCGCGGCGTGAGCGTGCTCACCGCGATGACCACACCCGAGTCTCTCTACGGGCTGTGGTTCGGGGCTCCGTCGCGACGCATCCTCGCGCGTGGCACGTTCCAGCTGATCGGAATCCGCAGTGTGCGCTGGAACGCCATCGGTCGATCC
>JBKJRR010000376.1:0-3691 GCA_046594635.1 Burkholderiaceae bacterium
ATCGGCGTGCCGCTGCTAGTGGACGAATACATGTTTCGCGCCATCCTTATCCCGTTCCTGATTCTGTCGCTGGCGGCGATCGGCGTGAACATCCTGGTGGGGTATTGTGGCCAGATCTCGCTGGGATCAGGCGCATTCATGGCGGTAGGTGCCTATGCCGCGTACAACACGCAGATCCGCATCGAGGGCATGCCGCTGATTTTTTCGCTGCTCTCGGGCGGTTTCTTCGCCACGCTGGTGGGCATCTTCTTCGGCATCCCCAGCCTGCGTGTCAAAGGCCTTTATCTGGCGGTGGCTACGCTGGCGGCGCAGTTTTTCTGCGACTGGGCGTTTTTGCGCATTGGCTGGTTCACCAACAACAGCACATCGGGATCGGTAGCTGTATCCAACCTCCAGATGCTTGGCTGGTCCATCCGCACGCCTCTCGACAAGTACCTGTTCTGCCTGGGTTTCCTGGTGGTGTTTGCGCTGCTGGCGAAGAATCTGGTGCGGTCGGCGATCGGCCGCGAGTGGATGGCGATCCGTGACATGGACGTTGCCGCAGCCGTGATCGGCATCCGCCCGATGTACGCCAAGCTCAGCGCCTTCGCGGTCAGCTCGTTCATCATCGGCGTGGCTGGTGGTCTGTGGGGTTTCGTGCACCTGGGTTCGTGGGAGCCGGCGGCATTCAACCTCGACCGCTCGTTCCAGTTGCTGTTCATGGTCATCATCGGCGGCATGGGTTCGATCATGGGCAGCTTCTTCGGAGCCGCGTTTATCGTCGTGCTGCCGATTTTTCTGAACCAGTTTTTGCCATGGCTGGGCAGTCTGGTCGGCGTGGATATCTCGACCGCTGTCGTGTCGCACACCGAGTTGATGATATTTGGGTCTTTGATTGTATGGTTCCTGATCGTGGAACCGCACGGGCTGGCAAGGCTGTGGAGCATCGGAAAACAGAAGTTGCGGCTTTGGCCTTTCCCGCATTGAGAGCGCTGGGTCTTTGTTGTCGGCGTCTGGGGCCAATCCCGATGGGAATGTTCCCTAAGCGCTGCACATGCTGATGTAGTGAACTGAAGGGTCGATGTTTTTTTTGTGTGTTTGATATTTACAGGAGACGAACGAAATGAAGCTACGCCATATTGTTTTTGCCATCTCGGCAGCCTGCGTCGGATTGTCCTCAGCGGTGCTGGTGACGCCGGCCATTGCGCAGGAAAAGATGCAATTTTTTCCCGTTCTGTCTGGCCGGACAGGTCCCGTGGCGCCAAATGCATCCCCTTGGGCCAACGGGCACAACGACTATATGAAACTCGTGAATGCGCGAGGCGGTATCAATGGGGTAAAGACCCTGGTTGAGGAATGCGAGACCGCGTATGCGACCGATCGTGGCGTGGAGTGCTACGAGCGGCTCAAGGGCAAGCACGGCGGTGCCACGGTGTTCCAGCCGCTGTCCACTGGAATCACGTTTGCCCTGACCGAGAAGATTCCCGGCGACAAGATTCCGATGATCACGTCAGGATATGGTCGCAGCGATTCCGCTGACGGTGGCGTGTTCAAGTGGAACTTCCCACTTATCGGCCATTACTGGGTCGCCGGCGATACGGCCCTCAAGCACATTGCCAATAAGGAAGGTGGTTGGGACAAGCTCAAGGGAAAGAAGATCGCGGTGGGCTACCATGACAGTCCGTTCGGCAAAGAGCTTCTCCCCATCATGCAGGAACGGGCGGCCATGCATGGTTTCACGCTTCAGTTGCTGCCTATCCCCGCGCCCGGCGTCGAGCAAAAGGCGATCTGGCTGCAGGTTCGACAGCAACGGCCAGACTGGGTGGTTCTCCAGACCTGGGGCGTGATGACGGGCACCTCGATCAAAGAGGCAATCGCTACGGGTTACCCGCGCGAGAAGATGATTGGCACATGGTGGTCAGGTGCCGAACCCGATCTCAAGGACGTGGCTCAGGGAGCCAAAGGCTACAACGCCGTGATGATGCAGCACGGTGCCGAACCGGAATCTGCCGTGGTCAAGGAAATCCTGGCCAAGGTGCATGGCAAGAACGAGGGCACCGGTCCGAAGGAAGAAGTCGGCAGCGTGCTTTACATGCGCGGCGTGGTAGGCGCCATGCTGGCAGTGGAAGGTGTGCGTGCTGCCCAAGAGCGATTCGGCAAGGGCAAGGTCATGACGGGCGAACAGGCGCGCTGGGGCTACGAGAATCTGAGCCTGACCCAAGGCAAGCTCGACGCACTGGGCTTCAAGGGTGTGATGCGACCTGTCTCCACCAGTTGCGCGGACCATATGGGGTCGGCAGCGGCTCGTGTGCATGCCTGGGACGGCTCTAAGTTCGTCTGGGTGTCTGACTGGCTGCAGGCGGACGATCAGATCATCAGGCCGATGGTCAAGGATTCGGCGGAGAAATACGCAGCGGAGAAAAAGCTGACCCGCCGTACCGGCGCCGATTGCCAGTCCTGATACTGGCCGGACCCTGCGCACTGCGGTGCGCGTGGTCTGCTGGTGGCCCCGCGTGGGGCCATCAACGCAAGGGTCGGCATCGCCGTCCCTTGCGTTGGTTCCCAACCTCCTGATCGGATCTGCACATGAGTACCACGGACATCGTTCTCAACGTCAACGGCATTGAAGTGATCTACAACCACGTGATCCTGGTGCTCAAGGGCGTTTCTCTGCAGGTGCCCGACGGCAAGATCGTCGCCATCCTGGGGGGCAATGGTGCGGGCAAGACGACTACGCTGCGCGCTGTATCCAACCTGCTGCGCGGTGAACGCGGTGAGGTTACGAAAGGCTCGATCGAGCTGCGTGGCGAGCGCATTGAAAACCTTTCGCCATCGGACTTGGTGAACAAGGGTGTGGTGCAGGTCATGGAAGGCCGCCATTGTTTTGCCCACCTGACGATCGAGGAGAACCTGATGACAGGCTCCTACACACGCAAGGACAAGGCCGAGATCGCGCGCAACCTGGACAAGGTCTATACCTATTTTCCGCGCCTCAAGACACGCCGGACCTCTCAGGCGGCCTATACCTCCGGCGGCGAGCAGCAGATGTGTGCGATTGGCCGCGCGCTGATGGCCAACCCGAGCGTGGTGCTGCTCGACGAACCATCGATGGGTCTGGCACCACAGCTGGTCGAAGAGGTGTTCAACATCGTGCGCGACCTCAATACCAAGGAGAAGGTGACCTTCCTGCTGGCCGAGCAGAACACCAATATGGCGCTGAAGTACGCCGACTACGGCTACATCATGGAAAGCGGCCGCGTCGTCATGGACGGTGTGGCCAAGGATTTGCGCGACAACGAGGACGTCAAGGAGTTCTACCTGGGCATGGGCGGGGGCGAGCGCAAGTCGTTCAAGGACGTCAAGAGTTACAAACGGCGCAAACGCTGGCTGGCGTGAATGTCGGCTGCCGTACCCGAACTTTTCCAACTTTTTTTCCTGATCCCATGACCGCAAGCTACGACGACCTGGAAACCCGCGACCCTGTCGCGCGAGAGGCGGCTTTGTTGGCTGCACTGCCGGCCCATATTGCCCATGCGCAAGGCAACAGCCCGGCGTTTGCCGAGATTTTCAAGGGTGTGAACGCGCAGGCGGTTACCAGCCGTGCCGCACTCGCCGCCATGCCGGTGACGCGCAAACATGAATTGCTCGAGCGCCAGCAGGCCGAGCGCGCGAAGGGCGCGTTCGGCGGGTTTGCCACCACGGGCTTTGGTGC
>JBKJRR010000393.1:0-8365 GCA_046594635.1 Burkholderiaceae bacterium
CAGTTTCGCGACGCAGCCAGTCCAGTGCCTCCCCCAGGCTGCGCGGCAGCGCATAGGGCGATAGGTAGGCATCGCCTTTCATCTCGGCCTTGGGCTGGATCTTGTTCTTCATGCCCAGGTAGCCACAGGCCAGCGTCATGGCCATTGCAACATAGGGGTTGGCGTCGGCACCGATGACCCGGTTCTCGACCCTGCGCGCCTGCGGCGAGGCGATCGGCGAGCGGATGCCCACCGTCCGGTTGTCGGTGCCCCATTCGATATTGATTGGCGCCGCGGTATTTCGCGACAGGCGACGGTAGCTGTTGACGTAGGGTGCCACCAGCACCATGGCGGCCGGCACGTAACGCTGCAGACCACCGATGTAGTGAAAGAACGCCTCCGACGGCGAGCCATCCTCGTTGCTGAAGATGTTCTGACCGGTAAGCTTGTTCAAAATACTCTGGTGCACATGCATCGAGCTGCCAGGTTCGCCTGCGATTGGCTTGGCCATGAAGGTGGCGTACATGTCGTGGCGCAGAGCCGCCTCGCGCACCGTGCGTTTGAAGAAGAACACTTCGTCGGCCAGACCCATCGGAGCGGCGTGAAAGAAGTTGATTTCCATCTGGCCGGCACCAACTTCGTGGATCAAGGTGTCGACATTGAGCTCCATCTTGTCGCAATAGTCGTAGATCTCCTCGAACAAAGGATCGAACTCGTTGACCGCGTCGATGCTGTAGGCCTGGCGCGAGGTTTCGGCCCGGCCGCTGCGTCCAATTGGCGGCTTGAGCAGGGTGTTCGGATCGGTATTGCGTGCGGTCAGGTAAAACTCCAGCTCCGGCGCCACGATGGGTTGCAGGCCATCGGCTGAAAACAGGTCACAAACTCGGCGCAACACGCTGCGCGGCGCAAACGGAACCAGTTTGCCGTCATGGTCGAAGCAGTCGTGGATCACCTGCGCGGTCGGGTCGGTAGCCCATGGCACCAGGCGGCGTGTGGACGGATCAGGCCGCAGTTGCATGTCCTTGTCGGTCGGATCGATCACGTCATAGTAAGGACCACTCTCCGGAAACTCGCCAGTCACGCCCATGGCCACCACGGCCTGCGGCAACCGCATGCCGCGGTCTTCCGTGAACTTGGCGCGCGGCAGGATCTTGCCTCGCGCCACGCCGGTCAGGTCGGGAACCAGGCATTCCACCTCGGTCACCCGTCGTTCATTGAGCCACTGTTCCAGCTCGTTAAAGGTCATTGCCTTTTCTTCTTGCATCAAGTTCTCCATGGATCGCTTCTGCCTTTCACATCCTGCGGATCGTGCCTATTTTGCCGCCGCACCCGGCAAGATTCGCCGAACGCCTTGAGTATTGCTCCGTCCAGGCCACCGTGTTCGCAGGCCCATTGCGCATGCCACTGCACCGCGTACGCGAATGCACTGGCCCCCTGAACCGAAAGCGCTTCGCCCTTGGCGTCGGGCGCACGGGCCAGCGCCCGCAAACCCTGTCCCAGCCGGTTGATACCCTGGCCATGCAAGGCGTTGACCTGCGCCACAAGCCCCTTCGCCCATTGGACCCATGCCAAACCAGGTTCCAGACCGACCTGGTGGCCGGGACGCTATTGCACCGCCAGCGGCTGCCCGGCCGGCTCCCGGTGGTCCACCATGCCCGGCAGATTCTGCACCTGCTGGCGCAAGGAGCCACCAAACGCAATATTGATCTGCGGAAAGCCGCGGCACAGACCCAGCAAGGGTACTCCACCGTCGACGCAGGCTGGCACCAGCGACAACGTCAAGGCATCACGCGCCGGGGCCAGCGGCAGATCCGGGTCGGCCAAATCCTCAGTGCCAATGCCTGGATCACCGTCAATTGCATTCGGTTTCATTCGCTCTCATAGCAGATCGCGCAATTGCTGGAACCACATGGCCAGCGCCAGTGTCGGCGTGCGCAGTGTATTGCCGCCAGGGAAGTCGTGGTGGCGCAGTCGCGCGAACAAGTCGAAACGTTCGGCCTGCCCGGCGACAGCTTCGGCGACCATTTGCCCGGCTAGCCCGGTCACGGCGAGCCCATGGCCACTGAAACCCTGAAGGTAATACACGTTGTCGGCCAGACGACCGAAATCGGGCGTGCGATTCATGCTGATGTCGACAAAGCCACCCCAGACAAATTCGATTGGAATTGACTTCAACTGCGGAAACACCCGGGCCAAACGCATGCGCATCGACGCCTCCAGGTCGACCGGCGTACGCGTTGTGTAACTCACACGCCCGCCGAACAACAACCGGTGGTCGGCACTGAAACGAAAGTAGTCCAACGCAAAGTTGTTGTTGCATACCGCCGAATTCGTCGGGATCAGGCTGGCGCACAGGTCGACCGACAAGGGCTTCGTCGCGACCACATAGGTACCCACCGGCATGATGCGCGCACGGATCTGTGGCGCAATCCTCGGGCCGTATTCGCCCAACGTGCAGTTGCCGGCCAGCACGGCAAAACGTGCCCGCACACTGCCCTGGGCCGTGATCGCCGTCACGCTGGCGCCCCGCTGCAGGTCGACAACCGGTGCGTGCTCAAACATCTGCACGCCCAGGCTCCGCGCCGCCCGGGCCAGTCCCAATCCATATTTCAGCGGGTGCAGATGACCGGACACGCTCTCATGACCCACCGCGCAATAACACGGGCTGCGAATGTACTGTTGCACCGCCTCGCCGCTGACCTGCGTGCAGGCCAGGCCGTATTCGCGCTCCATTTCCTCGAGCTCCACGCGCAGCTTGTCCGCCTTGCGCGGCGAATCCGCAACATACAGGTAGCCGTTGACCCGGTCACAGTCGATGCCGAAACGCGCGATGCGTGCATCGATCAAGCCAACAGCCTCCAGCGACCAGTTCCACAAGCGCCTGGCATCTGAGCGCCCCAGCTGCGCCTGCAGCGTCTGCTGTCCGCTGGCATACCCCACAATCGCCTGGCCACCATTACGCCCCGAAGCGCCGCTGCAGATGCGGTCAGCCTCCAGCAGCGCCACACTCAGGCCACGGTCCGCCAGTTCGATCGCAGCCGACAAGCCGGCAAATCCCCCGCCAATCACCACCACGTCCACGCCGACCTGCCCTTGAAGGGCCGGGCAGGTCGGGCCGCGGTCGACACTGGCCTCGTAATAGCTGCGCTGTTTGAGCTGGGTGTCAGAGCCGATCAGCGACGAACCAAAGAGCCCCATGTCAGTTGCCAGATCGCGATGCAGACGCCCCGTGTGGCCCGTTGCGCCTGGCAATCTGGCCACACAGGTAGGTCCAGATGAAACCCGCCGCGGCCTGGCTGGTCAACTCCGCATGGTCGTAGGCCGGCGCCACCTCTACGCAGTCCATGGCCACCGTATTGAGCTCGGACAGGTTTTCGAGCAGCGTCAAAACCTGCGATGTGCTCAGTCCACCCGGCTCGGGCGTGCCGGTGCCGGGGGCGAAGGCCGGATCCAGGCAATCGATGTCCAGCGTCAGGTAACAAGGGCGATCGCCAAGTCGCTGCACGATTTGCGCGATGACGTCGTTCAGCCCGCCACCGTCCTTGCCACGCAGCTCGCGGGCGGTAAAAATAAGCCCACCCTGATCACGCACATATTCGCGCGCCGCCCGCTCACCTGCCGAGCGCAGACCGATCTGCACACAGGCGCGAGGATCGACCAGGCCTTCAGCGATCGCCTCATAGGTCCAGGTCCCATGACCGGACGGCTCGCCAAAATGGTCAACCCAGGTATCACAATGCGCGTCGAAATGCACCAGCGCCAAGGGGCCGTGCTGCGCCCTTGCCGCGCGCAGCAAGGGCAGGGTTATCGAGTGATCGCCGCCGATGAATACGCAGTGGTGACGCGCCATCAATTGGGCTGCCCGCTGCTGCACGATGGCGCGCACTTCGGCCAGCCCGCACGCGTTGGGCAGGCGCAGGTCACCACCGTCGCCCGTGTGGCCCAGCGCAGTCACCTCGAAATGCGGATGCAGGCCATCACACAACATCAAGCTGGCCCTGCGCACCTCGGCCGGGCCAAAACGCGCACCCGGACGATTGGTCACCGCACCATCGAACGGAACCCCGACTACCGCGAATTTCTGCTCTTGCAGCGGCGCAGTGGCGAGAAACCGGTTGCTGTTCATTGCATACGCAAAATCACCCATCGCCATGATTCGTCAACTCCTTGTAGACGGCCAACCTTACCGCATTCTTCAGGGACAATCAGCGACGATCAAGCACGCGCCGAACGTACCGACGGTGGCTGCCCCATCCCATGTAACCACCCGTGCGGTGCACCGGCCCGTCTTGCAGCATGACCCCCTCCCAAACCCGCCTGATCGCCTATGGCAGCCTGGCGCTGAGCATGATCTTGACTGGCAGCTACGTTGCCTTGTCCAAACCACTGGTGGCAGCGATACCTGTCTTCCTGCTGGGCTGGATGCGCTTTGGCATTGCGGCCGTGGCCATGCTGCCGTGGCTGCGCAAGCCGGCGCACGAGCCGCCCATGACGGGCCAGACCCGCATGCTGTTGTTCCTCGAATCCTTCTTCGGCAACTTCCTGTTCTCGATCTGCATGTTGTACGGCGTAAGCCTGACCAGCGCCGTGTCGGCCGGCGTCATTCTGGCGGGTATTCCAGCCATGATCGCGTTCATGAGCTGGCTGTTCCTGCGCGAGCGCATCAGCACCCGCATGATGATGGCAGCGGGATGCGCCATGCTGGGACTGGCGGTGCTGGCGCTGGCCCGGTCCGACATGTTTACCGGCCAGCACCATGCGGCACAGGTCCCGGACACTGCCTGGCTGGGCAACCTGCTGGTATTCGGCGCCGTGGTCTGCGAAGGTGCCTACGCAGTGATTGGCAAAAAGCTGACCGGCACCCTGGGGCCCAAACGTATCGCCTCGCTGATCAATCTGTGGGGCTTTGCCCTGATGACGCCGTTCGGACTTTACCTGGCGCTGGACTTCGATTTCGCCAGTGTCACCTCTGGCACCTGGATGCTGCTGCTTTTCTACGCCTTGGCGGCCAGCATGGGAACGGTCTGGTTGTGGATGACCGGCGCCAAATACCTGCCAGCGTCGCAGGGCGGCATTTTCACGGTGATGCTGCCGATATCGGCCGCACTGGTCGGTGTCTTTGCGCTCGGCGAGACCATGACCGGTCTGCAGTTGCTGGCGTTTGCTATTGCGCTGTTCGGCGTGTTCCTTACCTGGAACCACCGTTGAACCCGCTCGGTTGACGCCATTACCAGCGCTCGATCCGGTACGGCGCGAGGTCGATGGCCGGGGTTTTACCCTGCATCAGTTGCGCCATGATGCGCGCGGTGGTGCCACACAGGGTCAGACCCAGATGCTGGTGACCAAACGCAAAAAACACGCCGGCGTGGTGCGGCGCAGCGCCCAGCACCGGCAGATGGTCTGGCAATGACGGCCGAAATCCCATCCAGGTGCTGGCCTGCGATGTATCGATTCCGGGAATCAAGGCCTGCATGCTTCGATGCAGCAAAACATGACGACGGGGATCTGGCGGCAAATGCAGGCCACCGAGCTCCACGGTACCCGTCATGCGAAGACCCATCGCCATCGGCGTCATGATGACGTTGTGCTCGATCGACGCAATCGGGCGGCGCATCGACGCCCATGGTGCTGCATGGGGTGCGTCCTGCGGCCATGGCACGGTAATGTGGTAGCCCCGCTCGGTGTCCAGCGGTACCCGGTAACCAAGACTGGCGGCCAGCAGGGCCGACCAGGCGCCCGCACACAGCAACACCTGGCGACAGGAAAGCTGCGTGCCGTCGGACAAGCTGATGACGACTGGGCCGCCTGGCGACTGAGTCATGCGATCGACCCGCGCCTGAAGCACCTGGCCACCGGCCTGTTGCAGCGCCGCGACCAGACCAATGCAGACTGCGAAAGGGTCTGCCACATGGCCGGTGTCGGGGTAACACACGCCGCCGCGCAAGGCATTCGTCAGCCCCGGTACCTCAGCGTGAATCTGTTCGGCACCCACCGCCTGGGCGCGTACACCGTGGGTGGCCATCTCCCGTATCTGTGCCAGAGCCTCACGCTCACCCTGCTCACTGTGCCACACCCGCAGGTAGCCTTCGCGGTGCAGCAGCGAGCCGATGCCTGCCAGCGCCATCAGATCGGTCAGATCGTCCATCGCGCAGTCCTGCAATGCAGTCAAGGCAGCAATACCCCGCGCCAGAGCCGACGGCCGTGCGGCCCAGACAAAACGGGCCAGCCAAGGCAACAACGGCAGCAGATAAGAAGCACGCAGTCGCAATGGCCCGTCCGCATCGCGCAGCCAGGACAGACTCGCACGCAGCACCTGTGCATTGGCCATCGGCACCCGTTGTTCGGTCGCGATATGACCCGCATTGCCAAAACTGGCGCCCTGACCGGGTGCATGAGCATCCACCAGACAGACCTGACGACCGGCATGGACCAGCCGCAACGCGCAGGCAGCCCCCACCAGCCCTGCGCCGATCACCAATACATCGGCGTCATGTTGTGGCATTTGATGGGCGGCGGTTCGTTCGCTGGGTGCACCTGGCGCACTCAGGCAATGCCCCAGGCGTACGGGTCCGTTGCGTCGAGCAGCAAACGGGATTCGGCGCAGATGTGGGCCTGGCCCTGAATGGTGGGGATCAGCTGCGTGTCATGGATGCGGTACGACGCCTCGAACACACTGCCCAGCACACTCTCCTGACGCCAAACTGCCCCCGGTGCCAGCTTGCCGTCGGCAGCCAGACAGGCCAGTTTGGCACTGGTGCCGGTGCCACACGGCGAACGGTCATAGGCCCCACCGGGACACAACACAAAATTGCGTCCGTCATGCGCACCAAGGTGCGCCGGCCCCATCAACTCGATGTGATCGATCTCGCCGCCATCGCGACCCGTCACACCAGCGGCGACCAGCGCCCGGCGAATCGCCCAGGCCCGCTGCGTGAGCAGTTCGACCGACGCGACGTCCATGGGCGTGCGACCTGCATCGCACAGAAAGAACCAGTTACCACCCCAGGCCACATCGCCTGTCACCATGCCATGGCCCGGAACGTCCAGCACGACTGCGGCCTGATGGCGGAAGGCGGGCACGTTCTCGATAGACACCACCCCTTTGCCAAGCAGATCGACATGTATCGCGCCCACCGGCGTGTCCAGCGTATAACGCCCGGGTGTGGCTCGCCCCAGGTACTCGAGCGTGGCCATCAGGCCTATGGTTCCGTGGCCACACATTCCCAGGTAGCCGACATTGTTGAAAAATATCACCGAGGCCAGCGCACCCGGGCTGCGCGCCGGCAGCAACACCGCCCCCACGACCACGTCGCTGCCGCGCGGCTCGCAGACGGTGGCCCGGCGGTAATGGTCATGCCGCTCGCGCAATTCGCGCACCGCTTGTGGCAACGGCATGTCCTGCAGATCGGGAAAGCCGGACAACACCACGCGTGTCGGCTCTCCGCCGGTGTGGGAATCGATACATTGAATGTCTTGCATGGTGCGCGTTGGGCGTGATGGGCGTGATGGGCGCGATGGGTAGGCGTCAGGCCGGTTGCTTGGGCAGCACGATCACACCGTCCTCGTCGGCCACCATCCACTCACCGGGGTGAATCCACAGCCCCTGAACCATGACGGGCACCTGGTTCTCGCCATCGCCAAGCTTGCGCGGCGGCAAGGGTATGCTGGCCAGCGCCAGAAAACCCATCGGCAAGACCGCGAGTTCAGCGACATCTCGTACGCAGCCGTTGACCAGCACGCCAGCCCAGCCGTTGCGTGCCGCTACCGCGCCGATATTGCCGCCAACCAGCGCACGCCGCAGCGACCCACCGCCGTCAATCACGAGCACACGCCCCTCACCCGACTGCTCCAGCACTGTCTTGACCAGCGCGTTGTCCTCGAAGCATCGCACTGTCACCACCACGCCGCAAAAGCGCGCCTTGCCGCCAAATGTACGGAACACCGGTGGCAACACCCGCAGGTCTTTGCTCGCGTCGTCGCGGTAGGAATCACATAAATCGCAGGTGGGCAAAGTGTCTGCCATGGTCTGGTTTCCTTCGAGAAGCTATGAATTTACGAGTCACCACAGCATGTTAACGCCGCTACCTGCTCCATCGCATGAATCAACATGGCAGCACGCGTGGGCTCGTCAAAACACGTCTCGCAGATGCGCACGGTCCGCCGCGAACGACCCAAGGATCGTGCAATGACGTCGCCGATCGCATCCAGATGCCTTTTTCAGAGGGGAAATCCATTTGTCACCGTCACGCAAAAAACAACACGCCAGAGCGAAAAACATCAGTTTCCCCTTGGAAACAGGTTTTTTCTCCAGTAGCATCCGCATTGCCGCAGGAGAAGCAGTTCTCCATCGGTGATTAATCAACTTCAAGAAGGACAATTCAATCAT
>JBKJRR010000449.1:0-5694 GCA_046594635.1 Burkholderiaceae bacterium
CTCCTTGAGTCGGTAACTCTTGCCCTCGAACTCCAGCAGCGTTGAACGGTGCATGAGGCGGTCCAGGATGGTGGTCCCCGTCGTGTTGTCGCCCAGGTACTTGCCCCAGTCCTGAACCACTCGGTTTGACGTCACCACGATGCTTCTGCGCAGCTTGTAGCGCTGGTGCACGATGGCCTGCAGCATCTCGGCGCCGGCGTCAGCAATGCGCCGTGCCAGAAACAGATCGTCAAGTACAAGCAGGTCAGGTTCGAGCAAGTCGCGCAGCAATTTGCCTTGTTCCTGCGAGTTGGCCAGGCTGTAGTGGGCAAATGCGCTGTCACAGTTCGCTGCGGCGAATCCGTGGTGCACTTTGACGCGTTGTTGCCTCTTCAGACCGACCTGGAGGGTGTGCGACGCCAATGTCCGCCGCAAACTGATACGTCCTAGATTGAATTAATGCAATCCGAATTGATAGCATATGCGCTATCATTCATCGAATGCCAATCGTGGTTTTGGACACCAATATCGTGGTCGCAGCATTGCTGCGCCGTGGCGGCAGCGCGCGTGCCGTGCTTCGTTCCTGTTTGAATGGGCAGTACCAACCGGTACTTGGCCCGGCATTGCTCGCAGAATACGAAGATGTGCTGGGTCGAACCGAACTCTTTGCAGACTCCGTGCTTTCCGCAATCGAACGCGACGAAGTGTTCAACGGTTTTCTGACCCGCTGCCGCTGGGTGGAGGTGTTCTATGCCTGGCGTCCCAACCTGCCCGACGAATCCGACAACCATCTGATCGAGCTTGCCGTGGCAGCGCAAGCCGACGCCATCGTGACCCGAAATCTGCGCGATGTGTCACACGGAGAATTAAAGTTTCCCTCGCTCAGGGTGTTGTCACCCGAAAATTGCCTGGAGGTGTTTCCATGTCTACCTTGACGATCCGACTACCTGATGACAAGCACGAGCGACTGAAGGCGCTCGCGCGATCCAACGCGATCAGCGTCAACAAGCTGATGGACGAACTGGCCACCGTCGCATTGGCCAACTTCGACGCGCGGGTGCGCTTTGAAACGCGTGCGGCGCGTGGTAATCCGGCCCGGGCACTGAAGCTGCTGAGCAAACTAGACCGTGCGGACTGACCATCGGCGAGTTCGTGTTCTCATACCCTGCGCAGGAACGGCTCGCCATATGATGAAAGCCACGGAACCAAGCCGACGTGGGCCGATGTCAAGGAAAAACTGACCGGCTTCGACAGAGGCACTGTCAAACGCCAGCAGCCTCGAGTTGTTCGAACTCTCCAACATCGTAGATCGGCTGCTGGCCGACCCGCGGCGCATCATGGCGATACGTCAGCAGCTCAACCTTGGCAAGACGGTGCAGTTCATGGAATGGCGCACCGGCCAGATGCGCTCGGGCAAAGTGGTGGAGTTGAAATCCAACCAGGTGACGGTGCACGAGGACGGCACCCGAATGCGCTGGAAGCTGTCATACGCTGGCATCGATCCGGGCGGCAGCGACGAGCGCATTGACAGTCCATCACCTTCCGTCGGCGATGCACCTGTGCACAAACCCGGTCCACAGGACTTCCGCCGCGGCGACAAGGTCTTGTTCACCGACAAATACCTGCAGCTCCAGGTCGGAACCATCACCCGCATCAACCAGCGCACCGCCACTGTCGATTGCGAAGGCGAAGCTGGTTGGCGCGTGCCGTTCGCCATGCTGCGTCACGTCATGGACATCTGATCGCTCGTCGGCTCGGTGTCAATATGGGGTTCGTCGGACTCATACGATGAGTGCTGCGGGAGGTGAACGGACAGAGAAGTAGAAAAAGTCGCGCAAAAGTCGCGCAAAAAAGAAAAGGTTAGCTGGTCCTAACCGGCTAACCTTTGTGAACAGTGGTCGGGGCGATACGATTCGAACGTACGACCCTCTGGTCCCAAACCAGATGCGCTACCAGGCTGCGCTACGCCCCGACGAGCCCGTATTCTAGCGGCTAAAGCCCGGGTTTCCCGAACGTACTGCTCCGAGCGCGACAAAAGGTGAATGGGCTACAGTTCGCGCCATGCGCCAGACACGAGAACCCACGGTACCCTGGCTGGAGCCTGGCGCCGAATTTCCGCCGGTTTCGCAGGCCATGGACGAGGCTTCCGGCATTGCGGGACTTCTGGCCGCAGGCGGGGCGCTGGACGTGTCGACGCTGCTGTCGGCCTACCGCCAGGGCATATTTCCGTGGTTCAGTGACGGGCAACCGATCTTGTGGTGGAGCACTGATCCACGCATGGTGCTCCAAGTCGCCGACTTTCGGCTGCATCCGTCGATGCGCAAGACTTTGCGCCGCTTTGCGCGCTCGCGCGATTGCGAAATCCGGATCGACTCGGCGTTTGCCCGTGTCATCAGCCAATGTGCGGGCAGCTCGCGCCAGGGTACGTCACCGGGCACCTGGATCCTTCCGCAGATGGAGCAGGCTTACCTGCGTCTGCACGAGGGCGGCCATGCCCACAGCGTCGAGACCTGGATCGACGGAAACCTGGTCGGCGGCCTTTACTGCGTCGCCATTGGCAAGGCAGTCTATGGCGAGTCGATGTTTGCGCAGGCGCGCGATGCATCCAAGATCGCCCTTGCGGCGCTGGTTGCTTTTTGCCGGGCCCATGGCATCCGCAGCATCGATTGTCAGCAGAACACAAAGCACCTGGCATCGCTCGGCGCTGCCGAGATGCCGCGTGCCCGATTCGTGCAGCACTGCGCAGCCGCCTGTAACGAAGCAGCGCCGCGCTGGATTTTCGAGCCTCTATACTGGCAGCAACTCCTGGCTGAACGGGACGCAAACCAGTGACGCACCTCAAGGACCTACCACTTCAGACACTGCAGTTCTATGCAACTGCACCCTACCCGTGCAGTTATCTGGCCGGCCAGCAGGCGCGTTCGCAAGTTGCCACTCCCAGCCATCTGATCAACAACAACACCTACTCGGAACTGGTCTCCCAGGGATTCCGGCGCAGTGGCCTGTTCACCTATCGGCCATATTGCGACGGCTGCAGTGCCTGCACGCCGCTGCGGGTCCTGGTCGAGCCGTTCGCGGCCGACCGCAGTCAGCGCAGGGCATGGCGCCAACACGCCACTTTGCAGGCTCGTGTAAGCAAGCTGGGCTTCTCGCCCGAGCACTACCGCCTGTACCTGCGTTACCAGAGCGGACGCCACGCCGGTGGCGGCATGGATCACGACAGTGTGGAGCAGTACACGCAGTTCCTGTTGCAAAGCCGGGTCAACTCCCGGTTGATCGAGTTCCGCGAGCCGGCCGTCGACGGCGATCTGGGTGCCTTGCGCATGGTGTCTATCCTGGACGTTCTCGAAGACGGCATCTCGGCGGTCTACACTTTCTACGAACCCGATGGTCAGGCCAGTTACGGCACCTACAGCGTGTTGTGGCAGATCGAGCAGGCACGCATCATGGGCCTGCCCTATCTGTATCTGGGCTACTGGATCGCCGCCAGCGACAAGATGAACTACAAGGCCCGCTTCAGGCCGCAACAGATCCGGGTCGACGGCGCCTGGAGGTCGCCACAGGACCATGCAACGTCCAGTGCCGCGACAACTCACCCGCAATGAAGAAAACCGATCACGATCTGCCGGCCACCCCCGCAGTACAGGTTATCGAACGCATGTTCGCGTTGATGGATGTGCTGGCCTCGCGCGAAGATGCGATATCACTCAAGGACATCAGTGAAAAGACGGGGCTTCACCCTTCGACTGCGCACCGCATCCTCAACGACTTGGCAATCGGGCGATATGTGGAGCGGGCCCAGCCTGGCAGTTACCGCCTGGGCATGCGTCTGCTGGAACTGGGCAATCTCGTCAAGGACCGGCTCAGCGTACGCGACGCAGCCCTTGGCCCGATGCGCGAGTTGCACAAGCGGATCCAGCAGCCGGTCAATCTGAGCATGCGCCAGGGTGACGAGATCGTATATGTCGAGCGCGCATTCAGTGAACGCTCCGGCATGCAGGTGGTGCGCGCCATCGGCGGGCGTGCACCGCTGCACCTGACATCCGTAGGCAAGCTGTTTCTGGCCGCCGACGATGTCCAGCGCATACGCGCGTATGCCAACCGCACCGGCTTGCATGGTCAGACGCGCAACAGCATCACGCAACTCGCGACGCTCGAGCGCGAACTCGCCAAGGTGCGACAGTACCGCCACGCGCAGGACAACGAAGAACTCGAACTCGGGGTGCGCTGCATGGCTGCGGGAATCTATGACGACCAGGGCAAGCTGGTGGCCGGGTTGTCCATCTCCGCGCCTGCCAGTCGGCTGGAGGACGCGTGGCTCAGTCCGTTGCAGGCCACCGCACAGGAGATCTCTCAGACCCTGGGCTACAACCCAGGCGGCAACTTTCGCGCCTGAAGGAAGCCAGGTCGGCGACGCGAGAGGCCGCCGAAAGTGCAGCTATTGCTTACTAGCGCAGCTTTGGAGCGGACGCCACCGTCTCTACCCAGTCGCGCACACGCTCGGCATCACCGAGTCGGCTGAGCTTACCCGCCGAGTCGAGGAACACCATGATCAGGTTGCGCCCTGCCACCTTGGTCTGCATCACCAGGCAACGCCCGGCTTCAGCGATGTAGCCGGTCTTTTGCAAGCCGATATCCCAGCGAGGGTTATTCACCAGCCGGTTGGTATTGCGGTACTGCAGCGTACGGTCGCCGACCGACACTTCATGGTTGGGCGAGGTCGACAACTCGCGCAAGTTGGCATCCGAATGGGCCACGTTCACCAGTTTGGCCAGGTCCTGTGCACTCGACTGATTCTTGCTCGACAGGCCGGTGGGTTCCACATAACGGGTGTCTTTCATCTGCAGCTCACGCGCTTTTTCGTTCATACGCGCGACGAAGACACTCATGCCACCGGGAAAGCTGCGGCCCAACGCATGGGCGGCACGGTTCTCGCTCGACATCAGCGCCAGATGCATCAGTTCGGCACGGCTGAGCACCGTTCCCACACTCAGGCGCGAGCGGCTGCCTTTCTCGGTGTCGACGTCGTCCTGGGTGATGGTGATCAACTCATCCATCGGCAGGTTGGCTTCGTTGACGATCAGGCCGGTCATCAGCTTGGTCAACGAGGCGATCGGCAAAACGGCCATATCGTTCTTGCGAAACAACACTTCACGCGTGTCCTGGTCGATTACATAGGCCACGCTGGATTTGAGATCGAGCGCATCGCTCTTGTCGTGCAGACCCGCCAACTCACCATTCGACGGCCGAGCCATGACGACAGCCACCCTCTTGCGGGGGCTCGCCTCCACGGGCTTCCTGCTGGTCACGCGCCTGGTTGCCTTGGTCCGATTGACCGCCGAAGTCTTCTTGACCGATTTCGCGACAGGCGTCTTGCTCTTGTTGCTCGCGGCCTGGACCGGCAGTGCCAGGAAAGCCATGCAGACCGAGAAAAGGACCAGCAGGCGCGCAAGTTGTTTCATGTTTTTACCTCAGTAACGCAAGGTGGCCCGGGTCGAAACGGTTGACACGGCAGGGTCGGTCATGCAGTGTAATGAGAAAAGTACCGCAAGATCAACTACTTGCGGTACTTATTTGAAGCAATACACGCAATCAGGGATTTGTCCAGCCTTGCGCAGGCACTTTTTCAGCTTTGCTATGCAACTTGTTGAGGGCGCTCAGGTAAGCCTTGGCTGACGCGACCACGATGTCCGGGTCTGCACCCACACCGTTGAC
>JBKJRR010000477.1:0-17728 GCA_046594635.1 Burkholderiaceae bacterium
CGTGCCAGTGCAAAACCGATACCGGCGCTGGAGCCGGTGATCAGGGCCAGGCGGCCGGTGAGGTCGAACGCTGAGCTTGCGCGAGTAGGGGTGTTCATGGTGATGCTTGTCGTCAAAAAATGCGGACGGGTTGGGAACAGTGATGGATCAGGACTCCATGCCTTCGATCAGGAACTTCACTTTACGCGATCCGTTCCATTCGTCGGCATCCAGGCGAAACGCAAGGTGGGCGCGCGCCGGCAGGCTGTCTGTGTGGTTGAACCAGATGCCGTCGATCGGCGTGCCCTGGTGCTTGAGCTTGAGCGACAAGTGCTTTTCGCCGACCAGGCGCTGGGACACCACCTCGACCTCCTCGCTGAACACCGGCGGCGCAAAGCCCTGGCCCCAGACTTCCTTGTGCAAAGTGTCGACCAGATCGACGCGGCGGTATTCGGGCGCCAGCGGCCCGTCGGTCTCGAGCCGGCGCAGCAGTGTGGCCTTGTCCAGCCATTCCAGCGCCACCTCGGCAAGGCCTTGCTCGAACTGGTCCAGGCTATCCTCGTTGACCGTGCAGCCCGCCGCCATCGCGTGGCCACCAAAGCGCAGCAGCACGCCGGGATAACGCTTGGCCACCAGGTCGAGCGCATCGCGCAGATGAAAGCCGGGAATCGAACGTCCCGAGCCTTTGAGTTCATGCTCCTTGCCTGGCGCCTGACTGGAGGCGAAGACAAAGGTCGGACGGTGCAGCTTGTCCTTGATGCGTGAGGCGACGATGCCGACCACCCCTTCGTGAAAGTCGGGGTCGAATACGCAGATCGCTGGCGGAGGTTCGTCGCCCTCGTCGAAAAGTGATTCAGCGATCTCCATCGCCTGTGTGCGCATATCGCCTTCGATCTCGCGCCGCTCGCGATTGATGCCGTCCAGTGTGCGGGCCAGTTCGTCCGCGCGCATCGCGTCGTCGGTCAGCAGGCATTCGATACCCAGCGTCATGTCGCTCAGGCGGCCGGCGGCGTTGATGCGCGGCCCCAGTGCGAAGCCGAAGTCGAAGGTTGTGGCCACCGGCGCCGAGCGCCCGGCGGCGCTGAACAGGCTGGACAGGCCGGCGGGAAGGGTTCCTGCGCGCACGCGCTTGAGCCCCTGGGCCACAAGGCGGCGGTTGTTCGGGTCCAGTCGCACCACATCGGCTACCGTGCCCAGCGCCACGAGCGGCAGCAAGGTATCGAGTCTGGGCTGGGTCTGTGGTGTGAACACGCCGCGCACGCGCAGTTCCGAGCGCAAGGCCAGCAGCACATAGAACATCACGCCGACACCGGCAATTGACTTGCTGGCGAAGTCGCAGCCGGGCTGGTTCGGATTGACGATCACGTCGGCGTCGGGCAACGTGCTGGCCGGCAGGTGGTGGTCGGTCACCAGTACCTGCAGGCCCAGAGCGCGGGCATGGGCCACGCCGTCGATGCTGGCGATGCCGTTGTCCACGGTGATCAACAGGTCGGCGCCACTGTCCTTGACACGTTGCGCAATCGGCGCTGTCAGGCCATATCCGTCGCGGACCCGGTCGGGCACGATGTAGCTCACATATTGCGCGCCCAGCAGCCGCAGGCCGCGCATGCCCACCGCACAGGCGGTGGCGCCGTCGCAGTCGTAGTCGGCCACGATACACAGGCGCTTGTTTTGGGCGATCGCGTCGGCGAGCAGGCGTGCTGCAGCCTGTGCACCGAGCAGGCTGTCCGGTGGCAGGAGTCGGCCAAGTCCTTCGTCGAGTTCGTCCATCGCGCTGACACCCCGCGCAGCATAGAGGCGGGCCAGCAAGGGATGCACGCCGCCTTGCTCAAGGGCCCAGACTGCGCGTGGCGGAATGTCGCGGACGGTGATTTTCATAATAGCGGTGAATATTGTTGCAGGCTGGGGGCGTTGAAGCGCCGTCGCAGACGTTCGCTCCAGGCTATCGGCCGTTTCTCGAACACCAGTGCGTGACGCTCCGAACAAAGCACCAGGCTGGCGGGCTGACCGGCTTGCAGTACTGCCAGCAACTGCTTGCAAACACCCTGTTCGACCCGTTGCCACGCGATGGCCCATTGCGCCCAGTCGCCTTGCAATGCCGGCAACCGCAGTTCCTCGGCGACGATGGGTGCCGCTATTGTGGGTGCCGCACCGGTGTATCGGCCGCTGCCATGGATCCAGAATGAATTGACCGGCAGCTGGCGGCGCGCCGAGCGTTCGTCGTTGACCGGATGGGTATAAAGCAGCATCTGCATTTCGTTCTGCAGCCGGCGCAGCGCCGGGCTGGCGGGCATCCAGGGGCTGATGTCGACATCAAGTACCCGGTCGAGTGAGGCACTGGCCAGGTCGGCCAGTGGCTCACCGCTGACCAGCCAGCGCCCAGGTTCCTGGTAGGACAAGGTCAAGCCGTCTTGTTCGAAGTACGGGGCCATGGCCAACATCAGTATGCGCGACTCGGCCTCCTGCAACTCCAGCACGTGCGGATCGCCCATCAGTACCTGGCCGACGCCGATTTGCCAGTGCGCCGGCGTGAGCCAGGCACGGGCGGTGTTGTCGGCCGGCTGGCCGCAACGGACCCGGTCCAGCGCTGCCCAGGGAATGCGGCCATCGGCAGGGCTCAAGCCCAGCGCGCGCGCCAGGAAAATTTCATGGGGGGGCGAAAGGTCCTGCGCTGAGCCTTTGACGGTTTGCACCAGAGTCATCGCGCGCAATGCCTGCGCCAGGTGGGGTAATTGCAGCGAGACCGCCGCCTGCGCACACTGTGGGTCATTGACGTAGGCGTAGGGAATCAGCAACTGCATGGCGGTATTGTCCCGGAACTGACCGGTGGGCCGCCAATCGTCGGGGGATGCCACAATGCCGGCTGTTCGTGTTTTCTAACTGGAAGAGTCTCGCGCCATGCGACTTCGCTGCTGATGCAATTGCCTTACGAGCTGGCCCTGGGCTGGCGTTATACCCGTGCAGGTCGGGGTACCCGGCGCAATGGCTTCATTTCCTTCATCTCTGGCGTATCGATGCTGGGCATCGCGCTGGGTGTGGCCGCGTTGATCATCGTGCTCAGCGTGATGAACGGCTTTCAGAAGGAAGTGCGTGACCGCATGCTCGGCGTGGTGTCGCATGTGGAGGTCTATGCCACCGGCGGTGCGGCTCTGCTGGATCTGCAGGCCACCTTGCAGCAAGCCAGAAGCAACCCGCAAGTCATCGGCGCCGCTCCCTTCATCACTGCGCAGGGCCTGATTGCACGGGGAGAGGACATGAAGGCGGCGCTGGTGCGTGGTATCGACCCGGCGTTGGAGGCCGAGGTCAGCGATCTGGGGGCGGCCATGGGCCGGGAGGTGCTGGCGCGGCTGGTACCCGGTGAATTCGGCATCGTGCTGGGCGTCGAACTGGCACGTTCGCTGGGACTGCGTGAGGGTGACAAGGTGACCCTGATCACGCCCAGCGGGCAGATCACGCCGGCCGGTGTGGTCCCACGGCTCAAGCAGATGACGGTGGTCGGTACCTTCGACTCCGGCCATTTCGAGTACGACTCGGCGCTGGCGCTGCTGCACATGGACGATGCCGCCCGCATCTACCGGCTGGATGGGCCCACTGGCGTACGCCTGAAGCTGCGCGACCTGCACCAGGCCCGCGAGGTGGCGCAACAGCTCACGCGCAGTTTGAGTGGGGAACTGGTCATTCGTGACTGGACACGTCAGAACCGGACATGGTTTGCTGCGGTGCAGGTCGAAAAGCGCATGATGTCCATCATCCTGACGCTGATCGTGGCGGTGGCCGCGTTCAACCTGGTCAGCACGCTGGTGATGACAGTGACCGACAAACGTGCCGACATCGCCATCCTGCGCACCCTGGGTGCGAGCCCGCGCAGCATCATGGCCATATTTGTCGTGCAAGGTGCGATGGTGGGGGTGATCGGCACCCTGGCCGGACTGGCGCTGGGGCTGGGCATCGCGTTCAATATCGATGTCATCGTGCCGGCGCTCGAGCAATTGTTCAATGCCAGCTTTCTGCCCAAGGACATTTACCTGATCAGCCGCATGCCCAGCGAACCGCAGCAGGCCGACATCGTGCCGATCACGGTGATCTCGCTCGTGCTGGCGTTCCTGGCCACGATTTATCCGAGCTGGCGTGCCAGCCGCGTCAACCCGGCCGAGGCCCTGCGTTATGAGTGAAGTGGTGTTGCAGGCGCAAGGCCTGACCAAGCGGTTCAGTGAAGGGCGGCTCGATGTGACGGTGCTGCAGGGCGTCGACCTGCAGGTTCGCAAGGGTGAGACCCTGGCCATCGTCGGCGCGTCCGGTTCGGGCAAAAGCACGCTGCTGCATCTGCTGGGCGCCCTCGACGCGCCGACCACGGGCCAGGTGCAGTTGATGGGTACCGACCTGGCGACTTGCAGCGCGGCGCAGCAGGGCCGCCTGCGCAACCAGCACCTTGGTTTTGTCTACCAGTTCCACCATTTGCTGCCGGAGTTCAGCGCACTCGACAACGTGGCCATGCCACTGTGGATCCGGCGTTTGGCGCCGGCCGATTGCGCGCGTGCGGCGACCCAGACGCTTGTCAGCGTCGGGCTTGAGGAGCGGCTGGAGCATCGGCCGTCCGAGTTGTCCGGTGGGGAACGCCAGCGGGTTGCGATTGCCCGGGCACTGGTGACCCGCCCGGCCTGCGTGCTGGCCGATGAGCCCACCGGCAATCTGGACCGCAGCACGGCTGATGGGGTGTTCGAACTGATGTTGCAACTTGCGCGTGATCAAGGCACCGCCTTTATCGTTGTCACGCATGATGAGAGCCTGGCAGCGCGCTGCGCGCGGCAACTGCGGCTGGATCGGGGGCAGTTGACCGAGCATCGCTGACCCGGTCAGCGGGACGTGATCCGGTGTTTGCGGCGGGGCGGCAGGCGGCTACCGCCCCAAGCCCGATCAGATCACAGGATCCGGTTGAACCAGGCCAGCGACAAGGCGGCCGATGTCAGTGCCAGGATGGACGCCAGCAAGGCCAGCAGGCCGGAAATTTCGGTTTCCTTCTTCTCCACCGTCAGGCGCGAACTGAGTTTTTCGTAGACCTGCTTCAGGTTCTCGGCGGTGCCGGCGTAGAAGTATTCGCCCTGGGTCTGCTGCGCCACCGACTTGAGTGTGGCTTCGTCCAGCCGCACCCGCATCGACCAGCCTTCGAAGCCGATGGTCTCGCCCTCGACCGTGCCGACACCCACCGTGTAGATGCGTATTCCGCGCTCGGCGGCCATCTTGGCTGCGTCCATGGTATCGACGCCGGTGGTGCGTTGGCCGTCGGTGAGCAGGATGATGGCGGCCGATCCATAGGAGCCGGGGGGCACCGGGACGAACTCCTTCTTCGGATTCTTGGGCTTGACCTGGTCGATCGAAATACCGCGCTGGCGGTTGTTGTTGCCGTAGGTCATGGCTGTGAGGTCGATGCCTTCCTCAGGGAAGATCTCGGCCAGCGACACCACGATGGCACTGCCGATGGCGGTGGCGCGCTGCATCTGGAACTTGTCGATCGCGGCCACCAGATCCTCGCGACTGAGCGTAGGTGGCTGCACCACCGAAGCCGTACCGGCGAAGGCGACGATGCCGACCCGCACATTGCGCGGCAGTTCGGTCAAAAACGCCTTGGCGGCCTCCTGGGATGCGACCAGACGGTTGGGTTTGACGTCGGTGGCGCGCATGCTGCCGGACACATCCATGGCCAGGATGATGGTCTCCTGGGTCGACGGCAGGCTGATGACCGCGAGCGGACGCGAAGCGGCGAACAGCATCACGCTGATGGCCATCAGGAACAACACCGGCGGCACGTGGCGGCGCCAGTGCATGCCGGTGGCCATGGCTTCCTTGACGATGGACAGGCTGGCATAGCGCAACGCGAGCTTCTTCTTGCGTCGCAGCAGCCAGACATAAACCCCCACCAGCAACGGGAGAGCCAGTAGCAGCCACAGGAACTGGGGCCACATGAAGGTGACAGGAAGCGTCATGCCAAGGTCTCCTCCCTGATGGGACTGCTCAAGCAGCCGCCTTGGTATTTGTGACCACGGCGCTGGCGCCGGAAAGACGGCTTCGGCGTTTGCGCAGATCGGCGAAACGCATCACAGCCTGTACGAGGTCATCATCTGTGGAAAGTTCCAGCGTGTCCACGCCGGCGACCACAAAAGCCTGGCGCAACTCGGCTTCGCGCTGAGCGGCAATCCGTGCAAAGCGTTTGCGAAATCCGGCGTCATGCGTGTCTACCAGCAACTGCTCGCCGGTCTCTGCGTCACGGATCGGTACCAGGCCAAGGTCGGGCAGGTCGAGCTCCATCGGATCGAGCAGGCGGATCGCCACCACGTCGTGGCGCTGCGCCAGTTGGCCCAGAGGCTTCTCCCAGCCCGGCTCGCTGATGAAGTCAGACACGACAAAAACCGTCGAGCGGCGCCGGATCGTGGCCGACGCCGAATCCAGCAACTCATGCAGCCGCGTGCCACCGGTGGCGGCCGCGAGCGGCCGGGTCTGCATCGAATGGAGCAACTGCAACACATGCATGCGTCCCCCACGCGCTGGCATCACCGTGTCCACGCCCGCACCGTACAGCAGGGCCCCAACCCGGTTGCCGTGGCGCGTGAGCATACGCGCCAGCACGGTGACGAATTCCGCGGAGACGTTGCGCTTGCGCTGTTCGCCGGAGCCGAAATCGATCGAAGGACTCAGGTCGAGAAGGAACCAGGCCGCCATTTCGCGGTCTTCGGTGAACACGCGTACATGCGGTATCTGCAGCCGCGCGGTGACATTCCAGTCGATATGGCGTACGTCGTCATGCAACTGGTATTCGCGCAGGTCGGCCAGGTCCAGCCCGGTGCCACGCAGCAGGGTGCGGTAGTCGCCCTGCAGCATGCCGTCCAGGCGCCGGATCACCGTCCATTCGAGGCGGCGCAGCACATGCTCTGCGCCCTTGGATGCGGGAACGATCTGTATCGGCGCCGTGGGTGTCGGCGCAGGCTTGCGTGACTTGAACAGCCCGAACATGGCGACCCCTATGCCGCAAGTTGCTCGTGTTCCAGCGGCTTGGGCGGGGCCACAATGCGCGCCATGATCTTTCCGATGATCGCGTCTGCGCTCAGGCCTTCGGACAGCGCTTCGTAGGACAGCACAAGCCGGTGGCGGAACACGTCGGGAACCAGGTCACTCATGTCCTCTGGCAATACGTAGGTGCGTCCTCGCAACATGGCCAGCGCGCGGGCGGCTTCGGTCAGGTTGATCGTGGCGCGCGGACTGGCGCCATAGGTGATGAAGCGACCCAGGTCCTTGAGGCCATGTTTTTCCGGTGTACGGGTCGCCGACACCAGTTTGACCGCGTACTGGATCAGCGACGGGTCGACATAAACCTTGCGGCAGGCTTGCTGCAGTTGTGCCAGTTGGGCTGTGCTGGCCACCGGATTGGCGCTGATCGACGGGCCGGTTACCCGTTGCACGATGACGAACTCTTCTTCATCGGTCGGATAGTTGACCAGCACCTTCATCATGAAGCGATCGACCTGCGCCTCCGGCAGCGGATACGTGCCTTCGGTCTCAATCGGGTTTTGCGTGGCCATGACCAGGAAAGGTTCCGGCACTTTATGGGTTTCGCCGGCGATGGTGACCTGGCGCTCCTGCATCACCTCGAGCAAGGCACTTTGCACCTTGGCCGGCGCTCGGTTGATTTCGTCGGCCAACAACAGGTTGGTGAACACCGGGCCCAGTGAGGTGCCGAATTCCCCGGTTTTCTGGTTGTAGATACGGGTGCCGACCAGGTCGGCCGGCACCAGATCGGGCGTGAACTGGATACGTTTGAAGTTGCCACGAATGGTATTGGCCAGTGTCTTGATGGTCAGCGTCTTGGCCAGGCCGGGCACACCTTCGACCAGCAGATGGCCCTGTGCCAGGATCGCGACCATGACCCGTTCCAGAAAGCGGTCCTGACCCACCACGACACGCTTGACCTCGTACAGGATCTGCTCCATCAGCTCGGCGGTGTCTTCGCGGTTCTTGGTCTGGGGGTCCATGTCAGCTCCTGTGTCTTGAGGTGGTGGAAACGAATGTGCCGCGCGTGGCACGCCAACGCGCCCTGCGCTAGAAGGGATGCAGCCCCGCGGCAGATGCCGCGTTCTCGATCGGCACCGCAAACCCGATGCCGATGAAGGTGCGCTGTTCGCCCGGATTCAGGATGGCGGTGACGACGCCTACCACATGGCCGTCCATCGTGACCAGCGGGCCGCCTGAGTTGCCCGGGTTGGCGGCGGCGTCGAACTGGATCAGGTTGGTCATCTCCTGCTTGCCTTCCGGTGAACGGAAGGACCGCTTCAAGCCGGACACCACACCGGCAGAAGCGGACGGCCCGATGCCGAACGGAAAGCCGACGGCCACCACATGGTCGCCGGGAAGCAGGTCGGCGGTCGAGCGCATCGTGGCCGCGATCAGGTCGTCGGGAATCCTGTGGGCTTGCAACACGGCCAGATCGTCTTCGGCCTGCACGGACTTGATCGAGGCCTCTGATTCCAGTCCGTCCGAAAACACGACCTTGATCGTGTCGGCGCCGCTCACCACATGCAGGTTGGTCAGGATCAAGCCCTTGTCGACGATGACCACGCCGGTGCCTACACCCCGTTCGATGTCCTCGCGCCCATTCGTGCCCTTTTCGTAGCTCATGACCCGCACGATCGAGGGGCCGATGATTTGCGCTGCGCGCGCCGCGGCCGACGGCAGATTGGTGGTCTCCAGGGTCTTGAGTACCGCAGCGTCTATGTCTTCCTGGGTCAATACCCGAGCGCCAGGCTTGGCCAGTTGCGTGGCGATGAGAATCAGCGCGACCAGCAGCACGCCGATGGCCGACCACAAAAATCGGGGGTCGGCCGCCATGCTGTGCCAGCGCTGGCGTCTGGCCGACCGACGGGCGGCAGCCAGTTCGGCATCCGACGCCATGGCTTGCGCTGCCGGGGTGTGAGAACGGGAGCGACTGTAAACGGCGGGCCTGCGCATCATGGCACCTGATCAGAAGGATGATGGGGAAAAAATTAACGGTATCACGGTTCCCGCGTTTGTGCTCAGGTTGGCGCGGCGCCAGAGTGGTTTCAAGGGTGTTTGCACCGCAGGCGCTGTGGGCTCCGTGCGCATCCGACCGGGCAGGTGTCTCAGCCCTGCGGGTCGCGGGCGCGGCGCATCAGCAGCAGCGCAATGGCGGCGGACGCCAGCATCAGGAACAGGCTGACCGCGTTGAGCACCGGCGTGGCACCTTCGCGCATGCGCCCGTACATCATCACTGTCAGGGGCGGATCGGAACCCACCAGCATCAAAGTGGTGTTGAAGTTCTCGAATGACATCAGAAAGGCAATCGCCGCAGCGCCAATCAGCGAGGGACCCAGGTAGGGCAATGTGACGGTCCACAAAACGGCGCCGCGTGATGCTCCCAGGTTGTATGCGGCGTCTTCCAGCGTGCGGTCAAAACGCTTGAGCCGCGCGCTGATGGTGAGCGTGGCGATGGACACGATGTAAGAGAACTGGCCCAGTACGACCAGCGGCAGGCCGGGGCGCAGGAACTCCAGTTCCAGGCCCCAGGCGTCGTCGGCAAAATTCGCCAGTCGACTGGCGAAGGCCAGGATGGAAATGCCCAGGATGACGCCGGGAATCACCAGCGGAGCCAGCATCAGCATCGACATCGCCGCCTTGCCCGTGAAATTCACACGTTCGAGCAGGAAGGCATTGGCGGTACCGACCAGTACCGACAACACAGTGACCCACAACGCGACCACGACACTGGTCCACAGACTGGCCAACATGGGACCGTCAGCGAACAGGCCGACGCGCTCGCTCTCGGCGCTGCCGACAAACCAGTCCAGCGTAAAGCCGTTCCAGGGTGGCGCTGGATAGGGTGCGTCATTGAACGCAAACGCGGCCACCACCAGCAGCGGCAGGAACAGGAAGGCGAAGAACAGCAGTGCAAACACCACGGTTGCGGTGCGCAGCCAGGCGGGGCGGGGAAGCGTCGGAATCATGTGCGTCGCATCACGTCGCCGAACTGCTGTCCGGATATCTTCAGGCCCACCCAGACGATGGCGCTGGACAACACCAGCAACAGGAAGCCGAAGGCAGCGCCCTGTTCCCAGTTGAAACGGGTGATGAACTGGGTATAGATCTGTTCGGTGAACCAGAGTGAGTTCTTGCCACCCAGCAGCGTGGGCGTAAGGTAGTTGCCCAGCGTCAGCATGAATACGACGATGCAGCCAGCCACAATGCCTGGGGCCGCATGCGGAATGATGATCTGGCGCAGGATGGACGCGCCGTTGCCGCCCAGGTCATAGGCAGCCTCGATCAGCGTGTCGTCCAGGCTCTCGAGTGCGCTGATCAGTGGAACCACCATGAACAACATGGAGGTGTACACCAGTCCGACGAGAATGGTCGCGTCGCGGTACAACAACTCGATCGGGACCTCGGTCAGCCCCATGTGTACCAGCACGGCCGGCAACACGCCCGATTCGCGCAACAGGATCATCCAGCCCAGCGTGCGTACCGTCTCGGACACCCAAAATGGAATCAGGCACATCACGAACATCAGCGAGCGGGTGCGTCCGCGGGCAATCTTGGCAATGGTCCATGCGATCGGGAAAGCCAGCAGCAGTGTCAGGCCAGTGGCGATCATCGACATCACCGCGGTGCGCACAAAGGTGTGCCAATACAGTGGCTCTTCGATGAACGTTTCGTATTGCCGCAGGCTTGGCGCATATTCGCCGGGCGCCACACGCGCGCGCAGTGACAGGATGGCCAGGTCCACATGCGGCAACACGATCAGACCGACCAGCCAGATCAGGGCAGGCGCCATCAGCAGGCCGAGCAACAGGCGACGGCGGCTCATGATGCGACCGCCACGCGCCGCGCTGCGGAATTCGCCTCGGGAACAGACCGACGCCTCATGCAGCTAGCCGCGGCATCATGCGGCGCGTGCCGCTGGCGTTGGAAAACACAAGGCACGCTCCGGATCGAAGCCGAAGCCGACCGTCTCGCCCACGCGCAGGTCGGCGAGTTGTCCGGTTTGTGGCAATGCAATGTGGAACTCGGCGCCCGAGTCCTTCTCGCGCACCAGCACCGCTGAGTTGGCGCCGTCGAACAACAGGCTCGCCACCGTGGCGTGATAACGGGGCTGGTCTGCTGGCAGCGAATTCAAATGACGTGACAGCGTGGCCACTTCGGGGCGCACGAAGGCCGTGGCTGCGGCTCCCATTTCGACGTCGCCCTTGCGCCGCGCGAAAAGCCGCAGGCCCTTGTCGGTGGTCAACTCCACCAGATCGCCGCTGACCTGGGTGGCGCGTCCGCTGACCAGGTTGTTCGCGCCTACAAAGCCGGCAACAAACGGAGTCTGCGGTTCGTAATAAAGCGATTGGGGCGTGCCGACCTGTTCGAACCGGCCTTGGTTCATGACCGCCACATGGTCCGACAGCACCAGGGCTTCCGACTGGTCGTGTGTGATGTAAACGAAGGTGGTACCGAAATCGGCCTGTAGTTGCTTGAGTTCGATCTTCATGTGTTCACGCAACTTGAGGTCGAGCGCGCCCAGAGGTTCGTCAAGCAACAACAACGTGGGCTCGAGCACCAGCGAGCGGGCGATGGCCACCCGCTGCTTCTGGCCGCCAGAGAGCTGGTCGACACGTTTGTTTTGCGAGCCGGGCAGACTGACCCGCTCCAACATGGCGCCGACGCGCTCGTCAATATCCTTGCGGGGCATTCCTCGGCGCGCCAGGCCATAACCGACGTTTTCGCCGACGCTCATCATCGGGAACAGCGCCAGGTGCTGGAACACCATGTTGACCGGTCGCCGGTTGGGCGGAACCTGGTCCATGGATTGGCCGCCGATCAGTACCTCGCCGGAGTCGGGCGCCAGAAAGCCCGCAATCATGCGCAGAAGAGTCGTCTTGCCGCAGCCAGACGGGCCCAGAATGGAAAAAAAGCTGCCGCGATCGACGGAAAAAGACAGTTCGTCGACAGCGATCAGCCCGGCGTATCGCTTGGCGACACGCCGGGCTTCAAGGTCCGCTTGTGGCATCCGATGGGGACGCTGATCTTCAGTTGGCAGCCTTGATGCGGTCGAGCACGCGGCCTTCGATCTCTTCCAGGCCGGCAGGGACAGCCGGGTACCACTTGACGTTGTCCAGAGCCGCGGGCGGGAAGCTGGCGGCAAACTGGGCCTTGAGCTTCGCGTCGACCAGCTTGTCTGCCCCTTTGGATGCAGTGAAGTTACCGGCCGATGCGGACACCTTGGCCGCGATCTCCGGTTTCATGTTGAAGTTGATCCAGGCGTAGGCGGCGGCGTCGTTCTTGCCCTTGGCCGGAATGGCAAAAGTGTCAATCCAGCCCAGCGCGCCGGACTTGGGTGCGATGAACTGGATATCGGCTTTTTCGCTGTTGAGTTTCCAGCCGCCGGTGTCCCACATCATCGCGCCGACGATTTCGTCGGTGCGCATGCCATTGAGCAACTGGTCCTTGTTGTCCCAAAAAAACTTCAGGTTGCCCTTGCAGGCAATGATGGTCTTGCCGACGTCGTCCATCAGTGCGCCGTACGCCTTGGGATTGCTGTATAGCGCGAATGGATCCTTGCCCGCGGCGAAGGCGAACGCCAGCAGGGTCGGACGCTTGAGCCGCACGGCGGTCTTGCCCTTGTAGTCAGCCTTGCACAGGTCCGGGTAGTTTGCCATCTTGGCCAGCTTGGTGTTGACTACCAGGCCGTCGGTGCCCCAGATATGCGGGACGCCATAAACTTTGCCTGCCAGCGTGGTGTTCTTCTTGGTCGCGTTGAGCATCGAGGTGATGAACAGATCGGACTTGATCTTGCCCAAGTCCATGGGCTTGTAGATCTTGAATTCCTGCTGTGGTCCGGTGATGCGGTCCTGCGAGGGCTGCACCAGGTCGAACCCGGCGCCGCCGGTGGCGCGAAGCTTGGAGATCATTTCCTCGTTGTTGGACAACGTGAGCTCGACCGTATAGCCACTTTCTTTCTCGAACTGCGCCTTGACGTCGGCCGGCACATAGTCGGCCCAGGTCAGCAGGCGCAAGGTCTTCTCTTGTGCGTTGGCGGCGCCGGCCAGGCCAATGGCCAAAGCGGCAGCGATAAGGGTGATGCGGAATTTCATGGGTTTTCCTGGTGGATGAAAATGGCTTCTTTCGGAATCCGAGGGTAGATGCCGATGGTGACAACCAGGTGACGATCTTGTGTCAAACAAGGACGCTCATTAAGAGGGTTTTCCCTGTAGACATGTTTTCAAGGAAAAGGACTGGGATTGATGCTGCGCTGGATCGATACGCACTGCCACCTGGATGCTGCCGAATTCGCCGGCGACCACGCTTCGGTGCGTGCGCGTGCCCGCAAGCAGGGGGTGGGCCATTGCGTGATTCCGGCTGTGGCGCTTGACAATTTTTCTGCCGTGCGCGATCTGGCCCATGCGGGGGGTGACAGTTATGCGCTGGGCATCCATCCGCTGTTTGTGCCCTTTGCGGGCGACGACGACCTGCAGCGACTGGACCAAGCGCTGGCCGATGCAATCGACGACCCGCGACTGGTCGCCGTGGGCGAGATCGGTCTGGACTTCTTCGTGCCGGCCTTGTGCGAGCCAGCGATGCGCGAGCGTCAGGAGCGGTTCTATCTGGCCCAACTGCGTCTGGCGCGCAAACACAGACTTCCGGTAATCCTGCATGTTCGCCGATCGGCCGATCGGCTGCTGCGCGGCCTGCGTACCGTGGCGCCCGCGCCGGGCACGCCGTGGCAGGGCATCGCACATGCTTTTGCCGGCAGCGAGCAGCAGGCCACAGCCTTTGTCGAGCTGGGGTTCAAACTCGGTTTTGGCGGAGCCGTGACCTTCGATCGGGCACTGCGGCTGCGCCGCCTGGCGCTTGACCTGCCGCTGTCGGCGCTGGTGCTCGAAACCGATGCGCCGGACATTCCACCCCACTGGTTGTACACCCCGGTGGCGCAACGCGAAGCCGGGAAAGTACAACCACCCAACGAACCCGGGCAGTTGCCGGCGATCGCGCAGGTGGTCGCCGATTTGCGCGGCATGGCGCCCGAGCAGCTGGCGTTGGCGACCTGCCGCAATGCCTGCGCGGCGCTGCCGAAACTCGCAGCCTTGCTGGTATAACGCGCCATGGCATTGACCGATCACGCTTCTCACACCGACGTCCATTTTTCCGATGAAGGGCCGATACGGCATTTGCATCTCGACTCGATCTGGATCCAGGGCTCGATGTCCATCGATGCGCCGCACGTGCTCGTGCACCAGTACATCCAGCGCATGATGGCCTGGCTGCTGTTTGTCGAGCCGGCCAGTGTGCCGGGCCGCCTGGCCATGCAGCTTGGCCTGGGTGCCGGCTCGCTGACCAAGTTCTGTCACAAGGTGCTGCACATGCGTACCGTGGCGGTCGAAATCAATCCCAAGGTTCTGGTGGCTTGCCGCGGCTGGTTCAAACTGCCGGCCGACAACACGCGTATGCAGGTCATCCTGGCCGATGCGGCGCGCGAGATTCGCGATCCAAAATGGTGGGGCACGGTAGACGCGTTGCAGGTCGACCTGTACGACCACGACGCAGCCGCCCCCGTGCTCGACAGCAAGGATTTTTATGCCGACTGCCGCCGACTGCTGACCGAGGATGGCTGCCTGACTGTCAACCTTTTCGGACGGGCCTCGAGTTATGACAGCAGCGTCGAGAAGATTGCGGCGGTGTTTGGTCGCGACGCGGTCTGGCCGTTCAAGGCCACCCGCGAGGGCAATACCGTGGTGCTTGCGCAAAGGACTACAAGCCGACCCAAGCGTGCTGCGCTGGCCGGGCGGGCTGAGGAAATCGAGAACCGCTGGGGCCTGCCGGCAGCGCAATGGGTGCGGGTGCTCAAGCCGCTGGCGTCATGACCGTCTCTACCAAAGCCAAACATCAGGCTGCAGCGCCGATGGAAGGGCCACTGGACTGGCGTCGACTGGTCGAATGGCTGCGCGAGGACGCGGTGATCGCAGATGACGAAGCGGCGCGAACCATCGCCCGGTGTTCGCAGGGTGAGAGTGCCCAGCATCCGCTGGTGCGACTGGCCAGCGTATCGATGCGTCGGGCGTCGGACGGCCGGCCACTGGATATCGAGATGTTGACCCAGTGGCTGGCCGGGCGTGCCAATCTGGGCTACTGTCGCATCGACCCACTCAAGGTTGACGTGGGCAAGGTCGCGGATGCCATGAGCGCGCCTTATGCCGAGCGCCACCGGGTATTGCCGGTGCAGGTCACGCCGACCGAACTGGTGGTTGCCACGTCCGAGCCTTTCATCACTGACTGGGTCTCGGAGGTCGAACGTCAGGCGCGGCGTAGCGTGCGACGTGTCGTGGCCAGCCCGCAGGAGATCGCCCGTTACACCGCCGAGTTCTACGCCCTGGCCAAGTCGGTGCGTGCTGCGATGAAGTCGGGTGGCGCCAACGCCGGAACCAGTTTCGAGCAGCTGGTTGAGCTGGGCAAGACCAGCAAGCAACTGGACGCCAACGACCAGGGAGTTGTGCAGGTGGTGGACTGGTTGTGGCAATACGCGTTTGACCAGCGTGCCAGTGACATCCACCTGGAGCCGCGGCGCGAGCAGGGCGTGATCCGGTTTCGGATCGACGGCCTGCTGCATCCGGTCTACCAGATGCCGATGGGCGTGCTCAACGCGATGACGGCCCGGATCAAGCTGCTGGGCCGGATGGACGTGGTCGAGCGGCGCCGGCCGCAGGACGGCCGCATCAAGACCCGCAACCCGCGCGGCGACGAGATCGAGATGCGGCTGTCGACGTTGCCGACGGCGTTCGGCGAAAAGATGGTGATGCGGATCTTCGATCCCGACACCGCGGTCAAGGACCTGGACGCCCTGGGCTTCGCTCAGCACGATGCCCAGCGCTGGGAGGCCCTGGTCAAGCGGCCGCACGGGATCATCCTGGTGACCGGGCCGACTGGTTCCGGCAAGACCACGACGCTTTATTCGACGCTCAAGCGGGTGGCGACCGAAGAGGTCAACGTCAGCACGGTGGAGGACCCGATCGAGATGATCGAACCGGCCTTCAACCAGACCCAGGTCCAGCCGCAACTCGACTTCACCTTCGTCGAAGGATTGCGGGCACTGATGCGTCAGGACCCGGACATCATCATGGTCGGCGAGATCCGGGACTTGCAGACCGCCGAGATGGCGGTCCAGGCGGCGCTGACCGGCCATCTGGTGTTCTCGACCCTGCACACCAACGACGCCCCTTCCGCCATTACGCGCTTGATGGAACTCGGCGTCCCTTCCTACCTCATCAATGCAACCGTCCTGGGCGTGCTGGCCCAGCGGCTGATCCGGACCCTGTGCAAGCAGTGCCGTGAACCCGACCCTGACAGCTCCCGCGCGGCCATCGACGAGGTGATCAAGCCCTGGAAGATCAGCGGCAGCTACAAGCCCCTGAAGCCGGTGGGCTGCGTCGACTGCCGGATGACCGGCTTTCTCGGCCGCACCGGCTTGTATGAGCTGCTGACAGTGACTGACGCGTTCCGCGAAAAAGTCACCAACGGGCCGGGCAGCGGTTCGCTGCGCAAGCAGGCCATCGCCGACGGGATGCGCCCCCTGCGCCTGGCCGGCGCCCTGCGGGTGGCCGAGGGCGTGACCACGCTTGACGAAGTACTCACAGCGACGCCCTCGCTCGACTGAAGCGGGGGGGGCCGGACCGGCCGTGCCCCGGGCCGTAGGTGAAACCCACAACTGGCCAATTGGTTCTAACCACCACAATCGGCCATTCGGATTTTCAATCTCGAGGAGACATTAACGTGCATATCAAGAGCCAGAAGGACTTCTTCTCCGGCCTCATGTTCATCGTGATTGGGGTCGCCTTCGCCTGGGGCGCGACCACCTACAACGTGGGTCAGGGCGCCCGCATGGGTCCGGGTTACTTCCCGCTGATGCTGGGCGTCGTGCTGGCGTTGATCGGCGCCATCGTGCTGTTCACGTCACTGGTGGTCGAAACCGAGGGTGGCGAAAAGATCGGCCGCTGGGCCTGGCGGCCGCTGTTGCTGATCATTGCGGCCAATCTGCTGTTCGGCATCCTGCTGGCCGGCCTGCCGTCGATCAAGCTGCCGGGGATGGGGCTGATCGCGGCGATCTACGGACTGGTGGTTGTCGCCAGCCTGGCGGACGGCCATTTCCACATTCGCAGCGTGCTGATCCTGGCGACGGTGCTGGCGATCGGTTCCTACCTGGCGTTCATCGTGCTCCTCAAGCTCCAGATTCCGGTCTGGCCTTCCTTCATCGTGGGTTGAGGAGAACACCATGGACCTGCTCAGTAACCTGTCGCTCGGCTTCGGCGTGGCCTTCACGCCGATCAACCTGCTTTATTGCTTCATCGGCTGCATGCTTGGCACGCTGATCGGCGTGCTGCCCGGCATCGGCCCGGTCGCCACCATTGCGATGCTGCTGCCCGCCACCTACGCGCTCCCCCCGGTGTCGGCCCTGATCATGCTGGCCGGGATCTATTACGGCGCCCAGTATGGCGGCTCGACGACGGCGATCCTGGTCAACCTGCCGGGAGAATCGTCCTCGGTGGTGACCTGTATCGACGGCTACCAGATGGCAAGGCAGGGCCGCGCAGGCCCGGCGCTGGCTGCAGCCGGCATCGGGTCGTTCTTTGCCGGTTCGGTCGGCACGCTGATCCTGGCCGCCTTCGCGCCACCGCTGACGGAACTGGCGTTCAAATTCGGCCCGGCCGAGTACTTTTCG
>JBKJRR010000521.1:0-2773 GCA_046594635.1 Burkholderiaceae bacterium
TGCCGATCGCCTACCACGGCCGCGCATCGAGCATTGGCGTGAGCGGCCAGCAGTTTCCACGGCCGATGGGGCAGGCCATGCCGCCCGGTGCCACGACACCGGTCTACGGCGCCTGTGCCCGACTCGACTACGAACTGGAGCTGGGCGTACATATCGGCGTGGGCAACACACAGGGCAAGCCGATTGCGCTGGCCCAGGCCGAGTCGCACATCTTCGGCATCTGCATGCTCAACGACTGGTCGGCGCGCGACTTCCAGTTTTGGGAGATGAACCCGCTCGGCCCGTTCCTGGGCAAGAACTTCGCCACCACGATCTCGCCGTGGATTGTCACGATGGAAGCACTGCTGCCATACCGGCAGGCGTGGAGCCGTGGCGACGGCGAGCCCCAGCCGCTGGCGTACCTGGACGCCGACAGCAACCGAAAACAGGGCGCACTGGACATCCAGCTCGAAGTGGCGCTTCAGACCACACAGCGGCAAAACATCGGCGACCGACCTGCGCGCCTGTCACGCACCAGCTTCAAATACCAGTACTGGACGGTGGCACAAATGGTGACGCACCACACCATGGGTGGCTGTAACCTGCAGCCGGGCGACCTGCTGGGCAGCGGCACCATCAGCGGCCCGAGCCCGGATCAGGCCGGCGCCATCATCGAGCTGGCCAAGGGCGGCACACAGCCGATCACGCTCGAAGGCGGCTCTGGAACGCCCGAGCAACGGCGATTTCTGGAAGACGGCGACAGCGTGATTTTCCGAGGCTGGTGCGAGGCACCGGGCGCGGCGCGGATCGGGTTAGGCGAGTGCCGGGGCACGGTGCTGCCGGCGCTGGAGTCCTGATGCAGAACTCGCTGCCCACACCTGAACTGGAATGGCTGGCCGATCTGACCGTGCATGTCGCCCCGCCGATCGAAGCGGGCATGGTGAGCGGCCTGAACAGCCGCGGACGACGGCGCATCATCCCGATCACCGGCGGCAAGCTGGATGGGCCCCAGTTGCAGGGTCACGTGCTGCCTGGCGGCGCAGATTTCCAGATCGTCGTATCCGACACCTGCGCCGACCTCGATGCCCGCTACATCATCGCGCTGGACAACCCGGCGCATCGCGGGCAGCACCTCTTTGTGCAGAACCGCGCGCTACGGCGCGGCAACGCCGCCGACATCGCGCGCCTGGTGCGTGGCGAGCCGGTCGATCCACAGGCGATCTATTTCCGCTGTATACCGAGCTTCGAAGTGTCCAGTGAAGCCTTGCACTGGTTGACCGAAAGTGTATTCATCGGTACCGGCGCAAGGTATCCGGATCGAGTCGAGATGCGCTTCTTTCGTGTGAACTGAAGTACAACGATCGTCAGGAAGTTGCCCTGCGCGCAGGAGCAAACTGTCGCGTTCGCGCACGCTGATCTGGCGCCAGGTCGGCCAGCCGTGGTTGCACTGATCGCAGCGGTCCGTCGCGTCCATCTGGCACAGCAGCGCATTTATCTCGGTCTGCGTCAGCAGGCAGCTGGCCCGCGTCGCTGCCTTCGGCAATGTCGCCGTGATGGCTGATATTCTCGCCCCATGGCGCCGGCAGTTTCATTCGAAGACCATCTCGCACGCGAAATAGTCGCCAGCGAACGCATGCGCATGGGCGCGCTTGCCGCGCTGCTGGCCATTCTCCTCATTGTTTTCGGCGCGCTTGACGCCGTCTACCACGCGCAGTATCGACACTACTTCTCCACCCCTGTCGGTATCGTCAGGTCCGGCGCCACGTTGGCGCTGCTGCTCGTCTACGAGCTTGCGGTGCGCTACGCAGTCGGGCGCCGTGCGGCAGCAGGCAAGGCCATTCCGGACGCGCTGCGTTTCCTCAATACCTTTGTCGAGACCAGTGTGCCGAGCCTGCTCATCGTGTTCGTCGCCCGTGAGGCCAATCCCGCGGTCGTGCTGCAGGGGGCAGCCGTGCTCATCTATGGCGTGTTCATCGTCCTGTCCACCATGCGACTGGACTTTCGCCTGTCGCTGTTCACCGGCGCGGTCGCTGCGGTCGAGTACGTCGCGCTGTGCTGGTACTACGCGGGAACTGGCGGAGCGGCGATTTCCGGTACAGCGCTCGAAGCGCCGCCTTTTTACCTGGCCAAAGGCGCCATGCTGCTGCTCGCAGGACTCGCCGCAGGCTTCGTCGCGCACCAGCTCAAGCGCCGCGTCGGTAACGCCTTCCGGGCGCAGCAGGAGCGCGAGCGCATCCTGGGCACTTTCGGCCAGCAGGTGTCGCCGGAAATTGTCGAGGCGCTGCTGCGCGGCGGTGCCGGGCTTGCGAGCCGGCGTGCCTTCGTTTGCGTGATGTTCATGGACATTCGCGGCTTCACGCCGATGGTCGAGAACATGTCTCCCGAGGAAATCGTCGCACTCCAGAACGCTGTATTCGGCGCCTCGATCGACGTGGTGAACCGTCACCGAGGTGTCATCAACCAGTTCCTTGGCGACGGTTTCATGGCCAGCTTCGGCGCACCGCTGGCGTCCGGCGCAGAGTGCCGGGACGCGATTGCCGCAGCACGCGAGCTGGTAACGCGCATCGAGGCGCTGGCCGCGGGCGGGACGATTCCGCCGACCCGCATCGGCATCGGCCTGCACTGCGGCGAGGCGGTCACCGGCAACGTCGGCTCCGCGGTGCGCAAGCAATACTCCATTACCGGCAACGTCGTGATCCTCGCGGCGCGTATCGAACAGCTCACCAAGGATCATGGCGCGCAGATCCTCGCCTCTGGCGAGGTGCTCGCTGCGGCGGGCAACGGCGCGGGGGAT